>NZ_JBYSYM010000002.1:0-386182 GCF_058783375.1 Acidovorax sp. FW305-C-20-28 | reverse complement strand
CCCCAGGACCAGACGGTGCCATCGGCGCGCAGCACCAGCGCGTGGTCGTAGCCCATGGAGATGGCCGGCTGCACCGCGTGCGCCGAGCCCATCGCAAAGGCACTGCACAGGGCGGCTGCGCCCAGCGCTGCGGCCGTGCGGAAAGTCTTGTTCTTCATCATCAATGGCTTCATCGGTTCCCTCGCAAGAATAAAAAAGAATGGTTGGCTGGGCGTTCAGCGGCTTGGCGCCCCCGCTGCGGAGCGCCACGGGTCCTGACAGGGGTGGCGCCGCGCGCGACAGGCGGGTGCCGGGCGCCCGGCCAGCGCAAGGTACCGGTGAAAGCCTTCTTTCACCCCACCCCGGCAGGGGGAGAACGAGGTCGGGCCACGCAAGGTGGAGCGGCCCCAGGGGCCAGGCTTCCGGCGTGCAGGCCCTGCGGCAAGGCGGCGTTCCAGGCGCTCAGGTGCTTGCCGTGCCCCTGGACGCAGTGCCGCGGCGAACAACTGGACGGGTGTTTGACCCCTTTCCAATCACCCCATGTCTTGAAACGGCAACAAATGCCCGTATCATTAGCACTCACTGCAATGGAGTGCTAACACCCCTTGCTGGATGAAGTTTGGTTGCGCCTGGCCTTTCCAGGCGCTTCGTACTGTCGGTAATTTTTTTGACCCAGGAGCAATGCAATGAACCTTCGCCCCCTGCACGATCGCGTGATCGTCAAGCGTATTGAAAGCGAAACCACGACCGCCTCCGGCATCGTGATCCCCGACAACGCCGCTGAAAAACCCGATCAAGGTGAAGTGCTGGCCGTTGGCCCCGGCAAGAAGAACGACAAGGGCGAACTGATCGCCCTGAACGTGAAGGTCGGCGACCGCGTTCTGTTCGGCAAGTACTCGGGCCAGACCGTCAAGATCAAGGGCGACGAGCTGCTGGTCATGAAGGAAGACGACCTTTTTGCTGTCGTCGAGAAGTAATTCTTCTCCCTACTGAGCAGACTTTTTACTGAATTCGGAGAAATCAAATGGCAGCAAAAGACGTAGTTTTCGGCGGCGAAGCCCGCGCACGCATGGTTGAAGGCGTGAACATCCTGGCCAATGCGGTCAAGGTGACCCTGGGCCCCAAGGGCCGCAACGTGGTGCTCGAGCGTTCCTTCGGCGCCCCCACCGTGACTAAGGACGGCGTGTCCGTGGCCAAGGAAATCGAACTCAAGGACAAGCTGCAGAACATGGGCGCCCAGCTCGTGAAGGAAGTGGCCTCCAAGACCAGCGACAACGCTGGTGACGGCACCACCACCGCTACCGTGCTGGCCCAGGCCATCGTGCGCGAAGGCTTCAAGTACGTGGCCGCCGGCATCAACCCCATGGACCTAAAGCGCGGTATCGACAAGGCTGTCGCCGCCCTGGTCGTGGAACTGAAGAAGGCTTCCAAGCCCACCACCACCTCCAAGGAAATCGCCCAAGTGGGTTCGATCTCCGCCAACTCCGACGAAACCATCGGCAAGCTGATCGCTGACGCCATGGACAAGGTCGGCAAGGAAGGCGTGATCACCGTGGAAGACGGCAAGTCGCTCGAGTCCGAACTGGACGTCGTGGAAGGCATGCAGTTCGACCGCGGCTACCTGTCGCCCTACTTCATCAACAACCCCGAAAAGCAATCCGCGATTCTGGACAACCCCTTCGTGCTGCTGTTCGACAAGAAGATCAGCAACATCCGTGACCTGCTGCCCACGCTGGAGCAAGTCGCCAAGGCCGGCCGTCCCCTGCTGATCATTGCCGAAGAAGTCGAAGGCGAAGCCCTGGCGACGCTGGTGGTCAACACCATCCGCGGCATCCTGAAGGTCGTGGCTGTGAAGGCCCCTGGCTTCGGCGACCGCCGCAAGGCCATGCTGGAAGACATCGCCATCCTGACGGGCGGCAAGGTCATCGCCGAAGAAGTGGGCCTGACCCTCGAGAAGGTGACCCTGGCCGACCTGGGCCAGGCCAAGCGCATCGAAGTGGGCAAGGAAAACACCATCATCATCGACGGCTCCGGCGCTGCCGCTGACATCGAAGCCCGCGTCAAGCAAGTGCGCGTGCAGATCGAGGAAGCCACGTCCGACTACGACCGCGAGAAGCTGCAAGAGCGCGTGGCCAAGCTGGCCGGCGGTGTGGCCGTGATCAAGGTCGGCGCTGCCACCGAAGTCGAAATGAAGGAAAAGAAGGCCCGCGTGGAAGACGCACTGCACGCTACCCGCGCTGCCGTGGAAGAAGGCGTGGTGGCCGGTGGTGGCGTGGCCCTGCTGCGTGCCAAGCAAGCCGTGGGTGACTCGGTCAAGGGCGACAACGCCGACCAGGAAGCCGGTATCAAGCTGGTGCTGAAGGCCATCGAAGCGCCCCTGCGCGAAATCGTGAACAACGCCGGCGGCGAAGCCTCGGTGGTGGTGAACGCCGTGTTGGCCGGCAAGGGCAACTTCGGCTTCAACGCCTCGAACGACACCTACGGCGACATGCTCGAGCTGGGCATTCTGGACCCCACGAAGGTCACCCGCACGGCCCTGCAGAACGCCGCTTCCGTGGCATCGCTGCTGCTGACGACCGAAGCCATGGTTGCCGAAGCCCCGAAGGACGACGCTCCTGCCGGCGGCGGCATGCCCGACATGGGCGGCATGGGTGGCATGGGCGGCATGGGCATGTAATTGCCGGCTGCGCACAGGGGCAGGCCGCACGGCGGCTCCTGTGCTCTCCATGAAAAAAGCCCCGCAGGCTGCAAGGCCTGCGGGGCTTCTTTTTTGCCCCCGCCTACAGAGGCTGGCTGCTTCGCATCACGGGCGAAATAGGCACGGCCCATACCAGTGACCGCCGCGCAAGGGCCGCCCCGCCGCGCTGGCGGTGTCCCCCTTCCCGAACTACGCAGTAGTTCGAGAGAAGGGGGAAGGCGCGAAGCGACTCAGGGGGATCAGAACCTATAAGTCGCGCTCAGCACCACGTTGCGGCGCGTGGCCCACCAGCAGTCACCGCGCGCGAGGCAGGTGCTCACATACTGCTTGTCGGCCAGGTTGCTGATGTTGAGCGCATAGCGCCACTGCGGTGTGTCGTAGGCGAGCAGCGCGTCCACCACGCCCGCCGAAGGAACGGTCGGGCCCGAGCCATCGCGGAACGAGGACAGCCAGCGGTAACCGGCACCGGCCGAGAAGCCGCGCACGCCGCCGACGGCAAAGCGGTAGACGCCCCAGACGGCCGCCTGGTGCCGTGGCAGCCCCTCCAGGGTGGGATCGACATCCGTGTAGTTGTAGTGGGCGATGAGGGCGAAGACCGTGGCGACACGCCCCTTGTACTCCAGCTCCAGCCCCTTGTTGCGCGTCTGGCCGGCCTGCAGCGTATTGCCGGCGTTGACCGGGTCGGCGATCTTCTGGTTTTTTTCCTTGAGATCGTAGACCGCTGCCGTGAACTGGGTGCCGCTGCCTTCGGGCACGTACTTCACGCCCAGCTCGATCTGCTCGCCTTCGAGCGGCTTGAAGCGCTGGCCCTGCTTGTTGGTACCGCTCACGGGGCTGAACGACTCGGCGTAGCTGATGTAGGGTGTCCAGCCGCCCGGCAACTGGTACATCACGCCCAGGCGCTTGGTGGTGTCGCTGGTGCGGTCGCCGGCCGATCCGGCCAGGCTGTTCACCGCGCGGTCATGGCGCAGGCCGGCCACGAAGATCCAGTTGTCCCACTTCATCTGGTCCTGCAGGTAGATGCCGCTCTGGCGCTGCACATTGCGGGGGCTGGCCTCCAGCGGCGCCGTCACCAGGTTGCCGTACACCGGCGCATAGGCGTCGATGGTGCTGAAGGCGCTGGCGGTGGCCTTGTCCTCGGTCTGGCGGTTCCAGTCCACACCCAGCAGCAGCTGGTGGCGCAGGGCGCCTGTGCTCAGATTGCCCTGCAGGTGCGTGTCCACCGCCGCCATGCGCGTGCGGGTGAGGGACTCATCATAGAAGCGGCCCAGCACGCGCTGGTTCACAGGGTCGGACCCGAAGCCACCGATGGTGGTGTAGAAATCGCCCCAGTGGTACACACCGCGGTTTTCGTTGCGCGCCAGGCGCAGGTTCTGGCGCACGGTCCAGTTGTCGTTGAAGCGGTGCTCGAACAGCCAGCCCACCGATTCGCGGTCGCTGTCGTAGTGGTCGCCGGGCTCGCCGATGAAGCGCGACAGCGGCAGTTGGCCATTCGGGTTGGGCAGCAAGGTGCCTGACCAGGGGAAGAACTGCGAGGTGCTGCCCGTGCGGTCCTGCTGCCAGTGGGCCTGCAGCACCAGCGAGGTGGCGGCGTTGGGCCGCCAGGCCAGCGAGGGCGCGATCAGGCGGCGGTCGTCGGGTACATGGTCCACCTGGGTGTCGGCCGTGCGGGCCAGGGCCACGAGGCGGTAGGACCATTCGCCGTCCTTCGTCAGCGGGCCGGTCAGGTCGGCCTGCAGCTGGCGGCGGTTCCAGCTGCCCAACTGCACGCCGACCTCGCGTTGCGCCTCCTGCAGAGGGCGCTTGCTGCCCATGTTGATCACGCCAGCCACCGTGCCGGCGCCGAACAGCATGCCCGAGGGGCCGCGCAGCACCTCGATGCGCTCCAGCGTGTAGGCGTCGGAGCGCGTGACGCTGGTGTACCAGTTGTAGTTCTGGCGCAGGCCGTCGAGGTAGACGTCCGGGTAGCTGCCGCGCACGCGCATGCCATCGGAGCGGCTATCGAGCCCATAGGCATCGCTGCGCACACCGGCCGCGTAGAGCAGCGCATCCTGCAGGTTGGAGGCGCCCTGGTCCACCAACTGGTCGCGCGTGATCACGGTGACGGATTGCGGTGTCTCGGACAGCGGCGTGTCCGTCTTGGTGGCCGTGGCGGCGTTGCGTGCGCGGTAGCCCACCACGGGGGCCGTGGCCGACTCCTTCTCTGCATTCGCGTCCACGCGCACCTCGCCCAGCGTGGCACCTGTCCCCTGCGCCCACGCCCCCGCCGCCGTGAGCCCGAACGCCAGCGCGATGCCCGCGCAGACGGCGGTCTGCCTGTAGTGAATTGCCATGATTTTCAAGAATAGTATTGATAACGATTCTCATTTTATTAATTCAGGACACAGGCACCAGGAACTTGTCGCGCGCAGGCAACGTGCCAATGGATACCAGATGCATCCGAGCTTGTGGGGCCCATGAAAAAAGCCCGCGGCTGCAGGTGCGCGGGCTTTTGGAGGGGCACTCATCGCCCCCAGGGAAATGTGTTGCCTGCTCAGCTGGCCTGCCGCAACGCCTGCGTGGCCTGCGCCAGCTGGGTGATGCGTGCCCAATCGCCGGCACGCACGGCGTCGCCCGGCGTGAGCCAGGAGCCGCCCACACAGCGCACATTGGGCAGTGCCAGGTAGTTGGGCGCGGTGGCATTGGTGATGCCGCCCGTGGGGCAGAAGCTCACCTGGCCAAACGGGCTGGCCCAGGACTTGAGCAGCGGGATGCCGCCCACGGCTTCGGCCGGGAACAGCTTGAGGAACTGGAAGCCATCGGCCAGCGCCTGCATGATCTCGCTGGAGGTGGCCACGCCGGGCAGCAGCGGCAGGCTCAGCCCCTTGCAGGCCGAGCCGACTTCGGAGGTGTAGCCCGGGCTCACGGCGAAGCGGGCGCCGGCCTCGCTGGCGCGGCGTGCGTCATCGGCATTGAGCACCGTGCCCACGCCGACCACCGCCTCGGGCAATTGGCGCGCGATGGCTTCGATGGCGGGCAGACCCGCGGGCGTGCGCAGCGTGACTTCAAGCACCTTGACGCCACCGGCCAGCAAGGCCTCGGCCAGGGGGATCGCGTCTTCGACGCGGTCGATCACGATGACCGGGATCACCGGGCCGTAGCTGGCGATGTCCGCCGGGTTCAGGGAAGGGGTGGTGGAGGCATTCACAGCCATGTACAGGCTCCTTGTTCGGCGCCGCCCGCATGGCGGCGAAAGTTGGCAAACAGTTCACGCCCGAAGCCGGTGGCTGCGGGCGCCTTGCATTCGTCGGGGGTGCGGGCCGCCCATTCGGCCTCGTCGACCAACACGTCGAGCGTACCGGCCACCGCGTCCACGCGCACCATGTCGCCATTGCGCACCTTGGCCAGCGGGCCGCCGCCCAGGGCCTCGGGTGTCACGTGGATGGCGGCCGGCACCTTGCCCGAAGCACCGCTCATGCGGCCATCGGTCACCAGCGCCACCTTGAAGCCCTGGTTCTGCAGCACGGCCAGGGGCGGCGTGAGCTTGTGCAGCTCCGGCATGCCGTTGGCCTGCGGACCTTGGAAACGCACCACGGCCACCATGTTCTGCTGCACCTCGCCCGCGCTGAAGGCCGCGAGCAGCTCTTCCTGCGAGTCGAACACGCGCGCAGGCGCTTCGATGATGTGGCGGTCCTCGGGCACGGCCGAGACCTTGATCACCGCGCGGCCCAGGCGCCCCTGCAGCAGGCGCAGGCCGCCCGTGGGCGAGAACGGCTTGTCCACCGGGCGTAGCACGGCCTCGTCGCCCGAGGTGGCGGGCGCAGCCTGACCGCCGGCGGCGATGCCGCCTTCGTTCACGCTCAGCACATCGGGGTGCATGAGGCCGTTAGCCAGCAGCTCGCGCAGGATCCAGGGCGGGCCGCCCGCAGCCTGGAACTGGTTCACGTCGGCATCGCCGTTGGGGTAGACGCGGGCCAGCAGCGGCACCACGGAGGACAGGTCGTCGAAATCGGTCCAGTCGATCAGGATGCCCGCGCTGCGCGCGATCGCCACCCAGTGGATCAGGTGGTTGGTGGAGCCGCCCGTGGCCAGCAGCGCGGCCATGGCGTTGACGATGCAGCGCTCGTCCACCACATGGCCGATGGGTGTGAAGCGGTTGCCGCGCTTGCCGATGGACAGCACGGTGCGCATGGCCTGGCGCGTGAACTCCTCGCGCTCGCCGCTGTCGGGGGAGGCAAAGGCTGCATTGGGCACATGCAGGCCCATGGCTTCGAGCAGCATCTGGTTGCTGTTGGCCGTGCCGTAGAAGGTGCAGGTGCCGGGGCTGTGGTACGCGGCCGACTCGGCCTTGAGCAGCTCGTCGCGGCCGACAAGGCCTTGCGCGTACTGCTCGCGCACCTTGGCCTTGTCCTTGTTGGGCAGGCCCGAACCCATGGGGCCGGCGGGCACGAACACGCAAGGCAGGTGGCCGTAGTGCAGCGCGCCGATCAACAGGCCCGGCACGATCTTGTCGCACACGCCGAGCAGCAGCACGCCGTCGAACACGTCGTGGGACAGCGCTACCGCGGTGGCCATGGCAATATTGTCCCGGGAGAACAGCGACAGCTCCATGCCGGGCGTTCCCTGCGTCACGCCATCGCACATGGCGGGCACGCCGCCGGCCACCTGGGCCATGGCGCCGTGGCGCGCGGCCTCGTCGCGCAGCAGTGCGGGGTAGGCCTGGTAGGGCTGGTGGGCCGACAGCATGTCGTTGTAGGCCGTGACGATGCCGATGTTAGGCGCCTTCTCGACGGTGACCTTGAACTTCTCGGAACCTGGCAGCGCGGCATAGGCATGGGCTAGGTTGGCGCAGCCCATGCGGTCCTGCGGGGGTTTGCGCTGGACCATGGCGTCGACCGTGGCCAGGTAGGCGGCGCGGGTCTCCTTGCTGCGCTCGATGATGCGGGCCGTCACGCGCGCTACGACTGAATGCATGGGATGCTCCATCGGGGGTGGATTCGGGTAGTGGGGAAAAGAGACAGCGGCTCCGGTTGGAGCCTCTAGAATGTAACTCGATAACCACCCCGGATCAAGTCAATGTCCCTGCAGACCCTGCCCCTGCCGCCCTCGGAACTCGGCGAATCGCCATTCTGGCATCCCCATGAAACATCCCTTTACTGGTGTGACATCCAAGGGAAGCGGGTGCATGCCTGGGCGCCAGCGAGCGGGCGCCTGCGGACCTGGGACATGCCGTCCGAACCTGGCTGCTGCGCACCGGCGGCCGGCCACAAAATAGTAATCGGGTTACGAGATGGCTTCTACCTGCTCGACACCCAGAGCGGCGCCCTCGCCTGCCTGGCACCCTTGCCCGCCGACGCGCACGACACCCGCGTGCTGCGTCTGAACGACGGCCGCTGCGATTCGGCGGGCCGCTTCTGGGCCGGCTCGGTGATCAGCCCGCGCACGGCGCCCGACGCGGCGCTGTGGCGGCTGGAAGCGGTACCGGGCGGCTTTCGCGTGCAGAAGATGGCGGGCGACAACTTCACCGCCAACGGCCTGGCCTTCAGCCCCGACGACCGGTGGCTCTACTGGTCGAACACGCCCGAGCACCGCATCGACCGCTTCGCTTTCGATGCCGACACCGGCAGCATCCAGGGCCGCACGCCCTGGGCCACTTTCCCCCCCAAAGTGGCGGGCGAGCCTTACGGCGGCCGGCCCGATGGTGCCGCCGTGGACGTGCAGGGCAACTACTGGGTGGCCATGTACGAGGGGGCGTGCGTGCTGCAGCTCTCGCCCGCCGGCCAAGTACTGCAGCGCATTGCCGTGCCCGTGCAGTGCCCTACCATGGTCTGCTTTGGCGGTGAAGACTTGCGCACGCTGTACATCACCTCGGCGCGCGCCGGCCGGCCGCAGGAGGAACTGGACGCCGCCGTGCCTGCGGGCTCGCTGTTCAGCCTGCCCGTCGAGGTGCCGGGCCTGCCCGTGAACTTCTTCCAGGCCAGCGCGGCGATGTGATTCTCAGGAGGCGCGCTGCGCCCCGAGCGCCAGCAGCACGTCGTAGCAGGCGCCCATGTTGTGGTAGTCCACCTTGCCGGCGTTGCTCTTCTCGCGCGTGTGGTTGCGGTTGCGCCCGTCGAGGATGCGGAACCAAGCACCGTGCGCGTGGTCCACGAAATGCTGCCAGCAGTAGGCCCAGATCCGGTCGTACCAGTCCCAGTAGCGTGGCTCGCCGGTGCGCACGGCCAACACGGCCGCCGCGGCCATGCTCTCGGCCTGCACCCAGTGGTACCGGCCGTCGTCGCAGATGCTGCCGTCGGGCGCCATGCCATAGACGATGCCGCCGTGGGCGGCATCCCAGCCCTTGTCCAGTGCAGCGTCGAACAAAAAGCGCGCGCACGGCAGGTGCCAGTCCGCGGGCGCCAGCGCATCGAGCTGCAGCAGCAGCTTGGCCCATTCGGTCTGGTGGCCGATCTGGTAGCCCCAGGGGCGGAAGATGTTGGTCCGGTCGTCGCGGTTGTAGTCCCAGTCTACCGACCAGTCGGCGCGGAAATGCTCCCACACCCAGCCGCCCGACAACGCCGCCTGGCGCTGGCAGATGCCCTGCGCAAGCTGCTCGGCACGCTCGATGTAGCGCCGCTCGCTCGTGGCGCGGAAGGCCGAGATCATGGCCTCGCAGGCATGCATGTTGGCGTTCTGGCCACGGTAGTCCGACAGCGCCCAGTCGCGCGTGGCCTCGTCGGCGTACAGGCCCTGGGCCGGTTGCCAGAAATGCTGCTCGGCGGTCTCGAAGGCCTCTGCCAGCCACTGGCGCGCCTCGGGCATGCCGGCCTCGTGCGCGCGGGCATAGGCCAACATCACGAAGGCCATGCCATAGCAGTGGCGCGTGCCATCGAGCACGGTGGCGTGGCCGCCATGCCAGTCGATGAGCCAGGCATAGCCGCCGGTGGCCGCATCGAGGAAGGCCGTGCGCAGGAACTTCAGCGCATGCACCATGCCGTCGTAGTAACGCGCCTCCCCCGTGGTCTGGAACAGGATGGCGTGCGTGACCACAAAGCGCGTGGCGCTCACCAGGTGGCGCGTGCGCTCGTCATACACCGTGCCATCGTCGAGGAAGAAGTGGTACATGCCGCCCCCCGGATCGGTGGCCACGGGCTCGTAGAACGCCATGGTCTGGCGGATGTGCGCATGCAGGAATGCGGGCGAGCGGAAATCGGGCTGGGGTGCCACCATGGGCTTGTCTCCTCGGGGCGCCAGCACCTCTGGGGGTGCTGTGCGGGGGGGGTTGAATGGATGGATGGGTGAGTGTCAGCCGCCGCTGCGCAGGCGCGCCAGCAGGCCGGCCGTGGAACCGTCGAGCCCCGTGGCATCGCCCGATGCCAGGCGCGCCTCCAGGTCGCGTGCCAGCACCTTGCCCAGCTCCACGCCCCACTGGTCAAAACTGTTGATGCCCCACAGGCTGCCGCTCACGAAGACGCGGTGCTCTTGCAGCGCGATCAGCGCCCCCAGCGAGGCGGGCGTGAGCGCTTCGAGCAGCAGAAAGGTGCTGGGCCGGTTGCCCGGGAAGTGGCGATGGCCGTCTTCGGGGCTGGCCTTGCCCACCATCAGCGCCTGGGCCTGGGCCAGGGCGTTGGCGAGCAGCTTGTCCTGGTGGCCAGGCAGCGGATGCGCGGCCTGGCGCACGGCGATGATCTCCAGCGGCAGCACGTCGGTGCCCTGGTGCAGCATCTGGAAGAAGGCGTGCTGGCCGTTGGTGCCGGGCTCGCCCCAGAGCACGGGCGAGGTGGCGTACGGCAGCGCCTGCCCGTCGGCCCCCACGCGCTTGCCATTGCTCTCCATCTCGAGCTGCTGCAGGTAGGCCGGCAGCCGCCCCAGCGAGGCATGGTAGGGCGCGATGCAGCGGCTGGTGAAGCCGTGGAAATTGCGGTACCAGACATCGAGCAGGCCCAGACGCACCGGCAGGTTGGCCGCCAGCGGCGCCGTGCGGAAATGCTCGTC
The DNA here is from genome assembly GCF_058783375.1 of Acidovorax sp. FW305-C-20-28. NCBI lineage: Bacteria > Pseudomonadati > Pseudomonadota > Betaproteobacteria > Burkholderiales > Comamonadaceae > Acidovorax > Acidovorax sp. FW305-C-20-28. The sequence goes on along the minus strand of NZ_JBYSYM010000002.1, from coordinate 375,552 downwards.
CATGGCATGCGCGCCGGCCAGCAACTCGCGAAAGCCTGCCGCGCCGATGGCGATGGCGATGGGCAGGCCGATCGCCGACCACAGCGAATAGCGCCCGCCCACCCAGTCCCAGAAGCCGAAGGTGGTGGTGATGCCCAGGGCACCCGCCGCCTCGACATTGGTGGTGAGCGCCGCGAAGTGGCGCGCCACATCGCGGCCGCCCTCGGCACCGAACCAGGCCAGCGCCGAACGCGCATTGGCCATGGTCTCGGCCGTGGTGAAGGTCTTGGAGGCGATCAGGAACAGCGTGTTCTCGGGTCTCACGCTCCGCAGCACGCCATGCAGTTCGTGCCCGTCGACGTTGGAGACAAAGTGCAGGCGCTTGCCCGCAGCGCGGAAGGCATCGAGCGCGCGCACGGCCATGTGCGGCCCCAGATCGGAGCCGCCGATGCCGATGTTCACCACATCGGTGATCGCGGCATCGCCGCGCACCTGTTCCGCATATTCCAGCATGGCATCGAGCGTCTGGTGCACCTCGGCCAGGTTCCTCGCGATGCCGGGCGTGTCCCCCGGCAGCGCCATGCCCCGGGGGCGGCGCAGCAAGGTGTGCAGCACCGCACGCCCTTCGGTGTGGTTGATGGGTTGGCCTGCGAACATGGCATCGCGCTGGGCCGTAAGGCCGCACTCCTGGGCCAGCCCAAGCAGCAGCCCTTCGGTCGGCCGGTCCCACAGGTTCTTGGAGAGGTCGGCAAACACATGCGGGGCCTGCTGGCTGAAGTGCCCGAAACGCCCGCTGTCCTGCGCAAACGCCTGACGCAGATCGAGGCTGTGCAACCCGGCATCGAACAATTCCTGCAAAACGGGCCACAGCGGGGTCTGATCACAGCGGAGGAACATGGGAAAGCTACCTGGAGAGGAAAGAGGGACAACGGCGAGATAGTAACTTGATTACCAAAATTGTCTGGTACTTTTTTGTTGCAGACACAGTTTCAAACGTCTATCACCCTGAGGATCTACACAAAGCGATGTAACGTGATTACAATTTCAGGGCAGACGCGATTACAAACATGCCGATATGGAGACCCGATGAGTTTTGACCTTGTCCTGTTTGGTGGAACCGGCGACCTGGCCTGGCGCAAGCTGATGCCAGCGCTGTTCCAGGCGTTCCGCCACGGAACGCTGCCCGAGGGGGGCCGCATCATCGCGGTGGCCCGCGACGAGCTCAGCCATGAACAATACCGCAGCCTGATCCAGTCGCGCTTCGAAGGTGTGGACCTGGCCAAGCGCCCCACCCCCGACGAGTTCGAACGCTTCGGCGCCCTGCTGCACTACCTGCGCATGGACCTGTCGCAAACCCAGGACTATGCCCGCCTGGCCGCCATGCTGCACGAGCGCAATGCCGAATCGGTGGTGATGTACGTGGCCACGGCGCCCAGCCTGTTCACCAATGTCTGCGAACAGATTGCCGCCGTGGGGCTGAACGGCCCGCACACCCGTGTGGTGCTCGAAAAGCCGCTGGGCCACGACCTGCGCTCCAACCAGGCCATCAACGACACGCTGCGCCGCGTGCTCAAGGAAGAGCAGGTCTTTCGCATCGACCATTACCTGGGCAAGCCCTCGGTGCAGAACCTGCTCGCCATGCGTTTCGGCAACGCGCTGTTCGAGCCCCTGTGGCGTCGCGAGACGATTGCCAACATCCAGATCACCATTGCCGAAGAACTGGGCGTGGAAACGCGCGGCGCCTTCTATGACCAGACCGGCGCCCTGCGCGACATGGTGCAGAACCATGCCCTGCAGCTCTTGTGCGCGATCGGCATGGAGCCCCCCATCAACGCCAGCGCCAACGCAATCCGCGACGAGAAGCTCAAGGTGCTGCAATCGCTCAAGCCCTGGAGCACCGAGACCATCGGCCAGCACGTGATCCGCGGGCAGTACGTGGCCGGCAAGACGCATGGCGCCAGCGTGCCCGGCTACCTGCAGGAAAAAGGCGTGGCCCCGGGCAGCACCACCGAAACATTCGTCGCGCTGCGCACCGAGATCTCCAACTGGCGCTGGGCCGGCGTGCCCTTCTACATCCGCACCGGCAAGCGACTCGCGGGGCGGGACGCGCACATCGTGGTCAATTTCCGGCCTGTGCCGCACCCGATCTTCCGCACCTCGGCCGGCGCGGCCAACCGCCTGGTGATCAACCTGCAGCCCAAGGACGGGCTGGAGTTGCACCTCATGGCCCAGGGCGCCGCCCAACAGCAGGTCGAGCCCGCGCTCTCGCAGGTGTCCCTGAACCTCGACTTCGACCAGCGCTTCGGCACCGAGCGCGTGGGCGCCTACGAACGCCTGCTGCTCGATGTGATCGCGGGTCGCCTGAACCTGTTCGTGCGCAGCGACGAGCAAGAGGAAGCCTGGCGCTGGGTGGAGCCCATCCTGCAGCACTGGCGCAACGATGCGCTGGGCCCACGGCCCTACACGGCCGGCAGTTGGGGCCCGAGCGCCGCCAGCGCCATGATCGCGCGCGACGGCTACTGCTGGAGCGAGGAAGTGTGATCCCCGCGCACGTGCGCGGGCCTGTGCTGCAGCGGCGCCTGAACGGCGCTGCCCCATAAAAGAAGGGCTCCCAATGGGAGCCCTTGTCAATTGCCCGGGTGAGGGCAAGGAGGGGAAACACTTCCACATGGTGGCGATGCCCACGACCGTGAAACACCACCACCATGGGAAGGCCCGCAACTGGCGGGCCTTGTCTGAAGGCCCTTGCTCTTACAGGGCGCTGATCTCGCCCGAAGGGATCTGGCCCAGACGAACGGCTTCGGCGGCCGCTGCGCGCACGGCAGCACGGTCAGCCGTGGACTTGTAGGTCACAACGCGCGAACCTGCTGGCTCCTGGCTGCGGGTTTGTGCCACGTTGGCGGCTTCGGCAGCCACTTCGGCGCGGGTGCGGTTTGTGTCGAACTTCAGGGCGAACTGCGAGGAATCGGCTTCGTCAGCGTGGACGCCGAAGGCAGAGAAAGCAGCCACAGCGGCGATGGACAGGAAACGTGCGGTCTTGTTCATGGTGATCTCGATTCTTGAATGGGGTTGGTCTGGGGTCTGTTCGGGGGCGCTGATTACAGAGCGCTGATTTCGCCCGAAGGGATCTGGCCGGTGCGCACGGCTTCGGCAGCGGCTGCACGCACGGCAGCACGGTCAGCCGTCGACTTGTAGGTCACCACGCGGGAACCAGCGGGTTCCAGGCTGCGCGTCTGGGCGACGGTAGCGGCTTCGGCGGCCACTTCGGCGCGGGTGCGGTTGGTTTCGAACTTGGTGGCGAATTGCGAAGCATCGGCTTCGTCAGCGTAAGCGCCGAAAGAAGCGAAAGCAGCCACAGCGGCGATGGAGAGGAAACGTGCGGTCGTGTTCATGATGAAATCCTTTGAAGATAAAGAAGCGTCTCAATAAAACCGGGACAGAAACCATTCCTGAACCGGGTTCGGTGAGTCGCCTTGCGGGTTCGGCTCATCGATGGGTTGAACTGTACGCCTCAGGTGTTCAGAGAAAAACTACCCAGTCACGAACTGTCTGTTCCAGTTTTGAGAACAATGCGCGCACATGAAAATGCCGCGCAGGTACCCCTGGGCGGCATGGCGTTTCAGGCGGGAACGGGGCTATCGCGGCAGCGGGCCGACCAGTTCGATGGGCAGGCCGTCCGGGTCGGCGATGAAGGTGAAGGGGCAGCCTGTGAAGGGGTCGGTACGCACCGGCTCGGCCGCCACCCCATGGACGGCCAGGGTGCGCAGGCAGGCCTCCAGGTCCTTCACGCGCAGCGCCAGATGGCGCAGGCCGCAGGCCTCGGGGTAGGAGGGCCGGGGCGGCGCCTCGGGAAAGGAAAACAGCTCGATCTGCGTGCCATCGGGCAAAGCCAGGTCGAGCTTGTACGACTGGCGCTCGGCGCGCCAGGTCTCGTTCACCACGGCCAGGCCCAGCACCTCGGTGTAGAAGCGCTTGGAGCGCGCATAGTCCGAGCCGATGAGGGCCACGTGGTGCACCCCGGCAAGCGACAGCGGTGGTGGCGCGCCGGCCATGCTCAGCCGCCTGCGATATCGAGCGCGCGCGAGGCGCCGTACAGCGCCGGGGTCGCACTCGGGTCGATGATCCAGCAGGGGATGGACGCCAGGTAGGCCTGGAAACGCCCCTTGCCCTCGAAGCGCTGGCGGAAGGACGACTGGTCGAACCACGCCCCCAGGCGCGGCACCATGCCGCCGCCGATGTACACCCCGCCGCGCGCCCCCAGCGTGAGCGCGAGGTTGCCCGCCACATTGCCCAGGAAGCCGCAGAACAGGTCCAGCGCCTGCAGGGCCAGCGGGTCCTTGGCCTGCAGCGCCGCCTCCGTCACCTGGGCTGCCGAGTTCACCTCGGTGCCTCCGACCTTTGCCACGGTGCGCACCGCGTGGTACAGGTCCACCAGGCCCGAGCCCGACACTGCGCGCTCGGCCGACACATGGCCATAGCGCTGCTGCAGCACCTGCAGCACATCGAACTCGTGCTGGGTCTGTGCGGCCAGCGTGACATGGCCGCCCTCGCCCGACAGCGGCACCCCGGCCGGCGAATGCGGTGGAAACACCAGGCCCGAGACACCGAGCCCGGTGCCCGCACCCACAAGGCCAATGGCCTCGCCCGGCACGGCCTGGCCACCGCCCACCTGGCGCAGCAGGTCGGGGGTGAGCAGGGGCAAGGCCAGCGCCAGCGCCGTGAAGTCGTTGATCACCACCAGCCGCGCAAAACCGAAGGCCTCGCGCACGGCCTTCTGCGAAAAGCTCCAGCTGTGGTTGGTCATGCGGATGGCATCGCCCGTCACCGGGTTGGCGATGCCGAAGGCCGCCTCGTTCGGCGCCTCCCGGCCCACCTCGCGCAGGTAGGTGCGGATGGCATCGTCCACCGTGGGGAACTGGGCGCACTGCAGCACGCGCGTGTCGTGCAGGGTGTCGTCCCCGGGGTTCTGCCAGGCCAGGCGGATGTTGGTGCCGCCGATGTCGGCGAGAAGGCGTGTTGCGGGCATGGGCTGGGGGGCAATGCGTCCACTGGGAACCAGCGGATCCATCGCCCGAAATGGTGGCTGAATGAAAAGGGCGGGGTCGAAGCGAAGTCCGCTTTTTAACCCAGAACGTGGAAAGTGATCGGGTCAAAGTCCCCATGCGCCAAGGCCAAAGCGCGGGGCAGGCGCAGCACGCCCCGCGCGCTGCGCTCAGGGCCTCACGCGATGCGCTGTTCCGTACCGGTATCGAACCAGTGCGCATGTGCGGGGGCCACGGCCAGGCCCACGCGGTCGCCGGGCTTCACGCGGGTCTGCGCATCGGTGCGCAGCGTCATGTGGCCGGCGGCGGTGTCCACCATCACGTAGGTGTCGGGCCCCGTGGGCTCGACCACGCTGACCTCGCCGCGCCAGGGCGAGCTGTCCTGCATCACCAGGTGCTCGGGGCGCACGCCCAGCATCACCTCGGGTGCGGCCTGTGGGGCCGCCAGGTCCAGCGACACGCCCTGCACCGCGAACTGCCCGGCGGCCTGCGTGCCGCGCAGCAGGTTCATGGTGGGCGAGCCGATGAAGGTCGCCACATAGGTATTGGCCGGGCGGTTGTAGATCTCGTCGGGCGTGCCCAACTGCTGCACCACACCGCCCTTCATGACGGCGATGCGCGAGCCCAGGGTCATGGCCTCGACCTGGTCGTGCGTCACGTACACGCTGGTGATGCCGCTGGCCTGGTGCAGGCGCTTGATCTCGGCGCGCATCTCCACACGCAGCTTGGCATCGAGGTTGGACAGCGGCTCGTCGAACAGAAAGAGCTGGGGCTGGCGCGCCAACGCCCGGCCCATGGCCACGCGCTGGCGCTGGCCGCCCGACAGCTGACTGGGCCGGCGGTCCAGCAGGTGGCTGATCTGCAGCATGGCCGCCACTTCGTCGATGCGCTTTTGCCGCTCGGCCTTGGGCATCTTGCGCATCTCCAGCGCAAAGCCGATGTTGTCGGCCACGCTCAGCGTGGGGTACAGCGCATAGCTCTGGAACACCATGGCGATGTCGCGGTCGCGCGGGGGCATGCCCACCACGTTCTTGCCCGCGATACGGATCTCGCCCTCGGTCGGCTCGTCCAGGCCCGCGATGATGTTGAGCAGCGTGGACTTGCCGCAGCCCGAGGGGCCCACGAGGATCAGGAACTCGCCCGGTGCCACCTGGATGTCCACCTTGCGCAGCACCTCCACGCTCTTGTCGCCCTTGCCGAAACGCTTGTTGATGCCTGCGATATCCAATGAAGACGCCATGATTGCTTAACCTCTTTAACCCTTGACCGCGCCGGCCGTCAGCCCGCGCACGAAAAACTTGCCTGCAAGCACGTAGATCACCATGGTCGGCAGGCCGGCGATGATGGCGGCCGCCATGTCCACGTTGTAGGCCTTCACACTGCTCGACGTGTTGGCCAGGTTGTTGAGCCCCACGGTCACGGGCTTGGAGTCCGTGCCCGAAAACACCACGCCGAACAGGAAGTCGTTCCAGATGTTGGTGAACTGCCAGATCAGCGTGACCATGATGATGGGGGTGGACATGGGCAGCACGATGCGCCAGAAGATCTGGAAGAAGCTGGCCCCATCCATGCGCGCCGCGTTCACCAGCTCCTTGGGGATCGCCGCGTAGTAGTTGCGAAAGAACAGCGTGGTGCCCGCCAGGCCCGCCAGGCAGTGCACCAGCACCAGCCCGGTGATGGAGCTCGACAGGCCGAGCCAGCCCAGCACCTGGCTCATGGGCAGGAGCACCACCTGGAAGGGCATGAACACGCCGAACAGCAAGAGGCCGAACAGCACGTCGCTGCCGCGGAACTTCCACAGGCTGAGCACATAGCCGTTGATCGCCCCCCACACGGTGGAGATCAGCACAGCCGGCACGGCCATGGCCACCGAATTCCAGAAGAAGGGGCGCAGGCCGTTGCAGTCCACGCCCGTGCAGGCGCTGGACCAGGCCGTGACCCAGGCCGCCGGATTGAGCGACGCCGGCAAGGCCAGCAGCGCACTGGAGCGTATCTCGTCGGCATCCTTGAAGGAGGTGACCAGCATCGCGTACAGCGGCAGCAGAAAGAAGGCGGTGGCCAGGGCCAGCACCGCATAGACCAGCAAACGGCCCACGGAAGGAAACAAGGAAGGCTTAGCGGTCATGGGGTTTGCTGCGCAATTCGCTGTACAGGTAAGGGATCACCAGGGCGGCCACGGTGGCCAGCATCATGGTGGCGCTGGCCGCGCCCAGGCCGATCTGGCCGCGCGAGAACGACATGGTGTACATGAAGGTTGCGGGCACATCGGTGGCATAGCCCGGCCCGCCGGCCGTGAGCGCCATCACCAGGTCGAAGCTCTTGATTGCCAGGTGCGACAGCACCATCAGCGTGGAGAAGAACACGGGCCGCAGCGCCGGCAGCACGATGCGCCAGTAGATGCGCGGCAGCGAGGCGCCATCGACCTGTGCGGCCTTGATGATGCTGTCGTCGATGCCGCGCAGGCCGGCCAGGAACAAGGCCATCGCAAAGCCCGCGCTCTGCCAGATGCCGGCGATCACCACGCAGTAGATGGCCATCTCGGTGTCCACGAGCCAGCCGAATTCGAAATTGGGAAAGCCCCAGTCGCGCACCATCTTCTCGATGCCCAGGCCCGGGTTGAGCAGCCACTTCCAGGCCGTGCCCGTGACCACGAAGGACAGCGCCATGGGGTACAGGTAGATCGTGCGCAGCGCGCCTTCGGCGCGGATCTTCTGGTCCAGCAGCACGGCCAGCACCACGCCGATGGCCAGCGATCCGCCCACATAGCCCACGCCGAAGATCGCGAGGTTCTTGAGGGCCACCCACCAGCGGTCCATCTCCCACAGGCGCTCGTACTGCGCCAGGCCCGCCCATTCGTAGTTGGGCATCATGCGCGAGACGGACAGGCTGAGCACCCCGTTCCAGACCATGAGGCCGTAGATGAAGGCGAACCCCAGCACGAAGGCGGGGGCGACGACCAGCTTGGGCAGCCAGGATTCAAAGGAGTTCTTGGTCGTCATTGCAAAAAGGATATCGGGTGCATACGCAGGCTGGGACATGAGCGACGGCCACGCCGTCCATCGTCACGTCAACAAGAAGAACAACAAGGAAAAAAGAGGGGCACACAGGGAGTGCCCCCCAAGAACAAAGTCACCTCTGACTTAACTCGCTCTCACACTCCCTCTTTACCACCAGATCTCGTACTGCACGCCCACCAGCGTGCGCGAGGTCTTGCCCTTGGCGCCGAAGGTCGCGGCATTCGCCACGGCGGCAGCCTGGTTCCAGTTGGCCTTGGTCACGTACAGGCGCAGTTCGGGGCGCGACCAGAAGTCCTCGTTCATGGCCAGCGCGCCGGCCAGCGTCACCTTGCTCAGGCGCTGATCCGGGCCCGTGCCCTTGCGCGTGGTGGTCGACACTTCGGCCAGGGCCTTGAAGTTCTTCGAGATGGCGTAGGAGCCACGGCCACCCAGCGAGAAGTCCTTGGTCTCCACGTTCGTCAGGTCGGTCTTGTTGGTCTGGTAGCCAATCAGGGCCTGGCCGCCGAAGGGGCCGCTTTGCCAGTTGATGGAGTCGGCGATGCGCGTGGAACGGCGGCCGGGACGGGTGCCGTCGATGGCTTCGAATTCACCATCGATGCGGGCATGGCCGCGCGAACCCTGCAGGTACAGGGTGTTGCTCATGCCGGACATCAGGAAGTCCTTCTGGGTGTGCATCAGCGAGATGCCCGAACCCGAGCCACCGTTGACCTGGTTCTTGCCACCCACCGCGGTCAGCAGCACGCGCAGCTTGCCGTTGGGGTTGGTGTTGATTTCCGACAGGTCGACGTTCAGGCGGTGCGCCTTGACGTCGTTGGGCAGGTTGCCGTCGAACTTGTCGCCGCTGAACACGCCCACACCGAGCTTCATGCCGCCGATCGGCACGTCGGTCACGCCGGCACCGACGTTGTCACCATAGTTCAAGAGGAAGTAGTCGACGATGTGCACGTCCTGGATACGCAGGCGGCGCTGGCCGACCCAGAACTTGGCCTCGGGCGAGAACGACAGGCCGCTCATTTCCACATAGGCCTGCTCGGTGCTGATGTCGCCACTGCCCCACTTGGCGGGCATGTAGTTGACCTTCCACTTCACGCCGCCGGCCTCGAAGCTGCGGGCGAAGTTGACTTCGATGCCGTTGTCGCCTTCGTTGCCCAGGCGGAACTTCTGCAGCTCGCCGCCCAGCGACAGGTTGCCCTTGACGCCATCGGAGTGGTTGAACACCGGGCCACCCCGCGAGTAACCGTTGAACTCGAAGCCGGCAACATCCATTGCCAGTGCATTTGTCATCGCGCATGCGGCGGCCAAAGCCACCGCCGTGAGGCGGTTTCTTTTCATCATGATGGGATCCCTCGGTGTTGGTTTACTTGGTCTTCGCGGCGGCCGCGATCTTCTTCACGGCGTCGGCAACGCTCACCTTGTCGTCATTCCAGAACTGGCTGACGGCGTCCTTGATGGCACCTTCGGTGGCGGGCGCGATGGCCATGCCGTGGGCCACGCTGGGCAGCAGGCTGCCGCTCTTGGCGGTGTCGACGAAGTCCTTGGTCGATGCCTTGGCGCAGTCGTCGAACTTGTCCATCTTCAGGCCGGCACGCACCGGGATGGAACCCTTGTTGAGGTTGAACACTTCCTGGAACTCGGGGCTCATGATGGAGCTGGCCAGGTCGCTCTGCGCCTTCTGGGCAGCGGAGTCCTTGAGCTTGAACAGGATGAACGAGTCCACGTTGAAGGTGTAGGACGTGGTCGTGCCCGGCGCTGCGGCGCACATGAAGTCCTTGCCCGGCACCTTGTTGGCCGCCAGGAATTCGCCCTTGGCCCAGTCACCCATGAGCTGGAAGCCTGCCTTGCCCTGGATCAGCATGGCCGTGGCCAGGTTCCAGTCGCGGCCCGGGGCGCCCGAGTCGGTGTAGGACTTGATGCGGCGGAAGGTTTCCAGCGACTTCTTCATGGTGTCGCTGTTGATGGCCTTGTCATCGAGCTTGACCAGGGCGTCTTGGTAGAACTTGGCACCACCGACACCGAGCACCACCGATTCGAAGGTGGTGAAGTCCTGCCAGTTCTGGCCGCCGTGGGCCACGGGTACCAGGCCGGCAGCCTTGAGCTTGTCGGCCGCGGCGAAGAACTCGTCCCAGGTCTTGGGCATGGCGGCGACGCCGGCCTTCTTCAGGGCCTCGGAGCTGCCCCACATCCAGTTGACGCGGTGCACGTTGACCGGGGCGGCCACGTAGGCGCCCTTGTACTTCATGATGTCGGCGACCACCTTGGGCAGCAGTTCATCCCACTTCTCGGCCTTGGCCAGTGCGTCCATGTTGGCCAGCACGCCTTCGGAGGCCCATTCCTGGATCGCCGGGCCCTTGGTCTGCGCGGCCGAGGGCGGGTTCCCCGAGATCACACGGCTCTTGAGCACGGTCATGGCGCTGTCGCCACCGCCGCCGGCCACGGCAAAGTCGCGCCAGGTATGGCCCTTGCCCTGCATGATCTTCTTGAGCTCGGCCACCGACTTGGCTTCGCCGCCCGAAGTCCAGTAGTGCAGAACCTCCACTTCCCCTGCACCGGCGGTCGCCGATGCCGCCAGCACCGCCGCGACGGCGGCGAGTTTCGTCAACTTCCACATACCCATGTCTCCTCGTTTGTGTGAGTCTGTTGTGCGCCCGCTGAGCCATGCCGGCCAGCGCAGTCGGTACTTTAATTACAATAATTAATGAACATATCAGGGCTTTCCCGGGGTGTGCGTTACACGCCAATGGAATTTCACCGTTATCGAATTACGGCGCCACTTGCGCCTCGGTGCTTTCCCTGCAACGGACGGTCCCCGCGCCTGCGCAGGGGGACCCTTTGCTATCCTCTATCCATGGCCACCCTATTGATAGTTGAAGACGATGCCCTGCTGCTGGATGCCTTGACGGGCCAGCTCCAGCAACTGGATTTCAGCGTGTGCACCGCCAGCAGCGTGGCCGAAGCCACCACCGTGCTGCAAAGCCAGGCGGTGGACGGCATCATTCTCGACCTGGGCCTGCCCGGGGCCGACGGCATGGAGCTGCTGACCTGGGCCCGCACCCACATCGCCGGCCTGCCGGTGCTGATTCTGACGGCCCGCGACGGCATCGACGACCGCATCCACGGCCTCAACGCCGGGGCCGACGACTACATCACCAAGCCCTTCAACATGCAGGAGCTGCAGGCCCGCCTGCAGGCCATGCTGCGCCGTGCGCGCCAGCCCGCGTTCACGCAGGCCAGCAGCGCCTCGGGCGGCCCGAGCACCACCATCGGCAGCCTGCAGATCGACCATGGCCACCGCAATGCGGTGCTTGGCGGCGAGCCGCTGGAGCTCACGCAGCGCGAGTGGGAACTGCTGGAGCTGCTGGTGAACCGCTGCGGCGAGGTGGTCACGCGCGACGACGTGCTGGCCGCCTGGCGCGCAGGGCCACCCGAGCCCGGGCAGGCAGCGGCCGCACCGCTCAACTCCAATGCGCTGGAGGTCTACGTGCACCGCCTGCGCCGCAAGCTCGACGCCTCGAACCTGGTCATCCGCAATATCCGCGGGCTGGGTTACATGCTGGCCAAGCCGGCCGAGTAGACCGCCTCCATGCGCCCCATTCCCGGCGTTTCCCTGCAGCGCAAGCTGCTGCTGTGGCTGCTGCTGCCGCAGCTCGTGCTGTGGCTGTCGGGCGGATTTCTGGCCTGGCGCATCGCGCTGCAGAACGGCGAGAAGGGCATCGACCAGACACTGACCCAGTCGGTGCGCGCACTGGCGCGGCAGATCAAGCCCATCGGCGACGGGCTGCTGGTCGACTTTCCCAAGGCCGCGCAGGACATCCTGGAGCAGGACCCCGCCGACCGCGTCACCTACATGGTGTCCTCGCCGCCCGGCCGCTTTCTGCTCGGCAATGCACAACTGCCCCCGCCCCCCCCGGTGAACGTGGACGTGGGCGAGCCCTTTCTGTACCACACGCGTGTGGACGACCGCCCGGTGCGCGTCGCCCTGCTGGAGGTGGACTACGGTACGCCACATGCGCGCCAGCGCCTGCGTGTGCAGGTGGCGCAAAGCCTCACCGTGCGCGAGCGCATCGCCCAGGAGCTGCTGGAGAAGATGCTGCTGCCCATGGGCCTCATGGGCCTGGCGCTCAGCGCCGTGGTCTATGCCGGCGTGCTGCGCGGCCTGCAGCCGCTGAAGCGCCTGGAGGCACAGATCGAGAAGGCCGGTGCGCGCAAGCGCAACACCGCCGACCCCTTGCCACCGATCGAGCTCACCTCGGCCCCGCAGGAAGTGCATTCGCTGGCCAGCACCATCAACGCCCTGCTGGAAGCCGTGGCACGCGGCCAGCAAAAGGAAAAACGCTTTCTCAACGATGCGGCCCACCAGCTGCGCACGCCCCTGGCCGGGCTGATCGGCCAGACCGAGCTGGCGCTGCATGAAAGCCGCGAGCCGCCGGTGCAGGAACGGCTGCACAAGGTACTGTCGGCGGCACGCCGCAGTGCCCACCTGGTGCACCAGTTGCTGCAGCTGGCCCGTTCGGAAAGCAGTGTGGCCATGCAGACCGTGGACCTGGCGGCGCTGGCGCGCGAAGTGGCACGCGACTGGGCGGCGCGCGCCGTGGCCAGTGGTGTGGACCTGGGCTACGAGGGCGAGGAACAACTGGCTGTGCAAGGCCACCCGCTGCTGCTGCGCGAGGCACTCAACAACCTCATCGACAACGCCCTGCACTACGCAGGCCACGGCGCCACCGTGACGGTGCGCGTGGACATCGCCGGGGCTGGCATGGCGGCCCTGGCGGTGGAAGACGATGGGCCCGGCGTGAACCCGGCCCACCTGCGCGACCTGTTCGCGCGCTTCTGGCGTGGCTCGGACCAGCCCGGTGGCTGCGGCCTGGGCCTGTCCATCGTGGAGGAAATCGCGCTGCAGCACGCCGGCCAGAGCTTTGCCGACCCCGTGGTGCCGCATGGCCTGCGCGTGGGCCTGAAGGTGCCCCTCAGTGCAGCGGCGCCCCGCACCTGACGGTGCGAAGCGCCGCTTCGGGGTCATGCGGCCAGAATGAGTTTCTCGAGCTTGACGGCATCCACGGCAAAACCGCGGATGCCTTCGGCCAGCTTTTCGGTGGCCATGGCGTCTTCGTTGAGCGCGTAGCGAAAGCCCGCTTCGTCGTAGTTCACGGCCGGCAGGTCCAGGGCCTTGGCCGCCGCAGGGTTGAGTGCGCGGGTCAAGGGAGCATCGCTGGCGGCCAGCTGGGCCAGCAGGTCGGGGGCAATGGTGAGCAGGTCGCAGCCGGCCAGCGCCGTGATCTGGCCGGTGTTGCGGAAGCTGGCGCCCATCACCTCGGTGGCAATGCCGAAGTGCTTGTAGTGGTTGTAGATCTGCGCCACGGACTGCACACCGGGATCGTTGGCGCCCGAGCGCGCGGCCTCGTCCCACTGGGCTCCGGCCTGCTTCTTGTACCAGTCGTAGATGCGGCCCACGAAGGGCGAGATCAGCTGCACCTTGGCCTGGCCGCAGGCGACCGCCTGGCAGAACGAGAACAGCAGCGTCAGGTTGGTATGGATGCCACGCTGTTCGAGCTTCTCGGCGGCCTGGATGCCTTCCCAGGTGGCGGCGACCTTGATCAGCACGCGGTCGATGTGGATGCCCTCGGCCTGGTACAGCTCGATGATGCGCTCGCCCCGCGTGATCGTGGCCTGGGTATCGAAACTCAGGCGCGCATCCACCTCGGTGGAGACGCGGCCCGGGATGGTGCCCAGGATCTCGCAGCCGAAACGCACGATCAGGCGGTCGATGATCTCGTCCATCGGGCGGCCCCGGAAGCGGTTCACCGTGTCCGTGAGCAGTGGTGCGTACTCGGGCTTTTGCACCGCCTTCAGGATCAGCGACGGGTTGGTCGTCGCATCCTGGGGCTGGAACTGGGCCAGCTGCTTGAAATCACCGGTGTCGGCCACCACGGTGGTGAACTGTTTGAGGGCGTCGAGTTGGTTCATGCCCCCATTATTCCGCATCGCCGTGTCAGGGGCCTGTACTTTCAACCACCGATACGCCGTGCACGCCCAGGCCCAGCTGCACCTGCTCGCCCACGGCCAGCACGTCGTCGAGGTCCGACGAGGTGACGAAGATGTTCCCGAGGGCGGTATCGAAGGTGTACTCGTGCACCGCCCCCAGGTAGGCGCGCTTGCGCAGCGTGGCCGGCAGCAGGCCTTCTCCGCCACGCCGGATGCGCCAGGCTTCGGGGCGCACGGCCACTTTCACCGCGCCGGGTGCCGCCGCGGTGCGCGGCTGCAGGACCAGCGGGCCCAGTTGCACCGTGCCGTCGGCCACAGCCGTGCCCGGAAACAGCATGGCCTCGCCCATGAAGCCCGCGACGAATTCGCTGCGTGGCGTTTCGTACAGCGCCTGGGGGGTACCGCTCTGCGCGATCAGGCCCTGGTCCATGACGATGATCTGGTCGCTCACGGCCATGGCCTCGGCCTGGTCGTGCGTGACATAGGCGACCGTGAGCGACAGGCGCTGCTGCAGCGCACGGATCTCCTCGCGCATCTCGCGGCGCAGCCGCGCGTCGAGGTTGGACAGCGGCTCGTCGAACAGCAGCACCTCGGGCTCCAGCACCAGGGCGCGCGCCAGCGCCACGCGCTGCTGCTGGCCGCCCGAGAGTTCGCTGGGCAGGCGCTCGTCATAGCCCACCAGGCCCACACCGCGCAGCGCCTCCACGGCCTTGGCGCGTGCCACATCCTTGGCCAGGCCCGACATGCGCAGGCCGTACATGACGTTGCCCACCACGCTCATGTGCGGGAACAAGGCATAGCTCTGGAACATCATGCTCACATTGCGCTGGGCCGGCCCGAGCGTGGTGACGTCCTTGCCGCCGATGAAGATCTCGCCCGAGGTCGGCGATTCCAGCCCCGCGATCATGCGCAGGGTGGTGGTCTTGCCGCAGCCCGAGGGCCCCAGGATGGTGGTCAGCGTGCCGCGCGGCACCTCGAAGCTGATGCCCTTGACGGCCAGGGGTGCCGATGCGTCGGCCCCGTACCGTTTGGTGATGTGGCGAAACACGATGCCCGCGCCGCTGTTGCTCATGGTGGGTGTTCTCTCGGAGGAATCGGGTCGTTCTCAATGCGGTGCCGGCACGGCCCCGGCAGCACGCCGGCCCAGCTTGCGCTCGCCCACCAGCCACTGGATCAGCGCGATGGCCAGCGACATCAGCACGATCAGCACGGTGCAGTAGGCCAGGGCCACGCCGTAGTCGCCATTGCCCACGCGGCCGATGATGTAGGTGGTGGCCAGTTCGTTCTCGGCCGTGACGAGGAAGATCACCGCGCTCACGGTGGTGATGGCGCGCACGAAGCTGTAGACCAGCGCAGCCACCAGGGCCGGCTTGAGCAGCGGCAGCACCACGTGGCGCAGTGTCTGCACGCTGCCCGCGCGCAGCATCAGCGAGGCCTCATCGAGCGAGCGGTCGAGCTGCTTGAACGCCGCCGTGCCGGCGCGCACGCCCACCGGCAGGTTGCGGAACATGAAGCACAGCACGATGATCAGCGCCGTGCCCGTGAGCTCGAACGGCGGCACGTTGAAGGCCAGGATGTAGCTCACGCCCAGCACCGTGCCCGGGATGGCGAAGGCCAGCAGGGCCGAGAACTCGAAAGCCCCCTGCCCCTTGAACTCGGTGCGCGCCAACAGCCAGGCGATGCCGATGCCCAGCGCCGCCGTGAGCGGTGCCGACAGCGCAGCGAGCTTGATCGTGGTGAAGAACGAATTCCAGGCCGTGCCGGCCCAAACGATGCCGAACGCACCCCACTCCATGTTGAACGCCGTGCGGAAGTGGTTGAGCGTGAAGGTGTAGTCGCGCCCCCAGGTCTGCACGAAGCCGCCGGCCAGCGCGAACAGGTAGACGACGAGGGTGAAAGCCATCCAGGGCAGCGCCACGGAATGCACCACGCGGCGCACACCGGCGGGCAGCGGCATGGCCAGGCCCGCATCGCCTTTGCCCGACACCGTGGTGAAGTTCTGCCGCCCGAGCAGGCCCCGCTGGATGGCGAACACCGCCAGCGCGAACAGCGTGAGGATCCAGGCCAGCGAAGCGGCGCGCCCCTGGTCGTACTGCGCGCCCACGATGGCGAAGAAGATCTCGGTGGACAGCACCGAGAACTGCCCGCCCACGACGATGGGGTTGCCGAAGTCGGCCATGCTCTCGATGAAGCCCACCAGGAAGGCATTGGCCAGGCCCGGCTTGAGCAGGGGCAAGGTCACGGTCATGAAGGTCTGGTGCGGGCTGGCGCGCAGGGTCTGCGCGGCCTCTTCGAGGCTGGGCGCGACGCCCTGCACCACGCCGCGCATGATCATGAAGGCAATGGGCGTGAAGGCGAAGGTCTGCGCCACCCACACCCCGAGCCAGCCATAGAACCAGCGCGAGGGCGTGATGCCGAAGGCGTATTCCAGGAACTGGTTGAACACGCCCGCGCGGCCGAACAGCAGGATGAGCCCCAGGCCCACCACGAAGGGCGGCGTGATGATGGGCAAGAGCGCGAGCACGTTCAGCGGGCGTGCGTAGCGGCGCGAGGCGCGCTCGGCCATCAGCGCCATGAAGGTGCCCAGGAGCGTGGTGCTGGCCGCCGTCATGAGCCCCAGGAACAGCGTGTTCCAGGCCACGCCGCAGCGCTGGCCACCCGCCAGGCAGGCCAGGCCGAAATTGCGCTCGTGCGCCACGCGCTCCCACATCACGGCCAGCGAGAACGGCCCGTCTTCGAGGAAGAAGGCGCCCGAGAGCGCCTTGAGCACCGGGAACACGATGAACAGTGCGAGCAGGCTGCCCATGCCCAGCACCGCGGCCGCCACGAACAGGTCGCCCTTGAAGTAGCCGCGCCGGGCCAGGCCGAAGGAGGCCAGCACCAGCAGCGCCGTGAGCACCACGAAGGCGCCCCAGCCCATGCCCGGCTGGCGCGCGCTCAGCTCGCCGAAACTGGCGTTCAGCCCGTCGAAGGCCCAGCCACGCGCGCCGATGGCAAAGCCGCTGACCAGCAGGGACACGAGGCCGAGGCCACCGCCCAGCAACAGCAGGCCGCCCTGCCGGCGCCCCGCCGGCAGCATGGCGCCCGCACCGGCGATGGCCAGGCCGGCGAGTGCCAGCCAGAGCCAGGGCCGCCCGAAGGCGGCGGCCTGCATGAGGCCGCTGCCGGTCTGCGCCTGGCTGAAGACCTGGGCCAGCAGGGTCAGGCCATTGGCATCCTGCTGCGCATACCAGGGCAGCGCCACATAGCCCAGCAGGCCCAGCGCCAGCCAAGTCCACAGAGGCCGGTTGACCGAAGGCCTTGCAGCCGGCGGTGCCTGCAGTGCGTGCGCCGACATCAGCGCCCGGCGTTCTGGACGTCTTTTTCCCAGCGCGCGATCAGGCGACGGCGCTCGGCGCTCGCGCCGTACTTGGCGTAGTCGTAGTTGATGAGCTTCATCTTGGCCGGGTCCGTCATGCGCGGATCGCGGGGCACCTGGGTGTTGCTGGGCAGCTGGAACTGCTTGGCCGCCAGGCCGAACTGCTGGCCGCCGGGCGTGAGTGCCCACTCATAGAACTTCTTGGCGGCCTCGGTGTTGGGGCCGTTCTTGACGATGCTCATCGAGCCCACTTCGGCACCCGTGCCTTCGGAGGGCGTGGCCGAGCCCACGGGAAAGCCGTTGACGGCCTCGGTGGTCACATCGTGCACGAAGCTCACCGACACCGTGGTCTCGCCGCGCGCGGCGGCCTTGACCGGGGCCGTGCCCGAACGTGTGTAGGCACTGATGTTGGGGTGCAGCGCCTTGAGGTATTCGAAGGCCTTTTCCTCGCCCATGATCTGCACCAGCGTGGCGATCATGGTGTAGGCCGTGCCGCTCGATGCGGGGTTGGCCATCTGCACCTCGCCCTTGAACTCGGGCTTGAGCAGGTCGGCCCAGGACTGCGGCGGGTTGAGCTTGCGCTTGGCCAGCAGTTCCTTGTTGTAGCCAAAGCCCAGCGGCCCCAGGTAGACGCCCACGGTGCGGTACTTGGAGTCGGACGCCTGCTTTTGCGCCCAGGGGTAGAGCTGGCTGAGCTGCTGGGACTTGTATTCGAGTGTCAGGCCCTGCTCGGCCGCCTGCAGGTGCGGGTCGCCCGTGCCGCCGAACCAGATGTCGGTCTTGGGGTTGGCCTTCTCGGCATTGAGCTGGGCCAGCGCCTCACCCGAGCCCTTGGCCGTCATGTTGACCTTGGTGCCCGTGGTCTTGGAGTAGACCGTGGACATCAGATTGCACCACTCGGCCTGCACGGAGCAGATGATGTTGACCTGGCCCTGGGCCAGGGCACCCGATGCGGCCAGTGCCAGCGCAGTGCCTGCAAGGAATTTCTGCATGGAAGTCTCTTTCTGGTGTTGTAGTGGTTTGTTTAGTGACAGTTTAATGACAGACATCCTACGGTGGCCCCTTGCAGGCGACCACGGGGATTACGCGAGGGCAGGTGCTCACACCGGCTGCCGCACCCCGCGGCGGCATCAGGGTTCCACACGCTCCCCCTGGCGATGAAACCCAGTTACCATTGATCGCCACCATCCCATGAACCCGCTGCCCCCGAGGACCTGCCAGCGTGCTTGACCGCATCACCGCCTCCCTGTCGTCCCTGGCCCCTGCCGAGCAGCGCGTGGGCAAGCTCGTGCTGGCCGATCCGCGCAGCTTCGCCCGCCTGCCCGTGCGCGAGCTGGCCGAGCGCGCCCATGTGAGCAAGCCCACCGTGGTGCGCTTTTGCCGCAGCATGGGCTACGACGGCCTGGCCGATTTCAAGCTCAAGCTCGCCGGCAGCGTGAGCGAGGGCGTGCCCTTCATCCACCGCAGCGTGGACGCCGACGACAAGACCGGCGACGTGCTGGTGAAGGTGGTGGACAACGCCGTGGCCGCCTTTCTGCAGTACCGCAATGCCGCGAGCACCGTGGCGCTGGAGCGTGCGGCCGAGGCGATCGCCGCCACCTGGAAGACGGGGCGGCGCATCGAGTTCTATGGCGTGGGCAACTCGGGCATCGTGGCGCAGGATGCGCAGCACAAGTTCTTCCGCCTGGGCGTGACGTCCATCGCCACCAGCGACGGCCACATGCAGGTGATGAGCGCCACGCTGCTCGGCCCGGGCGACTGCCTGGTGATCGTCTCCAACTCGGGCCGCACGCGCGACCTGATGGACGCCGCCGACATCGCGCGCAAGAACGGCGCCACCACCATCGCCATCACGGCCAGCGGCTCGCCGCTGGCCAGCACCTGCCAGATCCACCTAGCCGCCGACCACCCCGAGGGCTACGACCGCTACAGCCCCATGGTGTCGCGGCTCATGCACCTGCTCATCATCGATGTGCTGGCCACCTGCGTGGCCCTGCGCATCGGCAGCCCGCTGCAGCCCATCCTGCAGCAGATGAAAGAGAACCTGCGCGCCAAGCGTTATGCCTGAGTGGGCGCTGGTGCCCAGCGCTTGAGCACCAGCGTCGCATTCACGCCACCAAAGCCGAAGCCGTTGACCATGGCGTGTTCCAGCGCCATGGGGCGGCTGGCGCCGGCCACCAGGTCCAGGCCCTCGGCCAGCTCGTCGGGGTTCACAAGGTTGCGTGTGGCGGGCACCACCTGGTCGCGCAGGGCCAGGGCCGTGAAGATTGCGGCCACCGCGCCGGCAGCACCCAGCAGGTGGCCCGTGGCGGCCTTGGTCGAGGTGACCGCCACCGAGCGGGCCGTGCCGAACACGCGCCGGATGGCGGCCAGCTCACCGCGATCACCCACGTAGGTGGAGGTCGAATGGGCATTGAGGTGCTGCACCTCGCTGGCGGCCAGGCCGGCCTGGGCGAGCGCCAGCTCCATCGAGCGGCGCGCGCCATCGCCATCCTCCGGGCCGGCCGTGATGTGGTGCGCATCGGCCGAGGTGCCATAGCCCACGAGTTCGGCCAGCGGCGTGGCGCCGCGCGCCAGCGCATGCCCCAGCGACTCGATCACCAGCATGCCGGCGCCTTCGCCCATCACGAAGCCATCGCGCGCTGCATCGAACGGGCGCGAGGCCTGCTCGGGGTGGTCCGAGAAGCCGGTGGACAGCGCCTTGGCTGCCGCAAAGCCGCCCAGGCTCACGCGGTCGATGGTGGCCTCGGTCCCGCCGCAGACAGCGATGTCGGCCTCGCCCGCGCGGATCATGCGCGCGGCATCTCCGATGGCCTGCACACTGGCCGCGCAGGCCGTGACGGGCGCGCCCAGCGGCCCCTTGAGGTGGTGGCGTATGGACACATGGCCGGCAGCCAGGTTGACCAGGAAGGACGGCACGGTGAAGGGCGACAGGCGCTGCGGACCCCGCGTGTCGGTGGTGCGCACGGCCTCGGCAATGGCACCGAAACCGCCGATGCCCGACGCAATGACCGTCGCGGTGCGCTGCTGCTCTCGCTCGTCCGTGGGTGCCCAGCCCGCCTGCGCGAGCGCCTGCTGCGCG
The DNA here is from genome assembly GCF_058783375.1 of Acidovorax sp. FW305-C-20-28. Classification (NCBI taxonomy): domain Bacteria; kingdom Pseudomonadati; phylum Pseudomonadota; class Betaproteobacteria; order Burkholderiales; family Comamonadaceae; genus Acidovorax; species Acidovorax sp. FW305-C-20-28. Next base: position 355,095 of record NZ_JBYSYM010000002.1, on the reverse strand, counting down.
GCGCCCAGGGCGAAGGGAATGAAGCGGTCCATCTTGCGCTGGTCCTTGGCGCTGGCAACGCTGTCCGGGTCCCAACCGCCTTCGGGGTCTTCCGCCCTGCTCGGAACGGCGCCGCCCACCTTGGCCGCCAGGCCCTCCACCACCGCATCGGGCAGCCGGCGCAGCCCCGACGCGCCCGCGAGCAGGCGGCTCCAGGCCAGCTCCACCCCGACACCCAGGGGCGAGACCAGGCCCATGCCCGTGATGACCACGCGCTGCGCGCGGGCGGCACCGTTGCCGGGAAGTTGTGTAGCGTTGCTGTTGTCCATGGCGTGCAAGGCACGGCGAGCGCCGCGCATTTATGATGACGGGCGCCATCATAAACAAGTCGGCGATTAATGCGTACGACCATCATCAAAAAGAGGTTTCCTCCATGAAAGTCTCGAAGGCGCAGGCGGCCGAGAACCGCCAGGGCATCCTGGACGCCGCAGCGCGGCTGTACCGGGAGCACGGCCTCACGGGCGTGGGCGTGGCCGACATCACGCGCGACGCGGGCCTGACCCATGGCGGCCTGTACCGGCATTTCGCGAACAAGGACGCACTGGTGCGCGAAGCCTGCGCGCGTGCATTCGACTGGTCGATCGCCCCGCTCGATGGCATGGAGGATGGCGCCGACGGCCTTGCGGCGCGGGTGGCGAGCTACCTGTCCCCGCAGCACCGGGACCACCCGGGCGAAGGCTGCCCGGCCGCGGCGCTGGCCGTGGATGCGGCGCGTGCGGGAAGCGATCTGTCCGAGGTGTTTGCACAAGGCATCGAACGCAACATCGAGCGCTTTGCGCGCGTGATCGAGGGCCTGGAGGCGGGCGCCGAACCCAGCCTCGAAGGCCGCACGCGCGCCCTGCAGATGCTGGCCACCATGGTGGGCGGCCTGGTGCTGGCCCGGGCCACGGCGGCGGGCCGACCGGCCCTGTCCGACCAAATCCTCGCGACCCTGCGTGAACATCTGTCGGCACCACCCCACCGCCCCTGAAACAGCGGGCCTGCGAAGCGGGTTTCCATGGAAAAGGGCTCCCGAAGGAGCCCTTGCAGCAGTCAACCCGAGGCCAGGTTACTGGATACGGCCTTCTTCCACCGCATGGCAGGCGATGCGGATGCCGCCGATGGAGAGCAGCTTGGGACGCTCGCTGCGGCAGCGGTCATTGGCGTGCGGGCAGCGCGGGTTGAAGGCGCAGCCGGGCGGAGGATTGAGCGGGTTGGGCACCTCGCCCTGCACGGGCGTGCGCGCCTTGCCGGTGTCGTGCATCTTGGGGATAGCGTCGAGCAGCATGCGCGTGTAGGGGTGTCGCGGCTTTTCGAACAAGGCGTGCTTGTCGGCCAGTTCCACCAGGCGGCCCAGGTACATCACACCGACCTGGTCGCTCACATGGCGCACCACGGCCAGGTTGTGCGAGATGAACAAATAGGTCAGGTGCCGCTGGCGCTGCAGGTCCTTCATGATGTTGAGCACCTGCGCCTGCACCGACACGTCGAGCGCCGAGGTGGGCTCGTCGCAGACCAGGAACTCGGGTTCGGTGGCCAGGGCGCGCGCGATCGAGATGCGCTGGCGCTGACCGCCCGAGAACTGGTGCGGGTACTTAACCATGTCCAGTGGCGACAAGCCCACCGACTGCAGCAGCTCGCCCACGCGTTGCTTGAGCTCGGCCTTGTCGGTGATGAGGCCATGCTCGCGCAGCGGCTCGCCGATGATGTCCTCCACCAGCCAGCGCGGGTTCAGGCTGGCATAGGGGTCCTGGAAGATCATCTGGATGCGCCGGCGCATGGCGCGCGCATCGTTGCCCTTGAACGCGGCGTGGGCGTCCTGGTTGTCGAAGGTGAGGCCGCCGCGCGTGGGCTCGTACAGGCCCACCAGCAGGCGCGCCACCGTGCTCTTGCCGCAACCGGACTCGCCCACCAGGGCCAGGGTCTTGCCCTTCTCGATCTCGAAGCTCACGCCGTCCACCGCATGCAGCAGGGTGCGGGGCTTGCGCTCGATCATGCGGTTGAGCCAGGGGGCCGACACGTCGAAGGTCTTGGCCAGGTCGTGCGCCTGCACGAGCGGCTTGCCGGCGCTTGCGGTGGTGGAAGGCACGGCGCTCATGCGGACACCTCCGTGGTGGCCGGGGCGTGCAGCCAGCAAGCGGCGCGGGTGGAACCGGCCGGCATGAGTTCGGGGCGATCGACCATGCAGCGGTCAAACGTCTTGGGGCAGCGCGGGTTGTAGGCGCAGCCCTTGGGGATGGCGTTGAGGCGGGGCATGGCTCCGTCGATCTGGTTCAGGCGTTCACGGTCCACCGCCATGTCAGGGATGGAGGCCATCAGGCCGCTGGTGTAGGGGTGGGAGGGTTTGTTGATGACGTCGTGCACCGGGCCGATCTCGGCCACGCGGCCGGCATAGAGCACGGCCACGCGGTCGCAGGTCTCGGCGATTACGCCCATGTCGTGGGTGATCAGCATGACGGCGGCGCCGCGCGATTTGCAGATGTTCTTGAGCAGCGTGATGATCTGCGCCTGGATGGAGACGTCGAGCGCCGTGGTCGGCTCGTCGGCCACGATGAGCTTGGGCTCGGCCGCCAGGGCCAGGGCGATCACCACGCGCTGGCGCATGCCGCCCGAGAACTGGTGCGGGTAATGGTCGATGCGCTCGGCCGCTGCGGGGATGCCAGTGTCTTGCAGCAACGCAATGGCGCGCTGGCGGGCTTCGGCAGCGCTCACGGGCAGGTGGGCCAGGATGGTCTCGGTGAGCTGGCGGCCCACCGTGTACAGCGGGTTCAGCGAGGTCAGCGGGTCCTGGAAGATGGCGCCGATGCGCCGCCCGCGGATGCTGCGCATCTGGTCGCTGTTGAGGTTGTCGATGCGCTGGCCTTCCAGCAGGATCTGGCCCGAGGCCACGCGGCCCGGCGGTTCGAGCAGGCCGATGATGGCCGCGCCGGTGAGCGACTTGCCGGCGCCGGACTCTCCCACCACACCCAGGATCTCACCGGGAGCGATGGAAAAGGAGATGTCGTCCAGGGCGCGCAGGGTACCGCGGCGGCCCGGAAATTCGACAACGAGGTTTTTGACTTCTAGAAGACTCATGGGAATATCGCTTTTCTTGTTCTCGTTCAGCGCAGGCGCGGGTTCAGGGCGTCGCGCAGCCAGTCGCCGAGCAGGTTCACGGACAAAGCGATCAGCACCAGCATGGCACCGGGGAACACGGTGATCCACCATTCGCCGGAGAACAGGTAGTCATTGCCGATGCGGATCAGCGTGCCCAGCGAAGGCGAAGTGGGCGGCGCGCCCACGCCCAGGAAGGACAGCGTGGCCTCGGTGATGATGGCGGTGGCGACCTGGATGGTGGCCAGCACCATCACCGGGCCCATGACGTTGGGCAGCACATGCTTGCGCATGATGCGCAGGGAGGACACCCCCGTCACACGGGCGGCCTGCACGTATTCCTTGTTGCGCTCGACCAGCGTGGAGCCGCGCACGGTGCGCGCATACTGCACCCAGCCCGTGAGCGAGATCGAGAGGATCAGCACGCCGAAGGCGAGCGACTCGTGGGCATTGGGGAACAGCGCCCGGCCGACGCCTGCGATCAGCAGGGCCACCAGGATGGCGGGGAAGGACAGCATCACGTCGCACAGGCGCATGAGCACCGCGTCGATCCAGCCGCCGCGGAAGCCGGCCAGGAGGCCGAAGGCCACGCCCACCACCACGGACAGCAGCACCGAGGCGAAACCCACGATGAGCGAAATGCGCGCGCCGTAGATCAGCGCGGAAAGAATGTCGCGCCCCTGGTCATCGGTGCCCAGGGGGTACTTCATCGAGCCCATCTCGATCCAGGCCGGGGGCAGGCGCGCGTCGCCAAGCTCCAGCGTCGCCAGGTCAAAGGGGTTGTGGGGTGCGACCCATCCTGCAAACAGGGAGCAGAACAGACAAATCAGGGCGATCACCGCCGCGACGATCGCCATGGGCGATGTGCGGAAGCTGTAGCCAACGTCGCTGTCAAACCAGCGGGCAAGGGTTGTTTTCATTGTGGGAAACCAGTGGGCAGACAGCACGCACGGCGCGGGTAGCAACCGGCGTGGCTGGTCTGCTGAATGTCCGTCTCTAACTATCTATCTAGGTACTCGAAGGGAAGGCGCTTGCTTACTTGATGCTCATCCACTTGAAGGGCATGAAGTTGTCGGCCAGTTGCACCAGCGTGACCTTCTTGCTCACACCCCAGGCCAGGGCCTGCTGGTGCAGGGGCAACGTGCCCACGTCGGCGGCATGGATGTCGAAGGCTTCCTTGATCATCGCATCGCGCTTGGCCTTGTCGGTCTCGGCCTGGATCTTCTTGGTCAGCTCGTCCACCTTGGGGTTGCAGTACGAACCCAGGTTGAACTGGCCGGCACCCTTGTCATCCACGCAGGCCACCAGTGCATTGAGGGCGTTGTGCGAGTCGTAGGTGGCGGGCGTCCAGCCCAGCATGTAGAAGCTGGTGTCGCGGCGCAGGATCTTGGGGAAGTAGGTGCCCTTGGTCTCGGCCTGCAGGTTGATCTTGACGTTGATGCGCGACAGGTTGGCCGCCACGGTCTGGCAGATGCGGCCGTCGTTCACGTAGCGGTCGTTGGGGCAGTTCATCGACACTTCGAAGCCGTTGGGGTAGCCGGCTTCGGCCATCAGCTTCTTGGCAGCCTCGACATCGTAGGGCAGGCGCTTGGCATCGGGCTGGAAGCCGTTGATGCCGGGGCCGACCAGCAGGGCCGAGGGGTTGGAAGCGCCGCGCATCACGGTGCGCTTGATGCCGTCGATGTCGATGGCCTGGTAGAAGGCCTGGCGCACGCGCTTGTCCTTGAAGGGGTTCTTGCCCTTCACGTTGGAGTACAGCAGCTCGTCGCGCTTCTGGTCCATGCCCAGGAAGATGGTGCGCAGCTCGGGGCCGGTGATGGCACGCGTGTTGGCGCTGGTGTTGACGCGATCGATGTCCTGCACGGGCACGGGTTCCATCACGTCCACTTCGCCCGACAGCAGGGCTGCGACGCGGGTGGCGTCGTTGCCGATGGGCGTGAACACGATCTCATTGGCATTGCTCTCGATCTTGCCCCAGTAGGTGCCGTTGCGCGAGAACACGGTGCGCACATTGGGCTGGCGCTCGCGCAGGCGGAACGGGCCCGTGCCATTGGCCTTGAACGATGCGGCGTTCTCGATGCCCTTGCGGCGGTCCACGGGGCCCATGGCCTGGTTGGTCTCGCACCACTTCTTGCTCATCATGTAGACCAGCGAGACCACGTCGGGCAGGATGGGGAACGGGGTCTTGGTCTCGATCTCGACCGTGTGGTCGTTGATCTTGCGCACTTCCTTGAAGTCGTTGGTGTAGCTCTTCATGTCCGAGCCCTCGACCTGCGTGCGACCGAAGCTGAACACCACGTCGTCGGCCGTGAAGGGGGTGCCGTCATGGAATTGCACGCCCTTGCGCAGTTCGAAGCGCCACACGGTGGGCGAGGTCTGCTTCCAGCTCGTGGCCAGGGCCGGGGCCAGGCTCAGATCCTTGTTGCGGCCGACCAGCGGCTCGTAGACGTTGCCGGTGACGCTCAGCTGCAGCGATTCATTGAGCGAGTGCGGGTCCATGGACAGCGAGTCGCCCTGGTTGGCCACGCGAATGGTCTGCGCATTGGTCACCACGCTGGACGCTGCCAGCGCGGCGAACAAGGCCGTCATGGCCAGTTTTTTCTGGAATGTCATGCAGTTCTCCTGGTCGATGAAAAGTGGGTTTTAGGAGGGGTGGGGGAAAGCGCCGGATGGCTGGTGCAAAAAGCGGCCGCTGCAGGCTCAGAGCGTGGGCAGCGGCATGGCCTGCTCGATCAGGCTGGCGTGCAAGGCCGAGCCCAGGGGCAGGATGTCGTCGTTGAAGTCGTAGCGGCTGTTGTGCAAGGCACTGCCGCTGGCACCGGTGCCCTGACCTATGCGCAGGTAGGCTCCGGGCTTGTCCTGCAGCATGAAGGAAAAGTCCTCGGCGCCCATGCTGGGCTCCAGGTCGCGCACCACGTGGTCGGCACCGACCAGCGATTCGGCCACGTTGCCTGCAAAGACGGCCTCGTCCTCGGAATTGATGGTGGCCGGGTAGATGCGTTCGTAGTTCACCGTGGCCGTGGCGCCAAAGCCCAGCGCAATCGCGCTGCACAGCTCCTTGAGGCGCTTTTCGACCATCTCTTGCACCACAGGGTTGAAGGTGCGCACGGTGCCCACCAGCGTGGCCGAGCCCGGCAGCACGCTGAAGGCACCGAGATCGCCGGCCTGCATGGCGCACAGGCTGACCACGGCGCCGTCGAGCGGGCGCACATTGCGCGAGACGATGGTCTGCGCCGCCGTGATGATGTGCGCGGCCACGAGCATCACGTCCACCGTCTGGTAGGCATGGGCGCCATGGCCGCCGCGGCCCGTGATCTCGATGGTGATGCGATCGGCCGCCGCCATCATGGCGCCGGAGTTCAGGCCCACGGTGCCAGGCGCCATGGCAGGCCAGTTGTGCATGGCGAAGATGGACTGCACGGGGAAGCGCTCGAACAGGCCGTCTTCCATCATCACGCGCGCGCCGGCAAAACCTTCCTCTCCGGGCTGGAACACCAGCACCGCCGTGCCGTCGAAGTTGCGCGTCTCGGCCAGGTAGCGGGCAGCGCCCACCAGCATGGCCGTATGGCCGTCGTGGCCGCAACCATGCATCAGGCCCTGCTTGCAGGACTTCCAGGAAAAGTCGTTGTGCTCGGTGAGTGGCAGCGCGTCCATGTCGGCGCGCAGGCCCACCATGGAACCGCTGGCCGCGCTGCGCCCGCGGATCACCGCGACCAGACCGGTGCGGCCGATGCCGTCATGGATCTCGTCCACGCCACAGACCTTGAGCGCCTCCTTGACCCGGGCCCCGGTGTAGACCTCTTCGAAGCCCAGCTCGGGGTGCGCATGCAGGTCACGCCGCAACGCCGTGAGCTCGGGATGGAACTGCGCGATGTGCGCGAAGGCCCGGCCGCCAGCCTTGAGTCGGCTCGCCTGCATCTCAATGGCCTCCGGCCTTCCCAACGCGCAGGCGCGGATCGACAGCGAAGTACAGAAGGTCGACCACCAGGTTGATCACCACGAAGATCAGCGCGATCAGGCACAGGTAGGCCGCCATCACGGGGATGTCGGCAAAGGTCACGGCCTGGATGAACAGCAGGCCCATGCCCGGCCACTGGAACACCGTCTCGGTGATGATGGCGAAGGCGATCAGGCCACCGAGCTGCAGGCCGGTGATGGTCATCACGGGCACCAGCGTGTTCTTGAGCGCATGGCCGAAGTGGATGGCCCGGTTGGACAGGCCGCGGGCCCGCGCGAACTTGATGTAGTCGGTGCGCAGCACCTCCAGCATTTCCGCGCGCACCAGGCGCATGATCAGCGTGAGCTGGAAGATGGCCAGCGTAACTGCGGGCAGGATGATGTGGTGCCAGCCCTTGGCCTTGAGCAGACCGGTGCTCCACCAGCCCAGCTGCACCACTTCACCGCGGCCAAAGCTCGGGAACCAGCCCAGGTGCACGGCAAACACCAGGATCAGCAGAATGCCGATCAGGAAGGTGGGCAGCGACACACCCAGCAGCGACAGCGTCATGAACAGCTGGCTGGTGAAGGTGCCACGCTTGAGGGCGGCATACACGCCCATCGGTACACCGAGCACCAGGGCGAGCACGGCGGCCACCATGGCAAGCTCCAGCGTGGCGGGGAAGCGTTCGGCGATCAGGCGCGACACCTTGGCGCCCTGGCGCAGGCTCAGGCCGAATTCGCCCTGGGCAGCGTTCACGAGGAAGTGGCCGAACTGCACGAAAAAGGGTTTGTCCAGACCCAGCGCAACGCGCAATTCACGGATCTGCTCGGGTGTTGCGTCCTGGCCCAGCAAGAACACCACAGGGTCTCCGACGTACTGGAACAGCATGAAGGAGATGAAGGCCACTGTGACCATGACGATCACAGCCTGGATCAGGCGGCGCAAAATAAAGGCAAGCATCGGAGAGTCGAGTGTGTATTCGATGGGACGCCTTGGCCACTTTTGGTGGCGCGGCGCTCGTGGGAATCGAGTCGAAAAAAACCAAGGAGAGCAAAGGCCGCATGGCCCTTGCCCTCCATTTTCAAAGCCGGATCAGTTCACCTTGACCAGGCGCATGTCCACGCGGTTGTCGGCGCGGTGCACCAGCTCGATGTTCTTCTTCATGGCCCAAGGGATCACCTGGTCATACAGAGGAATGTGCGAGACGGTGTCGTTGGACAGCTGCAGCGCTTCGGTCAGCATGCGCGAACGCACGGGCGCGTCGGTCTCGGCCTTGATGCGGTCCACCAGGTAGTCCATGCGCTGGTTGCTGTAGCGGCCCACGTTGTAGTTGCCGTCGCCGCCCTGGCCCACGCTGCGCACCAGCGATTGCAGGCTGTACAGCGCGTCGAAGGTCGGCACGCCCCAGCCCAGCATGTAGATGCTGGCTTCGTAGCGCTGGATCATCGGGAAGTAGGTCACCAGCGGCAGTGTGCGCAGCTTGGCCTTCACGCCGATGCGCGCCCACATGCCGGTCACGGCCTGGCAGATGGCCTCGTCGTTGATGTAGCGGTTGTTGGGGCAGGCGAAGTCGACTTCGAAGCCATCGGGGTAGCCGGCTTCGGCCAGCAGCTTCTTGGCCGCATCGACGCTGTAGGGGAAGCGCTTGCCCACGGCTTCGGTGTAGCCGGCGACCTGGGGTGCCACGAGCGTGCCGGTGGGCTTGCCCAGGCCACGCAGGGTGACGCGTTCCAGCGAGGCGGTGTCGATGGCCTGGTACAGGGCCTTGCGCACCTTGACATCCTTGAGGGGGTTCTTGCCCTTGACGTTGGAGCCCGGCAGTTCTTCGCGGAACTGGTCCATGCCCAGGAAGATGGTGCGGTTTTCGAGGCCGTCGATCACCTTCAGGTTGGAATCCTGGCGCAGGCGGCCCAGGTCTTGCGGCGCGGGGTCGAGCACCATGTCCACTTCACCCGACAGCAGCGCGGCGATGCGCGTGGCGGCCGACTTGATGGGGGTGTAGACGATCTCCGTCACGTTGCCGTCCATCTTGCCCCACCAGTTGGGGTTGCGCTTGAAGACCATCTTCACGTCGGCCTGCCAGGAGTCGAGCGTGTAGGGGCCGGTACCCATGGCATTGCGGTGCGCGAAGTTCTCGTCCGTGCCCTTGATGTCCTTGGGTTCCACGGAACGGTTCTTCTCGGCCCAGGCCTTGCTCATCATGCGCAGCTCGGTCATCTGGCGCAGCAGCACGGGGTTAGGGGCCGACAGGATGACGTCGATGGTCTGGGCGTCGACCTTGTTGATCTTGGTGATGCCCTGGACATAGGGCGTGAAGTTGGAGGTCTTGGCCATGGCGCGCTGCAGCGAGTACACGGCATCATCGGCCGTGAAAGCCGAACCATCATGGAACTTGACGCCCTGGCGCAGCGTGAAACGCACCTGCGTGGGGGTCACTTCCTTCCAGGCTGTGGCCAGGACGGGCTCTACCTCGAAAGTCTTGCTGTTGTAGTAGACCAGGCTCTCATACACATTGGCATGGATGCCGTTTTGCAACGCGTTGTTTTGGGAATGAATATCCCACGTGGCGATTTCGCCCTGGCTCGCCCATTTGAATGGTTTGGCATTAGCACCCGTGGCCATCAGCATGGCGGCAGCTGCGGCAATCGACAGCAGGCTGAGATTGAGTTTCATGAAACCTCTTCAACAATGTAAAAGTTTTACTATGCAGTAAATGGCGGCCAACGGCCAACGGGAAATCCCTGAATCCCGTCCCCTCGCGAGGGACTATCCCTGCCCTGGTGAGGCCATTGACATGCAATTACGGTGCCAACGCGAAGCCCGTTTGAAGCACCGCTAGGACCCACCTGGCGGGATCGGTGGGCCTGAATCCATGCATTTGCCTCCCAAAGCCACTGCAAGAACCCGCAAAACAACCCAGCAGAAGGCCATCGCCCCTCTTGTGGGCGAGCCCATCCCGCCCGGGAAAAGACACTGCCCCATGCCGGCCAACCCTCCCGGCAACCAGGTTCCAGGGATAACCCCGGCCATCCGCCAGAAAATGCGCAGCCCTTGCGGTATTTTTGGCAACGCACACGCAAGGCTTATAAAACCGATTTCCAGCCGAAAATAAAAAAGCCGCCCGAAGGCGGCTTTTTGTATTCATCCATTGAGACTGGCATATAGCCAGCCATCAATATCAGAAGCTGTGACGGATACCGAAGTCGTAACCGGTGGAGTTACGGCCAGCAGCGGTCGTGGAACCGTTCAGAGCTTGAGCAGCGCCGTTCTTGTTCTTCAGAGCAGCAGCCGTTGCGTACACAGCGGTGCGCTTCGACAGGTTGTGCACGTAGCCAACAGCGAACTTGTTGGTGCGTGGGTCAGCACCAGGAACTTCGATTTCGTACGTGGAGTAAGCCACGCGGATTTCGCCAGCGCCCACAGGGATCAGACCGCCGACCAGCAGGCCGGTGCCTTCTGCGCCGTTCTTGATGTCGTCACGGTTGTAGTGAGCCATGACCTTGGCAACGCCGAAGTCATACTGAGCGCCCAGGTTCCAAGCCTTGATGTCGGCGTTCAGGAACTTGGTTTGCGAAGCAGCGAAAGCCACGTTCAGAGGGCCGTTGGCCCAGCCAGCGCGCAGAGCCAGGCCGTTGCCGTCCTTCTTGTTGGCAACGTTGCTGGCGTTTTCGCCCAGGTAGTACTGCACTTGGCCGTAGAAACCGCCCAGGTTGCCTGGCAGGAAGTAGCCGATGGCGTTCGAAGCGCGGATGGTGGTTGGGCCACCCAGGCTGGAGTTCAGCGTTTGGGTCGTGCCCACGCCGTTCGTGCCGAACGGATCGAACACGGTCAGGTTCCAGAATTGTGGGGTGTAGTCACGGCCCAGACGCAGTTCACCGAAGCCACCGTTCAGGCTGACGGTCGAACGACGGTTGAACACCAGACCGCCTTGGGTAGGAGCCGTGGTTTGGTTGTTCAGGGTGGTCGAACCGCCCGTGCCGTTGTCGTTGTTCAGGCCAGCTTCCAGCCAGAACGAAGCAGACAGACCACCGCCCAGGTCTTCAACGCCGCGGAAACCCAGACGGCTGCTGTTGTAGCCGGAGTTCGTCAGTTGCGAGCGGTTAGCAACGCTGCCGTTGCCGTAGGCGTAGGTTGCGTCAACCACGCCGAACAGCGTCACGGACGATTGAGCCATTGCAGCGCCGGAAGCAGCCAGCACAGCCAGGGCAATCAGGGATTTTTTCATTGCGAGTTACTCCAAGGTTAAACATAGGGCGCCGGTACGGGGGGGCTAGGGGTGCCGAACACCTGCTCAGTCCCGCCGGTTCCCCGGGCCAACCTCCTGGTGGGGAAGTTGCTCTTATTGCACCAGACCCCGACCTCTTTCGCAAAGGAATTCACCCACAATCGACCCGAAAGGGAGATTTCGTTGCAGTGTTGCAACATTTCAGTGCACCCCGGCAAAATCCTCCACCGGTGCACCAGCAAAGTGCCTTTCAGCCACTTTTTGACCCCGGGTCACTTGTGTCTACTTGCAACACCTGTTTCCACATCCATCCCCAACCCCTGTACGCCATGGACGCCTTCTTGACTGCCGCCGACAACGCCTTGCGCACCCTTTTCGCCACGCCGCGCGCCTCGGAAGCCTCCCCTGCCACCGGCCATGAGGAGGGCACCATGACCCCCGTGCAGCGGAAACTGGCGGGATCCCTGATGCGCGTCAACCACGTGGGCGAAGTCTGCGCGCAGGCGCTTTACACCGCCCAGGCGGCGGTCACGCGCGACGATCGCCTGCGCGACCATCTGCTGGAAGCCGCACGCGAGGAAACCGATCACCTGGCCTGGACCCGGGAGCGCCTGGACGCCTTGGGCGCCCGCCCCAGTGTGCTCAACCCCTTGTGGTTTGCCGGCGCGTTTGCCCTGGGCCTGGTGGCGGCCAAGGTCAGCGACCGGGTCAGCCTGGGCTTCGTTGCGGAAACCGAAAACCAGGTGGCCGCCCACCTGGCGGGCCACCTGGAGCGTCTGCCGGCGGAAGACCAGGCTTCGCGCGCCGTGGTGGCGCGCATGAAGGACGATGAAGAGCGCCATGCGGCACAGGCGCTGGCCGAAGGCGCCACGCGCCTGCCGCCGCCGGTCCAGGCGCTGATGCGGGCCGCAGCCAAGGTGATGACGAGCACGGCACATCACGTGTAGCCCCCTGAGTCGCCTTCGGCGCCCCCCCCAAAGGGGGACACCCCCAGTGCGGCGGGCAGCCCTTGCACGGGAGCGCTGGCCTTGAGCGCGCCAGTTTCAAGGATCGCGCGATGCAAATCCGGCCCGATCAGGCCTCCACGATCTCGAAACCGGTGGTGATCTCGGCGGTCTTGGCCAGCATGATGCTGGCCGAGCAGTATTTGTCGTGGCTCATGGCGATGGCGCGCTCCACGGCGGCGGCGGGGATGCCCTTGCCGGTCACGGTGAACTGCATATGGATCTTGGTGAACACCTTGGGGTCGACCTCGGCGCGCTCGGAGGTGAGCTTGACGCTGCAGCCGCGCACATCGTGGCGCCCGCGCTTCAAGATCAGCACCACGTCATAGGCCGTGCAGCCCCCCGTGCCGGCCAGCACGGTCTCCATGGGGCGGGGCGCCAGGTTCTGCCCGCCATTGGCCGGGTTGGCGCTGTCGGGTGCGCCGTCCATGGTCAGAACATGGCCGCTGCCGGTTTCTGCCACAAACCCCATTCCCGAGCGGGTTCCGGCGCCGCCGGTCCAGCTGACTGTGCATTCCATGTGTTCTCTCCTCGGTGATTCATCAAAAAAACGTGGCTTTTTTCACGAAATGGACGGGCCACTCCAAAAAAGTCGGTGAATTTTGCTGCATCGCAGCATCCGTTGCGCTAATATTCACCCATGCGTTGCCCTTTTATCGAAAAGGGACAGGTGCTGGAGAATCTCCACCACCTCCAACGCGCCGATTGTCTCCTCCATCTCCTCAAAGGATGGATTCAGCCCCGGGCTTTGCGGCCTGGGGCTTTTTTTTGCCCGGACGGGGCACTCGGCACCGCCTGCACCCAGGCGGCAAGGACGAACACCTATGATGTGTGCCCCGCCCGCCTGCACGGGCGGCGCGCGCCACAGCCAGCCCCTTGCCATGACCCACGACCTGACCCCCGCCGATTACCTCAAGAAGATCCTCACCGCCCGCGTGTACGACGTGGCGATCGAGTCGGACCTGGAACCCGCACGCGCGCTGAGCCGGCGCTTGAACAACAAGGTGCTGCTCAAGCGCGAAGACCAGCAGGCCGTGTTCAGCTTCAAGCTCCGGGGCGCCTACAACAAGATGGCACACCTCACCCCGGGCCAGTTGCAGCGCGGCGTGATCTGCGCCTCGGCCGGCAACCATGCCCAGGGCGTGGCCATGAGCGCCAGCAAGCTCGGCGCACGCGCCGTGATCGTGATGCCCACCACCACGCCCCAGGTCAAGGTGGATGCCGTGCGCACGCTCGGCGGTGAGGTGGTGCTGCACGGCGAGAGCTATTCCGACGCCTACCAGCAAGCGGCCGAGCTGCAGGCCAAGGAAGGCCTGACCTTCGTGCACCCCTTCGATGACCCGGACGTGATCGCCGGCCAGGGCACCATCGCCATGGAAATCCTGCGCCAGTTGCAGCGCCTGGGCAGCACCCGGCTCGACGCCGTGTTCGTGGCCATCGGCGGTGGCGGCCTGGTCAGCGGGGTGGCCAACTACATCAAGGCCGTGCGCCCGGAGATCAAGGTCATCGGCGTGCAGATGAACGACTCGGACGCGATGGCGCAGTCCGTGCGCGCACACCAGCGTGTCACCCTGCCCGACGTGGGCCTGTTCTCCGACGGCACGGCCGTCAAGCTGGTGGGTGAGGAGACCTTCCGCATCGCCAGCGGCCTGGTGGACGAATTCATCACCGTGGACACCGACGCCGTGTGCGCCGCGATCAAGGACGTGTTCGTGGACACGCGCAGCATCGTCGAGCCCTCGGGCGCGCTGGCCGTGGCCGCCATCAAGCAGTACGTGGAAACGCACCAGACCGAGGGCGAGACCTACGCCGCCATCCTCTGCGGTGCCAACATGAATTTTGACCGCCTGCGTTTCGTCGCCGAGCGCGCCGAGGTGGGCGAGGAGCGCGAGGCCCTGCTGGCCGTGACCATTCCCGAGGAGCGTGGCAGCTTCCGGCGCTTCTGCGAGGTGGTGGGCGCCCTGCCCGGCGGCCCGCGCAATGTCACCGAGTTCATCTACCGCATCAGCGACTCTGCCGAGGCCCATGTCTTCGTGGGCCTCACGGCCCAGGGCAAGGGCGAATCGCAGAAGCTCGCGCAGATCTTCACGGAGCACGGCTTCGGGGCGCTCGACCTCACGCACGACGAAATGGCCAAGGAGCACCTGCGCCACCTGGTGGGTGGGCACTCGGCCCTGGCACAGGACGAGCGCCTGCTGCGCTTCGTGTTCCCCGAGCGGCCCGGCGCGCTGCTCAAGTTCCTGAGCCTGATGCAACCGACCTGGAACATCAGCCTGTTCCACTACCGCAACCAGGGTGCCGACTACGGCCGCATCCTCGTGGGCATGCAGGTGCCGCCCGAGGACTCGGCCACGTTCGACGCCTTCCTCTCCACCCTGGGCTACCCCTATGTGGAAGAAACGCTGAACCCGGCCTACCGCCTGTTCCTGCGCGCCAAGTAAGGGCCGAGAGGCCCACGCGCCGCCCCATGCAAGCCCTGCGCCACTACCTGCTGGCCGTGCAGTTCTTCACCCGCCTCCCTGTCACGGGGCGGCTGGCGGATTGGGTGGGCTTCAGCCCCGCCATGCTGCGCGCCAGCGCCGCCCACCTGCCGGGCGTGGGCTGGCTCGCAGCAGCGGTGGCCGCCGGGGTGTATGCGGCCCTGTACCTGGCCCTGGCCCCCAACCCGCTGGGCCCGCTCGTGGCGGCGGTGTTCTGCACCGTGGCCACGGTGCTGCTGACCGGGGGCTTCCATGAAGATGGCCTGGCCGACGTCGCCGACGGCCTGGGCGGCAGCTACGAGCGCGAACGGGCGCTGGACATCATGAAGGATTCACGCGTCGGGGCCTTCGGCGCCATGACCCTGGTGCTGGCCCTGCTGGCCAAGGTGAGCCTGCTGGCCGCACTCGGTGCGCACAGCCTGGCCGCGGCGCTCGCGGCCCTGGTCGGCGGGCATGTGCTGTCGCGCCTGTGGCCGCTGTTCATCGTGCGCCGCCTGCCGCATGTGGGCGACACCGCGCGCTCCAAAAGCAAGCCACTGGCCGACCAGATCACGGGGGCGGCACTCGGGGTGGCCATGGCCTGGTGCGTCGCGCCGCTGGCTCTGGCCTGGCATTGGAGCTCGCCCACCACCACGCTGGCCGCCTGCACGCTGAGCGCCCTGGGCGCCGCCTGGATGGCCCGCTGGTTCGCCCGGCGCCTGCAAGGCTTCACAGGCGACTGCCTGGGTGCCACGCAGCAGATCGCCGAGATCGGCTTTTACCTGGGCGCCGCACTGGCCCTGGGGCATGGCTGAGCCCCCGCCGTGCAGCTCTGGCTGGTGCGCCATGCGCCACCGGTGGTGGCACCGGGCACCTGCTACGGCGCGCTGGACCTGCCCGCCCAGAGCGGCCCGACCTTGGCATGCGCACAGCGCCTGGCCCAGGCCCTTCCCGGCCCGGCGCTGGTCTGGCACTCGCCGCTGCAACGGTGCGTGCAGCTCGCCCAGGCCGTACAGTCCACCCGCCCCGACTGGAAGTCCCGGCCCGACACCCGCCTGCGCGAAATGGATTTCGGCGCCTGGGAGGGCCAAGCCTGGAGCAGCCTCGCCAAGGCCGACATCGATGCCTGGACCGCCGACTTCGCCCACCACCATCCGGGCGGCGGCGAGTCCCTGGCCGACATGCTGGTGCGCGTGGCCCAGGCCCTGCAGGACACGCGGGCGGCAGCGCAGGCAGCCGGTCTGGCGCAGGCGGTGTGGCTCACCCATGCGGGCGTGGCGCGCTGCGTGGACTGGCTCCAGGGCCACGCGGGCCAGGCCCTGCCACGGGCAGACCAATGGCCTGTGCAGGCCCCGGCATGGGGCGAATGGGAAACCGTGGACCTGCCCTGAGCCTTTGCTTTCTGCCGTTGGCAAAAAGCCAACAGGGGGCACGGTAAAGAGAAGCAAGCGGTGCAAGCGCCGGATTCCGCGGTCCGGCGCCTTCGTCCGAGCCAAGAAGCCGTCAGTTCTTGCGCGGCATGTCCAGCGTGAGCATGGCGGGCCCGCCCAGATCGGCACCCAACTGGGCCTGGCGGGGGCTCAGCGACTGCAGCACCATGCCGGCATCCACCACGGTCCCCACGCGGAACGGCTTGGCGGGCTTGCCGTCCACCGCGATCAGCGCCGCACCGCCGCCACTGTGGCGCCCGGAGAGCACGCCAATCAAGGCGAACCGGCTGGCCATGGACGCCACCGGCGCGGCCACGGCCACCACGGCACCGGCGGGCAAGGCCCCCAGTGCGCGCGCCACCGCCTGGGCATCGGGCACGGCCGCCATGGACGCCACGGCCGGGACGGTTTGCGCCACGGGCCGGTTCGACAGGCGCAGGCCCCAATAGACCACGCTGGCGCCTGCGGCGGCCCAGAGCGCCAGAGTCCCCAGGCGCACGCCCCATTTGCTGTATGAATTGGTCACCATGCGGAGATTATGATTCACCCGATACGACCCTAGCGAGACCGCCTGCCGTGAACACCCTCTCTTTCCTGCCCTCCTCCCCTGCCCTGCGCGGTGCACGCCGCAGCCTGGCCCGGGGTTTCACCCTGATCGAGCTGATGGTGGTGGTGGTCATCATCGGCGTGCTGGCCGCGCTGATCGTGCCCAACGTGCTCGACCGCGCCGACGACGCGCGCAGCACCGCCGCCAAGACGGACATCACCAACATCATGCAGGCGCTCAAGCTGTACCGCCTGGACAACCAGCGTTACCCCACTCCCGAGCAAGGCCTGCAGGCACTGGTCGCCAAACCCACGGCCGGCCCCATCCCCGGCAACTGGAAGCTGTACCTCGAAAAACTCAACAACGACCCCTGGGGCCGTCCCTACCAGTACCTGAACCCCGGCATCAAGGGCGAGATCGACGTGATGTCGTTCGGTGCCGATGGCCAGTCGGGCGGCGAAGGCAAGGATGCCGATATCGGCAGCTGGCAGTGACCGAAGCCCCCACGGTCGCGCACTGCGTGTCGCTCCCTGCCCCCCGAGGGGGCCGGGCCTTGCTTGGGGCGGCCCGGCGCAAGGCCGGAGCCCCACGGTCGCGCACTGGCGTGTCGCTCCCTGCCCCCCGAGGGGGCCGGGCCTTGCTTGGGGCGGCCCGGCGCAAGGCCGGAGCCCCCACGGTCGCGCACTGCGTGTCGCTCCCTGCCCCCCCGAGGGGGCTGGCCTTGCTTGGGGCGGCCCGGCGCTGCGGCCGGCCGCCTTCTGTTGGCGCCGTGACCGTTTCATCGGTACCCCATGCACACCCTTGACGTTCGCGATAGCACTGCAAGCGCTGTGCGCCCTGCTTGCCAACCACGCATGACACGCCGTCGCTCGCGTGGGTTCACCATGCTCGAATTGCTGGTGGTCATCAGCATCATGGCGCTCGCGACGGCGGGCATTGCGTTGTCGCTGCGCGACAACGGGCAGACGCAGCTCGAGCGCGAGGCGGCGCGGCTGGCGGCCTTGCTCGAAGCGGGGCGGGCGCAGTCGCGGGCCAATGGCGTGCCGGTGCGCTGGCGTGGCGGACCGCAGGGCTTTCGTTTCGAGGGGCTGCCGGCCGAGGCGTTGCCGCACCAGTGGCTGGCGGAGGGCACGCAGGTGCGCGGCAATGCCATCCTGCTGCTTGGTCCCGAGCCGGTGATCGGCGCACAGCAGGTGCAACTCACGCACCGGGACCATCCCGACCAGGCGCTGCGCGTGGTCACGGACGGGCTGCGGCCCTTCAGCGTGGAGTCGGTTCAATGAGCCCCCTTCGTTCGGCCCGCCAGCGCGGCTTCACGCTGGTGGAGGTGTTGGTGGCGCTGAGCATCGTGGCCATCGCGCTGATGGCCGGGCTGCAATCCACCAGTGCCCTCACGCGCAATGCGCTGCGCCAGTCCGACATCGTGCTCGCGCAGTTGTGCGCCGAGAACGAGCTGGTGCGCATGCGCCTCTCGCGCCAGATGCCCAGCGTCGGCGACAGTACCCAGCCTTGCGAGCAGGCGGGCCGGCGACTGGATGTGCGCGTGACCGTGCGACCCACGCCCAACCCGAGCTTTCGGCGCGTGGATGCACAGGTGCTCGACGGGGAAAACTCCATCCTGCGTATCTCGACCATCCTGGGGCGCTACTGACCATGGGCTCCGGAACTTCCCCCACCATGCATGCTTCCTTTGAACGCCCCCGCCGCACCCCACCGGGTGCCGAGGGCGGCTTCACGCTGATCGAACTGCTGGTCGCGATTGCGCTGCTGTCCATCCTGGCCATCATGAGCTGGCGCGGCATCGATGGCATGGTGCGCGCACAGGAGCAGACACGCCAGCGCGCCGACAGCATGCTGGTGATCCAGTCGGCCCTGGCGCAATGGAACGCCGACCTCGACGCCATCCTGCCGCTGGCCAACACCACCCCGCTGGACTGGGACGGCCAGGTGCTGCGCATCACACGCCGTACCACGGCCGTACCCGACGAAGGCGCCCTGGTCGTGGCCTGGACCCGGCGCGAGATGCCCGGCGTGGAAGGCGGTGGCCAGTGGGTGCGCTGGCAGTCCCCGCCCGTGCGCAACCGCAGCGACTGGCAGCAGGCCTGGCAGTTGGCCGCCCAGTGGGCGCGCACCCCCGACGAGCAGGCCCGGCGCTATGAGATCAGCCTGGTGCCCATCAGCAACTGGCAGCTGTTCTATTTCCGCGGCGGCACCTGGTCCAACCCCTTGTCGAGTGCGGATCAGGCCCCGGGCACCCCGGCCGCCGGACTCCCCGACGGGGTGCGGCTGCAGATCACCCTGGCATCGGGCCAGGCACTGACCGGCGCCATCGTGCGCGACTGGGCCAACCCGACCCTGGGCGGAGGGCGCACCTGATGCGCCGCACACTCCCTCGCCGGCAACGCCCTGCCCGGCCCCAGCGCGGAGCGGCGCTGCTCGCAGCCATGCTGACCGTGACGCTGGTGGCCACGTTCGCCGCGGCCTCGCTGTGGCAGCAGTGGCGCGCCATCGAGGTCGAGACCGCCGAGCGCGACCGCGTGCAGGCCGCCTGGATACTCGTGGGGGCACTGGACTGGTCGCGCCTGATCCTGCGCGAAGACGGTCGCGCCGGGGGCGCCGACCACCTGGCAGAACCCTGGGCCGTGCCCCTGCAGGAGGCCCGCCTGTCCAGCTTTCTCGCGGCCGAGCGCGGCGTGGCCCAGGTCGAGGACGCCAGCACCGACACCACCGATGCCTTTCTCTCGGGCCAGATCACGGACCTGCAGTCGCGCCTGAACATCACCAGCCTGGCCGAAGGCGGGCAGGTGCAGGCCGGGGCCCTCAAGCAGTTCACCCGGCTGTTCGAGCGGCTGGGCCTGCCGTCGCAGGAGCTGGCACTGCTGGTGGAGAACCTGCGCAAGGCCCAGGCCCGCACCGGGGGCGATGGCAACGCACCGCTGATGCCGCAGACGGTGTCCCAGCTGGGCTGGCTCGGCCTTTCGCAGCCGACCGTCACCGCGCTGCTGCCGCATGTCACCATCCTGCCCGTGCGCACCCCGGTCAACCTCAACACGGCGGGCATCGACGTGGTCTGGGCCGCCATCGACGGGGTGGACATGGCCGGTGCCCAGAAGCTCGTGCAGGCCCGCGAGTCCAAGCATTTCCGCTCGATGGCCGAAGTGGTCGAGGTACTGGGCCGGGTGCCGTTTGACACCAACGACCTGGCCATCGCCTCGGCCTATTTCGAGGTGCGCGGCCGCCTGCGCATGGACAACACCACCGTGGACGAGCGCTCCCTGGTGCGCAAGCTGGGCCTGGAAGTGACGACGCTGTGGCGGGAACGCGGCGCCTTCGACCGGGACACAACTGCCGCTCCGGCGCAACAGACACTGCGCTGAATGCACGCAGTACAGGAGCCACCGCCTAAAATGATCCGCACTACCCGCCCATGAGCACGCTGATACTCTCCCTGCCGCCCGCCCCTCCGGGGATATCGACCCAGTACGGCTATACGCTGACGGCGGATGGGCACACCGCCCAGCGCCATGCGCTCACCGAAGCGGCCCTGCTGCCCGAAACCGCCCGCCCCGGCGAGGTGGTTGCCGTGGTGCCGGTCGAGGCGCTCTCGTGGCAGAAGGTGCAGTTGCCGCCCGGTCTGCCCCTGGGGCCCGGCCAGCAGACACCGCGCCTGCGCTCGGTGCTGGAGGGCTTGCTCGAAGACCGCCTGCTCGACGATCCGGCCCAACTGCACTTTGCGCTGCAACCGGGCGCCCAGGCCGGTGTGCCGGTATGGGTGGCCGTGTGCGACCGCGCCTGGCTGCGTGCCCACCTGCAGGCCCTGGAAGCCGCCGGCCGGCGCGTGGCCCGTGTGGTGCCCGAGTTCGCGCCCGGCCCCACGGCCAGTGGCGGGCCCGAGGTCTCGGCCATCGGCTCGGCCGATGCCCCCCAACTGATCCTGTGCGGCCTGGGTGCCGATGAAGGCATCTCGGTACTGCCCCTGACGCCGGCCACGCTGGCCCTGGCGGGCTTTGGCAGCGCTGCCGGTGGCGCCGCCCCACCAACCCCCTTGCGCGCCGACCCGGCGGTGGCGGAGCTCGCCGAACACGCGCTGGGCCACCCGGTGAGCCTGCACACGGCCAGCGCCCGGGCCATGGACGCGGCCCGCAGCGACTGGGACCTGGCGCAGTTCGAGCTCTCCAGCAACAGCCGCTCGCGAGCCCTGCGCAAGGCCGGCGGCGCGCTGAGCGCCCTGCTGTACGCCCCCCAGTGGCGCGCAGCGCGCTGGGCGCTCGGCGTGCTCGTGTTGGCGCACCTGGCGGGCCTGAACGTCTGGGCCTGGCAGGAGCGCCAGGCACTGGCCGCCAAGCAGGCCAGCCTGCGCAGCACCCTCACGCAGACCTTCCCGCAGGTGCAGGCCGTGGTCGCGCCGCTGGAACAGATGGAGCGCGAAATGGCGCTGCTGCGCCAGGCATCGGGCAGCTTTTCGCCGCGCGACCTGGAGCCCATGATGGCCGCTGCCGGCAGCGCGCTGCCCGATGGCCGCATCCCTTCGGGCCTCGAATTCACCACCGGCGAGCTGCGCCTGCGCGGCCTGCAGCTGGCCCCCCCAGAGGAACCTGTGCTCACCACCCGATTGAGGGCTGCCGGCTATACCGGCCGCCTGGACGATGGCAGCCTGGTGCTGCGTGCGGAGACCGCCCCATGAGCCAGTTCGCTCCCCTGAAGGCCCAATGGCAGGCCATGGCCCCGCGCGAGCAGAACCTCGTGCTCGGCGCGACCGCGATCGTGGGCCTGGCCCTGGTGTGGTGGGTGGCCATTTCCCCCGCACTGCAGACCTTGCGCACGGCCCCCAAGCGCCATGCCGAACTGGACACCCAGCTGCAGCGCATGCGCGGCCTGCAGGCCGAAGCCCAGCAATTGCAGGCCGTGCCGCAAAGCAGCACAGGCGACGCCACCGGCGCCCTGCGCAACGGCCTGACCCAGCGCCTGGGCACGGCCGCCCAGCTCAACGTGGCAGGAGACCGCGCCACCGTGACGCTCAAGGCCGCCTCGGCCGATGCCCTGGCGCAGTGGCTGGCGCTGGCACGCAGCAATGCCCGGGCCGTGCCCATCGAGGCCCGCCTGACCCGCGCCACTGCCCCGACCGCCCCGGCCGCACCTGCCGCAGCGGGCAACAGCGGCACCCGCCCGGGCCAGCCCGCCACGCTGCCCGCCATGGTGCCACCCGGTCCCGGCGTCCCCCCCGCAGGCCCGCTGGTGCCCCCGATCCCCGGAGCCATGCCGGCCGCGGGCGCCAACCCTGCACCGATTGCAGCCGCGCCGGCAGGCGCGGCGCCCGGTGGTGCTCCGCGCTGGGACGGCACGCTGGTGCTGACCCTGCCCACCCGGTGAACCGCACGAAACGCCCCGTGTCCGCCACCCGCAACCCCCGCTCCTCCTCCCGCGCCACCGGCGCCGTACCGCGCTCGCCCTGGGGCTGGGCCGTGGGCGGCGCCCTGGCAGGCCTGCTGCCTGCCCTGGTGGTCTTTGCCCCGGCGCAGTGGCTGGCCCAGGGCCTGGCCCGCGCCACGGGCGGACAGCTGCTGCTGTCCGAAGCACGTGGCACGGTCTGGAACGGCTCGGCCCAGCTGGTGCTGACCGGCGGCACCGCCAGCCAGGACCGCACGGCTCTGCCTGGGCGCCTGCAATGGACACTGCGCCCCACCCTGACCGGCGCGCACGCACAGATACAAGCCCCCTGCTGCACCGTGCAGCCACTGCAGGCACGGCTGGCGCTGGGCTTCTCGCAGCTGCGCGTGGTGGTGGGCGACGGCCAGAGCCGCTGGCCCGCCGCGCTGCTCTCGGGCCTGGGGACCCCCTGGAACACGCTGCAGCCGCAGGGCCAGCTGGTGCTGCAGACCCAGGGGCTGCAGGCGGCCTGGCAGGCCGGCCGCATGGTGCTGGAGGGCAAGATCCAGCTCGATGCGCTGGACATGTCGTCGCGCCTGTCCACCCTGCGCCCCATGGGCAGCTACCGCCTGGCGGTACAGGGCGGCGAAGTCCCCATCCTGACCTTGAGCACCCTGGGCGGCCACCTGCAATTGAGCGGCACCGGCCAATGGGTGGGCCAGCGCCTGCGCTTCGCGGGCGAGGCCAGTGCGGCGCCCGACCGCGAAGCGGCGCTCACCAATCTTCTGAACATCATCGGACGGCGCAACGGCGCGCGCTCCCTCATCAACGTGGGTTGACCCTATGACGCATTCCACTTCCTCCCTTTCGCCGCACCTGCAATTCGCCGTCACCTCGATCACCCTGGCCGCCATGCTGCTCACGAGCAGCCCGCTGGCCCTGGCGCAGACGGCGGTGGGCACGGGCACCAGCAGTGTGCGCGGCAATGAACCCGTCACGCTGAACTTCGCCAATGCCGAAATCGAGGCCGTGGCCCGCACCATGGCCACCATCACCGGGCGCAACGTGGTGGTGGACCCGCGCGTCAAGGGCCAGCTCACGCTGATCACCGAGCGCGCCGTGCCCCCCTCGGCGGCCTTCCAGCAGTTCCTGGCGGCGCTGCGCCTGCAGGGCTTCACGGTGGTCGAATCGGCCGGCCTGTACAAGGTGGTGCCCGAGGCCGATGCCAAGCTGCAGGGCGGCAGCGTGGGCGTGAGCGAGTCGGGCTCGGCACGCGGCACGCCCGGCGGCGGGCAGATCGTGACGCAGATCTTCAAGCTCAACTACGAAAACGCGGGCAACCTGGTGCCGGTGCTGCGTCCCCTGATCAGCCCCAACAACACCATCAACGTGAACCCCGGCAACAACTCGCTGGTGATCACCGACTACGCAGACAACCTGCAGCGCCTTGGCCGCATCATCGCGGCCATGGACGTCTCCAACGCCAGCGACGTGGAGATCATCCCGCTGCGCAATGCCCTCGCGGCCGATCTCGCGCCCCTGGTGGCGCGCCTCATCGACGGCGGCAGCGGCGCCGCGCCGGCCGCCGCGCAGGGCCAGGCGGACACCTCGTTCAAGACCACGCTGCTGGCCGAGCCTCGCAGCAACTCGCTGATCCTGCGCGCCGCCAACCCGGCGCGCGTGGCCATGGTGCGCGCGCTGGTGGACAAGCTCGACCAGCCGCCGGTACCGGGCAGCAGTGCCTCCATGGGCAACATCCATGTGGTCTACCTCAAGAACGCCGATGCCACCAAGCTCGCGGTGACCTTGCGCGCTGCCATGGCCAGCATGGGGGGCAACACCACGGGCGGCGCCAGCGCCAGCACGCCGGCGATTTCCGGCGGCACCTCGTCCCCTTCGCTGTCGGGTGGCGGCAGCAACAGTGGTGGCCTGAGTGGAAGCTCCAACAGCAGCAACAGCAGCCTTGGCGGGCTGGGCAGCAGCTCCGGCATGGGCTCCGGCTCGGGCATGGGCAGCAGCAACAGCAACCAGCCCTCCACCGGGGGCCTGATCCAGGCCGACCCCACGACCAACTCGCTGATCATCACCGCACCGGAGCCGCTGTTCCGCCAGTTGCGTGCCGTCATCGACAAGCTCGACGGCCGCCGCGCCCAGGTGCTGGTGGAAAGCCTGATCGTGGAAGTCTCGGCCAGCAAGCTGGCGGAGTTCGGCATTCAGTGGCAAGGCGCCATCGGCAAGAAGGGCGATGGCACGGTCGGCGTCATCGGCACCAACTCCACCCAGGGTGGAGGCATCAATATCCTGAGCGCTGCCGCCAACGTGGCCGCCGGCAACTACACCGGCCTGCTCCCCACGGGCAACGGAGGGGGCCTGAGCAACGGGCTGAACCTGGCGCTGGCGCCGCGCATCAATGGCCAGTACTACCTGGGCGCCCTGGCCAACTTCCTGCAGAACAGCGGCGATGCCAATGTGCTGTCCACCCCCAACCTGATGACGCTGGACAACGAGGAAGCGCGCATCGTGATCGGCAACAACGTGCCCTTCCCGACCGGCTCGTACGCCAACACCGGCGGCAGCAACACGGTGAACCCCTTCACCACGGTGGAGCGCAAGGATGTGGGCCTGATGCTCAAGGTACGCCCGCAGATCAGCGAGAACGGCACCGTGAAGATGTCGATCTACCAGGAAGTCTCCAAGATCAACGAAAACACCCTGAGCTCCGTGAACGGCCCGACCACGAGCAAGCGCTCGATCGAGTCGAACGTGGTGGTGGACGATGGCAGCATCATCGTGCTGGGTGGCCTGCTCGAAGACAGCTACTCGCAGGGCGAGGACAAGGTGCCGGTGATGGGTGACCTGCCGGTGGTGGGCGGCCTGTTCCGCAGCGAAAAGCGCCAGCGCAACAAGACCAACCTGATGGTCTTCCTGCGCCCCGTGGTGGTGCGCGATGCTGCCACCAGCGATGCCCTGATGGTGGACCGGTACGACGCGATCCGTGGCCTGCAGCAGGTGACGCAACCCGCATCGAGCCTGCCGCTGCGCTCGGTATCGGGCGCCCCCGTGCTGCCGGAGCTGCCCCAGCGCGCCGACCCGGCCACGCGCGCACAACCCGCTGTGGCCCCTCCTGCCCCCATGCAGGACCTCACGGCCCCCGGCGCCCCGGCCCCGCGCCCGACGCCTTCGGGCGTGCCCATCAGTGAAGCCCCCGCGCGTGCGGGCAGCGCCCCGGTGGCCGCGGCCGCCACCGCCCCGTCGACCTACTATGTGCGTGCCGGCCTGTTCGGCGACGATGCCGCCTCACGTGCGGCCCTGGACAAGCTGCGCACCTCGGCGCTGCCCATCGCCGAGCAGCCGGTGGACACCAACCAGGGCCCGCGCACCAGCGTGCGCGTCGGTCCCTACCAGAACGAGGCTTCGGCCGAAGCGGCGGCCGCCATGGTGCGCCAGCTGGCACCCGGCGCCACGGTGACGCGCCAGACGCTCTGAGGACCGATCGCCCCATGCGCCACCCCCTGCCCTACGCCTTTGCCCGCACCTCCCAGCTGCTGCTGGAGGACGATGGCCAGCAGCTCGTGCTGTGGCACGGCCCTGCGCCCGATGTGACCGCGCTGTCGGAAGTGATGCGCAAGCACAAGGTCCGCCACCTGCAATCGCTGGAGGCTCCGGCCCTGGCGCAGCGCATCAGCGCCGCCTATGCCCAGGGCGAATCGAGCGCGGCCACCGTGGTCAGCGAGGTCGAGTCCGATGCCGACCTGTCGCGCATGATGCAGGACCTGCCCGCCGTGGAAGACCTGCTGGAAACAGCCGACGACGCACCCATCATCCGCATGCTCAACGCGCTGCTCACGCAGGCCGCGCGCGATGGTGCGAGCGACATCCACATCGAGCCCTACGAACGCCATTCGAGCGTGCGCTTTCGCGTGGACGGCTCGCTGCGCGAGGTGGTGCAGCCCAACCGCGCGCTGCACGCAGCCCTGATCTCGCGCCTGAAGATCATGGCCGACCTCGATATCTCCGAAAAGCGCCTGCCGCAGGACGGGCGCATCAGCCTGCGCCTGGGCACGCGCGCCATCGACGTGCGCGTCTCCACCCTGCCCAGCGCCCATGGCGAGCGCGCCGTGCTGCGCCTCTTGGACAAGAGCGAGAGCAAGCTCAGCCTGGAGGCCGTGGGCATGCAGGGCGAGACGCTGCAGCGCTTCGAAGGCCTGATCGGGCAGCCGCACGGCATCATCCTCGTGACCGGGCCCACGGGCTCGGGCAAGACGACCACGCTGTATGCGGCGCTGGGCCGGCTCGATGCCACGCGCAACAACATCATGACGGTGGAAGACCCCATCGAGTACGAGCTGCCCGGCGTGGGCCAGACCCAGGTCAACAGCAAGATCGAGCTGACCTTCGCCAAGGCCCTGCGCGCCATCCTGCGCCAGGACCCGGACATCATCATGATCGGCGAAATCCGCGACTTCGAGACCGCGCAGATCGCCATCCAGGCCTCGCTCACGGGCCACCTGGTGCTGGCCACGCTGCACACCAACGATGCGGCCAGTGCCGTGACGCGCCTGACCGACATGGGGGTGGAGCCCTTTCTGCTGTCGTCGTCGCTGCTGGGCGTGCTCGCGCAGCGCCTGGTGCGCAAGTACTGCAGCCACTGCCAGGGCGCGGGTTGCGAGCATTGCAGCCAGACCGGCTACACGGGCCGCACCGGCCTGTTCGAGCTGCTGGTGACCAACGATGCCATCCGCGCCCAGATCCACAACCAGGCCGCCGAAGCCGATATCCGAACCACCGCGCTGGCGGGCGGCATGGCACTGATGCGCGAGGACGGCGAGCGCCTGATCGCGGCCGGCATCACCAGCCGCGAGGAAGTGCTGCGGGTGACGCGCGACTGAGCGCACGACGCCCCTGGGCGCCACAAGGAAAAGGGCCGCGCAAGCGGCCCTTTTTCATGGTGTGGATCAACGGTCAGCGGATCTGCAGCGCCGGCCGGCTGCCGGCCGTCACCTTCTTCACCAGCGGTGGGTTGTTCATCGGCGCAGGGATGCCGCGCTGGGGTGCGGGTGTGCTGCCGCCCCTGCCCGGATGGTGGGCCGAAGGCGCCCCGGCACCGGGCTGCAGCTTGAACTGGCTCACGGCCTGGGTCAGCTGCAGCGCCTGTTCGCGCAGGGACTCCGAGGCCGCCGTGGATTGCTCGACCAGCGCGGCGTTCTGCTGCGTCATGTTGTCCAGCTGGCTCACCGACTGGCTGATGTGGCCCACGTTGTCGCGCTGCTCAGCCGACGAGGCCGTGATCTCGCTGATGATGTCCGAGACACGGCGCACGCTGCCCACAATCTCGTCCATGGTGGCACCGGCCTGGCTCACCAGGCGCGAGCCATCTTCCACGCGCTCCACCGACGAACCGATCAGGCCCTTGATCTCCTTGGCCGCGGCTGCGCTGCGCTGGGCCAGGCTGCGCACCTCGCTGGCTACCACGGCAAAGCCCCGGCCCTGCTCGCCGGCCCGCGCCGCTTCGACGGCGGCATTGAGTGCCAGGATGTTGGTCTGGAAGGCAATGCCATCGATCACGCCCGTGATGTCGGCGATCTTGCGCGAGCTGGTGGTGATCTGGTCCATGGTGGTCACCACCTGCGAGACCACCACGCCGCCACGCCCGGCCACCTCGGCGGCCGACGAGGCGAAATCGCTGGCCTGGCGCGAGGACTGGGCACTCTGGCCGATGGTGCTGGTGAGCAGCTCCATCGACGAGGCAGCCTCTTCGAGGTTGGCGGCCGTCTGCTCGGTGCGGTGGCTCAAGTCATGGTTGCCCGAGGCGATCTCGGTGCTGGCCGTGGAAATGTTGCCGGCCGCCTCCTGCACCTGCTGCACCAGGCCACGCAAGGCGTCCTGCATGCGCGCCATGGAGGCCACGAGCTGGCCCACCTCGTCCTGCGAGCTGACCTCCACATCGCGCGACAGGTCGCCGCCCGCAATGCGCTCGGCCAGGGCGCTGGCCTGCGAGATCGAACGGGTGATGGAACGCACGCTGAAGAAGGTCAGCGGAATCAGTACCGCCAGGGCCAGCACCAGCACGATGCCGATCAGGCCGGACATGGTCGTGGTCAGGGTGTTGACGCCTTCGCGCGCCTCGTCCATTTTGGTGCGTGCCGTCACGGACAGGTCGGACAGCAGCTTGTCCGTGGCTTCCATGTGCTTCTTGAGGCGGTCGGCGTAGGCCCCGCCCACGGCGCCGTCGATCTGGGCGCGCTCGATCTGCTCGAACACGGGGGAGATGCCGGCCTCGTACTCCTTGACCTCGGCCAGGGATTTGTCGATGGCCGCCACGAAGGCCGCATCGCCCGACTGCACCTGGCGCACATCGGCCATGCCCTTGTTGAGTGCCACGAGCGACTTCTTCCAGCTCTCGCGCAAGGCCGCCACCTCGACGGAGTTGTTGAAGCTGATGATGATGTCCTTTTCGAGGCGGCGCAGGTCCCCCAGGGTGGTGCGCAACTCGGCCACATCGGTCAGGGTCTGCACCCGCTGGGAGAACAGCTGGTCCAGGGTGCTTCGGGTGCGCTCCAGGGCCAGGTAGCCCATGGCACCGATCACGACGAGCAGAACCAGCGAGAAGATCGTGCCGAAATAGAGGCGTGCACGGATGGAAAGACGGCTGAGCAGGTTCATCGCTCTTCCTTACATTTATTGACAACTACAGCATAGCAACTTTGGTGCCACAGGGCCAGTTGTCCCCTCGGCGCCTGTGTGGGCGCGACTGTATGCGCGCCCAGCGGCTCTGCCGCAGAGGGTATGTACCGCCCTGCCCGCCCCCAGCAGCGGAACTGCGGGGGCAGTAGCCGTGCTTATTTGACCGGCGTCAAGGGGACGTACAGCTGCCCCCCGGTGCGCTGGAATTCCGCCGCCTTGTCCTGCATGCCGGAAACCAGCGCCTGCCCTTCGGCCAGCCCCTTGCTGGCCGCGAAATCGCGCACTTCCTGCGTGATCTTCATGGAGCAGAACTTGGGACCGCACATCGAACAGAAATGCGCCACCTTGGCACTGTCCTTGGGCAGGGTCTCGTCGTGGTACTCCTGGGCCGTCTCCGGGTCCAGGCCGAGGTTGAACTGGTCCTGCCAGCGGAAGTCGAAGCGCGCCTGGCTCAGCGCGTCGTCGCGCGCCCGGGCACCGGGGTGGCCCTTGGCCACGTCGGCCGCGTGCGCGGCGATCTTGTAAGCGATGATGCCCTGCTTGACGTCGTCGCGGTCGGGCAGGCCCAGGTGCTCCTTGGGCGTCACGTAGCACAGCATGGCCGTGCCCATCCAGCCGATCATGGCCGCGCCGATGGCCGAGGCGATGTGGTCATAGCCCGGCGCGATGTCGATGGTCAGCGGGCCCAGGGTGTAGAACGGCGCCTCGTGGCAGGTCTTGAGCTGCTCGGTCATGTTGGCCTGGATCATGTGCATGGGCACATGGCCCGGGCCTTCGATCATGGTCTGCACGTCGTGCTTCCAGGCGGTCTGCGTGAGCTCGCCCAGGGTGTGCAGCTCGGCGAACTGGGCCTCGTCGTTGGCGTCCGAGGCGCAGCCCGGGCGCAGGCCGTCGCCCAGGCTGAAGGACACGTCGTAGGCCTTCATGATGTCGCAGATGTCCTCGAAGTGCTCGTACAGGAAGCTTTCGCGGTGGTGCGCCATGCACCACTTGGCCATGATGGAGCCGCCCCGCGAGACGATGCCCGTGCGCCGCGCCGCCGTGAGGTGGATGTAGGCCAGGCGCACGCCGGCATGGATGGTGAAGTAGTCCACGCCCTGCTCGGCCTGCTCGATCAGCGTGTCGCGGAAGATCGCCCAGGTCAGGTCCTCGGCGATGCCCCCCACCTTCTCCAGCGCCTGGTAGATGGGCACGGTGCCGATGGGCACGGGGCTGTTGCGCACGATCCAGTCGCGCGTGGTGTGGATGTTCTTGCCGGTGGACAGGTCCATCACGTTGTCGGCGCCCCAGCGGATGGCCCAGACCAGCTTTTCGACCTCTTCCTCGATGCTGGAGGTGACGGCCGAATTGCCGATGTTGGCGTTGATCTTCACGAGGAAGTTGCGCCCGATGGCCATGGGCTCCACCTCGGGGTGGTTGATGTTGGCGGGGATGATGGCGCGCCCGCGCGCCACCTCGTCGCGCACGAACTCCGGCGTGATGACCCGCGGAATGCTGGCGCCCATGGGGTTGCCTGCCAGGCGCCGTTCACGGCCTGCATCGGCTTGGTACTGCGCCATCCACTCACGCTTGCCGTTCTCGCGCAGGGCCACGTACTCCATCTCGGGCGTGATGATGCCCCTCTTCGCATAGTGCATCTGCGTCACGTTGGCGCCACTGCGCGCGCGCAGGGGTTGGCGCTGCAGGGCCGCGGCCTCGGCGCGCAGTTGGGCCAGGCGCACGGCATCCTCGCTCTTTTGGCCGTCGTCGAGCGCCAGAGGCGCACGGCCTTCGTAGGCCTCGGTATCGCCACGGCCGGCGATCCAGCCGCCGCGCACGCTGGCCAGGCCACGGCGCACATCGATCACGGCCTCGGGGTCGGTGTAGGGGCCCGAAGTGTCGTAGACGCTGACCTGCTCGCCGTTGGTCAGCGCGATGTCGCGCACGGGCACGCGCAGATCGGTGTGCAGGTGGCCAGGCAGGTAGGCCTTGCGCGAGGCCGGAAAGGGCTCGCGCGTTGCGGCCAGCAGCTCGGCGAATTGTTCGCGGGCAAGGGGATCGGGTGCATTCATGGGGCAGGTCTCCAGGTTCCGGTGGCAAAGGGATGTGCTCCGGAATGGACCTGGCGCCCCGCGCACGCGCCAGGGCATGGCGCATGAACGGCATGCTCCACCCAGGCAGCCGAAAAAAAGGCGTGCGCGCGCAGGCATGAAGGTCGGCTCTTCTTCCGCCGGTATGAACCGGATCAAGTTCGTCGGGTTCGCAGGCCGCCTGACGGATCCACCATCAGGCCCTTTGCATCTCAGCGCTTTCGCACACCCCGGAGCAGGCGC
The DNA here is from genome assembly GCF_058783375.1 of Acidovorax sp. FW305-C-20-28. Classification (NCBI taxonomy): domain Bacteria; kingdom Pseudomonadati; phylum Pseudomonadota; class Betaproteobacteria; order Burkholderiales; family Comamonadaceae; genus Acidovorax; species Acidovorax sp. FW305-C-20-28. The sequence continues at coordinate 324,016 of NZ_JBYSYM010000002.1, read as the reverse complement.
CAGTATAGCCACACCGCCCTGTGGCGGCGTTTCAGATGCGCCCGATGATCACCACGGCGAAGAAGAACACCGCGGCGATGACCGTCCACTTGAGCACGACAAGCCCCCAGCGCTTGTAGTGCGGCTGGCCCGTGCCTGCATAGAAGGCGAAGGACACGGCAGCCGCCAGCAGCAGCGCCATGACGACCCAGCGAAACAGCAGCATGGGGCCGCCGGCTTACCAGGCGCGCGCAGGTTGCGCGAAGCCGCGCGGTGCCTGGCGCTCGTCCTCGAAGGTGACTTCTTCCCAGGCATCGGGCTGCGAGAGCAGCTCGCGCAGCAGCAGGTTGTTCATCGCATGGCCCGAGCGGAACGCGCTGTAGGCGGCCAGCAGAGGCCGGCCGATGATGTACAGGTCGCCCATGGCGTCGAGGATCTTGTGCTTGACGAACTCGTCGTCGTAGCGCAGTCCGTCGCTGTTGAGCACCTTGTAGTCGTCCATCACGATGGCGTTGTCCAGCCCCCCACCCAGGGCCAGGCCGTTGGAGCGCATCATCTCCACGTCGCGCGTGAAGCCGAAGGTGCGCGCACGTGCGATGTCGCGGCTGTAGTTGCCCGACCCCAGGTCGAACTCCACGCGCTGGCCGGTGGAATCCACCGCAGGGTGGTCGAAATCGATCTCGAAGCTCAGCTTGTAGCCATGGTAGGGCGTCAGGCGCGCCCACTTGGCCTGGGCCCCACTGCCCTCGCGCACTTCCACGGGCCGCTTGATGCGGATGAAGCGCTTGGGCGCATTCTGCAGCTCGATGCCCGCGCTCTGCAGCAGGAACACGAAGGACGACGACGACCCATCGAGAATGGGCACCTCTTCGGCCGTGATGTCCACATACAGGTTGTCCAGCCCCAGACCGGCGCAGGCCGACATCAGGTGCTCCACGGTATGCACCTTGGCGCTGCCCACCCCGATGGTCGATGCGAGGCGCGTATCGGTCACCGCATCGGCGCGGATCGGAATATCCACCGGCTGCGGCAGGTCGACCCGGCGGAACACGATGCCGGTGTCGGGCTGGGCCGGCCGCAGGGTCAGCTCGACCCGCTGGCCACTGTGCAGCCCCACGCCGACGGCGCGGGTCAAGGTCTTGAGGGTGCGTTGCTGGAGCATGCCCCGATTGTAAAAGGGCAGGCCCAACCCCGCTGGCAATAGGACCACCGCGCCCAGGCCCATGGAAAAGGGGCCCGAAGGCCCCTGGGAGAAGACTCAGGAGCCGTCGGGCAGCCCCTTCACCCGGCGTTCAATCTGCCTGCTTGCGCAAGAAGGCCGGGATTTCGAGGTCGTCCATGCCACCCGAGGACAGCGCGTCCACGCGGGCCGCGGCCTGCGTGCGGTTGGTGCGCCAGACGCTGGGCACCGACATGCTGCCGTAGTCGGCCTGGGCGCCACCGGCGCCGGCATGGCCGGGAACGGCCGCGCCCATGGCGTTGCCCATCGCGCCCGGGGCACCTGCCACGGGGATCTGGTAGGCCATGTTGTCGGTGCCGGTGCGCAGCCCGCCCTGCACCACCGAGATGGGCTGGCGGCGCGCATTCTGGCGCGACAGGCCGGTGGCCACCACGGTCACGCGGATCTCGTCGCCGAGGGTGTCGTCGTAGGCAGCGCCGAAGATGACATGCGCATCCTTGGACGCGTAGGCGTTGATGGTGTTCATCGCCAGGCGCGACTCGGACAGCTTCAGGCTGCCCTTGCTGGCCGTGACCAGCACCAGCACGCCCTTGGCACCCGACAGGTCGATGCCTTCGAGCAGCGGGCAGGCGATGGCCTGCTCGGCCGCGATGCGGGCGCGGTCGGGACCGCTGGCCGTGGCCGTGCCCATCATGGCCTTGCCGGGCTCACCCATCACGGTGCGCACGTCTTCGAAGTCGACGTTCACCTGGCCGTATTCGTTGATGATCTCGGCAATGCCGCCCACGGCGTTCTTCAGCACGTCGTTGGCATGGGCAAAGGCCTCGTCCTGGGTGATGTCGTCGCCCAGCACTTCGAGCAGCTTCTCGTTGAGCACGACGATCAGCGAATCGACGTTGGCTTCGAGTTCCGCCAGGCCGTTGTCGGCATTGGCCATGCGGCGGCCGCCTTCCCATTCGAAGGGCTTGGTGACCACGCCCACGGTGAGAATGCCCATCTCCTTGGCGATGCGCGCGATCACGGGTGCAGCACCGGTGCCCGTGCCGCCGCCCATGCCGGCGGTGATGAACAGCATGTGCGCGCCATCGATGGCCGCGCGGATGTCCTCGACGGCCGCTTCAGCAGCATCACGGCCCTTGTCGGGCTTGCTGCCGGCCCCCAGGCCGCTGGCACCCAACTGGATCACGCTGTGCGCTGAGCTGCGCGTGAGCGCCTGCGCATCGGTGTTGGCACAGACGAATTCCACGCCCTGCACGGCGCGGGCAATCATGTGTTCGACGGCGTTGCTGCCGCCACCGCCCACGCCGATCACCTTGATCTGGGTGCCCTGGTTGAAAGTTTCGGCTTCGATCATTTCGATGGTCATGTTGGAACTCCTGATTCTGTCTTCGTATGCATTGGCCAAATGTGAAAAACTGTCTCTGGGTGCGGGCAGTGGCATGGCGGTCCTGTACATCGCCATCGCCCGCCGGGCATTCGGGGGCCGGCACGGGCAGGACTGTGGTGGTGGAAATGCCGCATCAGAAGTTCCCCACGATGAAGTCCTTGAAGCGACCGAAGGCCGTCTTCATGGAGCCGCTCTTCTGAGCCACCTTGAAACCCCGCAGGCGCGCCAGGCGCGCCTCTTCGAGCAGGCCCATGACGGTCGATGCACGGGGCTGGGCCACCATGTCGGACAGGGCACTGGCGTATTTGGGAATGCCGCGGCGCACGGGCTTGAGGAAGATGTCCTCGCCCAGCTCGATCATGCCGGGCATGACGGCGCTGCCGCCCGTGAGCACGATGCCCGAGGACAGCACTTCCTCGTAGCCCGACTCGCGGATCACCTGCTGCACCAGCGAGAAGATCTCCTCCACGCGCGGCTCGATCACGCCGGCCAGCGCCTGCTTGCTCAGCATGCGCGGGCTGCGGTCACCCAGGCCGGGCACCTCGACCTGGCTCTCGGGGTCGGCCAGCAGCTGCTTGGCGTAGCCGCTTTCGACCTTGATGTCCTCGGCATCCTTGGTGGGCGTGCGCAGCGCCATGGCGATGTCGCTGGTGATCAGGTCGCCCGCGATCGGGATCACGGCCGTGTGGCGGATCGCGCCACCGGTGAAGATGGCCACGTCCGTCGTTCCGGCACCGATGTCCACCACCACCACGCCGAGTTCGCGCTCGTCGTCGGTCAGCACGGCCTGGCTCGATGCGAGCGGGTTGAGCAGCAGTTGCTCCACCTCCAGGCCGCAGCGGCGCACGCACTTGATGATGTTCTCGGCCGCGCTCTGGGCCCCGGTCACGATGTGGATCTTGGCCTCCAGGCGGATGCCGCTCATGCCGATGGGCTCCTTCACGTCCTGCCCGTCGATCACGAATTCCTGCGGCTCCACCAGCAGGAGGCGCTGGTCGGAGGAGATGTTGATGGCCTTGGCCGTCTCCACCACGCGCGCCACATCGGCCGAGGTGACCTCCTTGTCCTTGACGGCCACCATGCCGCTGGAATTGAGGCCGCGGATGTGGCTGCCCGTGATGCCGGTGTAGACGCGCTGGATCTTGCAGTCGGCCATCAGCTCGGCTTCTTTCAGCGCCTGCTGGATGCTCTGCACCGTGGCGTCGATGTTCACCACCACGCCTCGCTTCAAGCCATTGCTCGGGGCCACGCCCAGGCCGGCGAGCTTGAGTTCGCCGCCGGGCAGGACTTCGGCAACCACGGCCATGATCTTCGCCGTGCCGATGTCCAGGCCGACCACCACGTCTTTGTATTCTCTTGCCATATTCCGTCACTGCCCTTCGTTGTTCTGCGCTGCCCGCTGCGTCATCGTCGTTGCATCCATGTGGCTACCTCCGTGGTGCAGCGGCCGCAGCCGCTTCGGTCGTGGTCACCCCCTTGAGCCGCAGTGCATAGCCCCCCGCGTGCCGCAGGTCCGCCGATTCCAGTGCGTCCACACGGCGCTTGTACTGGGCGGCCACCTGGGTCAGGGTGCGCGCAAAGCGCTTGGCCCGTGCCACCAGCTCGGCCGGTGTGCCACCGCCCAGTTCCACCACAGCCCCGGTGTCCAGCGTGGCACGCCAGCCGCCACGGCCGGTCAGCAGCAGCTCTTCCACATCCATGCCCAGCGGCTCGAACACCGGCTGCAGCAGGCCATACATCTGCAGCACCTCGCCCGAAGTGCCGCTCGGCCCCTGCAGGCGCGGCAGTCCGTCCTGCTCCACATCGTCCACGTTCGCCTCGAACACCTCGCCCTGGGTATTGACCATGGCCGAGCCCGACTCGGGCCCCCAGTACGCCACGGCATCGTGCTCTTCCAGCGACACATGCAGGCTGCCCGGAAACTCGCGCCGCACCGAGGCCTTGCGCACCCAGGGCACCTGCTCGAAGGCCGCGCGCGCAGCGCGCAGGTCCACCGTGAAGAAGTTGCCCACCAGGTGCGGCGCCACGTTGGCGCGCAGCGTGACGGCGTTGTTGTGCACCAGCTCGCCCTGCACCACGATGCGGGCGATCGCAAAACCCGGGTAGCGCAGCACCCACCACGCGCCCGCTGCCAGCACGAGCATGGCGCAGCCCACGAACAGGACCGATGCGGTCATGTTCATGAGCTTGACGTCCAGCGGTGCGGGCAGCGTGTTGTTCATCAGGTCCCCAGGGTGCTGCCGGCGGGTGTGTCCATGGTGGCGCTGGCCAGCACCCCCACGCACAGGTCTTCGTAGCTGATGCCCGACGCACGCGCCGACATGGGCACGAGCGAGTGGCCCGTCATGCCGGGCGAAGTGTTGATCTCCAGCAGGAAGGGCTGGCGGTCGCTGGCGCGGATCATGATGTCCGCGCGCGCCCAACCGCGGCAGCCGAGCGAGCGGAATGCCGCCACCACCAGGCGCTGGATCTCGCGCTCCTCGGCCTCGGGCAGGCCGCTCGGGCAGTGGTACTGCGTGACGTCGGTGAAATACTTGTTCTGGTAGTCGTAGTTGCCCTCGGGCGCGACGATGCGGATCACCGGCAGCGCATAGGCAGCGGCGCCCTCGCCCAGAATCGGGCAGGTGGTCTCCTCACCCGCGATGAACTGCTCGCACAGCACCTCGGGGTCGTAGCGCGAAGCCAGCGCGTAGGCCTGGGCACACTGCTCGGGTGAAGTCACCTTGGTCAGGCCGATGGTCGAGCCCTCGCGCGAGGGCTTGACGATCATCGGCGCGCCCAGCGCCGCCAGCGCGTCCGTGGTCTCGGCCACGCTGCCCACCAGGCGCCAGTCCGGCGTGGGCAGGCCTTCGGCGCGCCAGATGCGCTTGGTCATGATCTTGTCCACCGCAATGCTCGATGCCATCACGCCCGGCCCGGTGTAGGGAATGCGCAGGAGCTCGAGCGCGCCCTGCACGGTGCCGTCTTCGCCGTGGCGGCCATGCAGCGCGATGAAGCAGCGCGCATAGCCATCGCGGCGCAGCTCGCCCAGGTCGTTCTGCGAAGGGTCGAAGGCATGCGCGTCGACGCCGCGCGAGCGCAGGGCCTGCAGCACACCGGTGCCGGACATCAGCGACACCTCGCGCTCGGCGGAGGCGCCGCCCATCAGCACCGCGACCTTGCCCAGTGCCTTCACATCCACGTTGGTACCCAGTTTCGTTGTCATCGTCATGTCGCGCTCCCGGCCAGCGCCTTGGTATTGCCCGGGTTGTCGTTGTTCTGCAGCAGGTCCACCACCTTGGCCGGCACGGCACCGATGGAGCCTGCGCCCATGCACATCACTACATCGCCATCGCGCGCGTTGTCGGCAATGGCCTGGGGCAGGTCGGCCACCTCGTCCACGAAGATCGGCTCCACGCGCCCGGCCACGCGCAGCGCGCGGGCCAGCGAACGGCCGTCGGCCGCGACCACGGGCGCCTCACCGGCGGCATAGACCTCGGTGAGCAGCACGGCATCGGCGTTGCCGATCACCTTGACAAAATCCTCGAAGCAGTCGCGCGTGCGGCTGTAGCGGTGTGGCTGGAAGGCCAGCACCAGGCGCCGCCCGGGGAAGGCGCCGCGCGCCGCTGCGAGCGTGGCCGCCATCTCCACCGGGTGGTGGCCGTAGTCGTCGATCACGGTGAAACGGCCGCCCTCCTTCGCAGGCAGATCGCCGTAGCTCTGGAAGCGCCGGCCCACGCCCTTGAAGCCCGCCAGCGCGCGCTGCACGGCCTCGTCGGGGATGTTCAGCTCCACCGCCACGGCAATGGCCGAGAGCGCGTTGAGCACGTTGTGCTCGCCCGCGAGGTTGAGCACGATCTCCAGATCGGGCAGCGTGACGCCGTTGCGCCGCTGCACGGTGAAACGCATCTGGCCGGCTTCGGCACGCACGTTGACGGCACGCACCTGGGCATCTTCGGAGAAACCGTAGCTCGTGATCGGGCAGGTCACGCTCTGCAGGATGTCGCGCACGGCCGGGCTGTCCACGCACAGGATGGCCGTGCCGTAGAACGGCATGCGGTGCAGAAAGTCGACAAAGGCGCCCTTGAGCCGGCCGAAGTCGTGCCCGTAGGTCTCCATGTGGTCGGCATCGATGTTGGTCACGACGGCCATCACGGGCAGCAGGTTCAGGAACGAGGCATCGGACTCGTCGGCCTCGACCACGATGTAGTCGCCGCTGCCCAGCTTGGCATTGGCGCCAGCGCTATTCAGGCGCCCGCCGATCACGAAGGTCGGGTCGAGCCCCGCCTCGGCCAGCACGCTGGTTACCAGGCTGGTGGTGGTGGTCTTGCCGTGCGTGCCGGCAATCGCGATGCCCTGCTTGAGGCGCATCAGCTCGGCCAGCATCAGCGCACGCGGAACCACGGGGATGCGCTTGTCGCGCGCGGCCAGCACCTCGGGGTTGTCGGCCGTGACGGCGGTGGAGGTGACTACGGCGTCGGCACCGTCGATGTGCGCGGCCGCATGGCCCAGGCAGGTCTTGATGCCCAGGCCCTGCAGTCGGCGCAGGGTGGCGCTGTCGGCCAGGTCCGAGCCGGAGATGCGGTAACCGAGGTTGAACAGCACCTCGGCGATGCCGCTCATGCCGGCGCCCCCGAGGCCTACGAAATGGATGTGGCGAATGGCGTGCTTCATGGTGTTGCAAGCTCCTCGCAGGCAGTCACCACCTCGTGGGTGGCGTGGGTCTTTTGCATCTTCTTGGCTTCTGTGGCCCGGCGCAGCAGCTCCGGGCGCTCTGTGTTGCTCAGCACCACGGCCAGGCCCTGGGCCGTGAGCTCGCGCTGCTGCACCAGCCAACCGCCCCCGGCCTCCACGAGAAAGCGGGCGTTGGTGGTCTGGTGGTCGTCGACCGCCGAGGGGAAAGGCACGAACAGGGCGGCCGCGCCCACGGCGGCGATCTCGGTCACGGTGCTCGCGCCGGCACGGCAGACGATGATGTCGGCCTCTGCAAACGCAGTGGCGGTGTCGTCGATGAAGGGGGTCAGCTCGGCCTCGACCCCGGCGGCGGCGTAGTTGGCGCGCAGTGCGTCGATCTGGGCGGCGCCGCTCTGGTGCAGCACCACGGGGCGGCGCGCGGCCGGAATCAGGGCCAGGGCCTGGGGCACGATCTCGTTGAGCGCCCGCGCGCCCAGGCTGCCGCCCACGACCAGCAGGCGCAGTGGGCCGCTGCGGCCGGCAAAGCGCTCGGCCGGCTCGGCCTGGCGCGTGAACGGGGCGCGCAAGGGGTTGCCCACCCACCGGCCCTTCTTGAATACATCGGGAAACGCAGTGAACACCCGGTCGGCCACACCGGCCAGCACCTTGTTGGCCATGCCGGCCACGGAGTTCTGCTCGTGCAGCACCAGGGGCTTGCCGCACAGCACGCCCATCATGCCGCCCGGGAAGGTGATGTAGCCGCCCAGGCCCACCACCACATCGGGCTTGACGCGGCGCACCACCTGCAGCGCCTGCCAGAAGGCACGCAGCAGGCGCAGCGGCAGCAGGGCCAGCGTGACCGGCCCCTTGCCGCGCACGCCCGAGAAGTCGATGGTCTCCAGCGCAAAGCCCTGTGGCGGCACGATGCGCGACTCCATGCTGCCAGGCGCACCCAGCCAGTGCACACGCCAGCCGCGCGCGCGCAACTCCTCGGCCACGGCAAGGCCCGGGAAGATGTGGCCGCCGGTGCCGCCGGCCATGATGAGGGCGGTCTTGGGTGCCGTCATACGCGCCCCCCCCGCATCAGGTGCTTGTTCTCATAGTCCACGCGAAGGACCACCGCAATCGCCACCAGGTTCATCAGGATGGCCGAGCCGCCGAAGCTCATGAGCGGCAGGGTCAGCCCCTTGGTGGGCAGCGCGCCCAGGTTCACGCCCATGTTGATGAAGGCCTGGAAGCCCAGCCAGATCGCCACGCCCTGGGCCACCAGGCCCGCGAAGACGCGGTCCAGCGCGATGGCCTGGCGGCCGATGTGCATGATGCGGCGCGTCAGCCACAGGAACAGCACGATCAGCGCAAGCACGCCCAGGAGGCCGAACTCCTCGCCGATCACGGCCAGCAGAAAGTCGGTGTGCGCCTCGGGCAGCCAGTGCAGTTTTTCGACGCTGCCACCCAGGCCCACGCCGAAGATCTCACCGCGGCCGATGGCAATCAGCGAGTGCGAGAGCTGGTAGCCCTTGCCCATCGCATGCTCTTCGCTGAAGGGGTTGAGGTAGGCGAACACGCGCTCGCGTCGCCAGGGGGAGCTGGCGATCATCAGGGCGAATGCGCCCACCAGCACACCCGCGATCAGGAAGAACATGCGGGCATTGACGCCGCCCAGGAACAGGATGCCCATGGCGATCACCGCCACCACCATGAAGGCGCCCATGTCCGGCTCGGCCAGCAGCAGCACGCCGACGATGGCCACGGCGGTGCCCATGGGCAGCACAGCGCGGAAGAAGCGCTCCTTGACCTCCATCTTGCGCACCATGTAGTCGGCAGCGTAGATGAGCACGGCGAACTTGGCGACCTCGGAGGGCTGGAAGCTCACCGGCCCGATGGACAGCCAGCGCCGGGCGCCATTGACCACCTTGCCCACGCCCGGGATCAGTACCGCGACCAGCAGCAGCAGTGCCGCCACGAAGAGCCAGGGTGCCGCCCGCTCCCAGGTCCGCATGGGAACCTGGAAGGCCAGCAGCGCCGCGACGAAGCCCACCACCAAGTACATCATGTGGCGGGTGAGGAAATGCGTGGGCGCGTAGTTGGCAAAGCGCGGGTTGTCCGGCATGGCGATGGAGGCCGAATACACCATCACCAGCCCCCAGGCGAGCAGGCCCACCACCACCCACAGCAGGGCCTGGTCGAACCCGAGCACGCTCGCGGGCGTGGTCGTGGACTGGCGGTACTCGGTGCCGCCCACGCGTACCGGCAGCACCTCGCCGGCCTTGCCGCTGAGGCGGCCCAGCCAGCCGGCCAGGCGTTGCGGCAGGCCCACGGGGGCTTTGGCGGTCGCAGCCATCACATGCCCTCCAGGGTTTGGCCGGCATCGTGCGCCATGGCCAGCACGGTCTCGCAGAACACGCGTGCGCGGTGCTCGTAGCCTGTGAACATGTCGAAGCTGGCGCAGGCGGGCGACATCAGCACCGCATCGCCCGAATGCGCGCGCTGCGCGGCCTGGTGCACGGCCTCGGGCAGCGTGGCTGCATCGATCAACGGCACGCCCGCGTCCTGCAAGGCCGTGCGGATCAGCGGGGCATCGCGCCCGATCAGCACCACCGCGCGTGCGTAGCGCGACACGGGCGTGGCCAGTGGGGCAAAGTCCTGCCCCTTGCCGTCGCCGCCCAGGATGAGCACGATGCGCCGGTCGGCGCCCAGGCCATTGAGCGCGGCCACCGTGGCGCCGACATTGGTGCCCTTGCTGTCGTCGAAAAACTCCACGCCGTTGATCAGCGCAACGGGCTCGACGCGGTGGGGCTCACCCCGGTACTCGCGCAGGCCGAACAGCATGGCCGACAGCGTGCAGCCGGCCGACGACGCCAGGGCCAGGGCCGCGAGCGCGTTGGAGGCGTTGTGGCGGCCGCGGATGCGCAGCGCGTCGGCCGGCATCAGGCGTTGGATGTGCAGTTCGTCCTCGTCCAGCGGCACGGCCGTGGCGGCATCACCGCCCTGGCCTGGCGCAACCGCACGGCGGCGGGTGCTGCGCTTGCGGGTTTCGTCCGCTTCGTGCGCGCGCACCAGCCAGGGGATGCTGCCCACGGTCTCGATACCGAAGTCGCCGGGGCGCCGGGGCATGTCGATGCCAAAAGTCAGGTGCTCCCGCAGCGGTACCTTCACAGGCTGTTTGCTGCGCGCGCCCGGTGCGGGCTTGCCCGAGGCGGCCTGCGCCGCCTGGGCCGCAGCGGCAGACGCCGTGCCCAGCATGTCCATGACCACGGGGTCTTCGCGGTTGAGCACCATCAGGGCCGTGTCGCCAAAGATGCGCGCCTTGGCCGCCGCATAGGCGCCGATGTCGCCATGCCAGTCCAGGTGGTCCTGCGTGATGTTGAGCACGGTGGCGGCCGTGGGCTCGAAGCCCGCCACACCATCGAGCTGGAAGCTGGACAGCTCCAGCACCCAGACCTCGGGCAGGGTCTCGGCGTCGATGTGCGCGGCCAGGGTGTCGAGCAGCGTGGGGCCGATGTTGCCGGCCACGGCCACGGTCTTGCCCGCACGCTCCACCAGTTGACCGGTGAGCGAGGTGACGGTGGTCTTGCCGTTGGTGCCGGTGATGGCCAGCACGGCCGGCGCATAGCCATGCGAAGCGCGCAGGAATTGCAGCGCCGCGGCGTACAGGCCCAGCTCGCCACCCGTGGACAGGCCGATGGCCTGCGCCGCAGTCCATACGGGCGCGATGGTCGCCGGGCTCAGGCCGGGCGAGCGGTAGACCGCATGCACGCCGGCAGCGCCTTCGACCAGGCTGGCGTCGAAGGGGCCGGAGACAAAGCGCACGCCGGGCAGCTCTTGCTGCAATACCGCCAGTTGGGGCGGTGCCTCGCGTGTGTCGGCCACGGTGACACTCGCGCCGCAGCGCACGCACCAGCGCGCCATGGCCAGGCCCGAGGCGCCCAGGCCCAGCACCAGGAAGTGCTTGCCCTCGTAGGGCCGCATGCCCTCGCCCGGGCGGCCCTGGGGCTGCGCCGCCTCGGCTTCGCCCTCGGGCGCGTCCACGGACGCGGCCAGCAGCGGCGAAGGCTCGGGCGTCTCGGGCGCATTCACCTCGGCAAAGATCTGCGCCACGAAGTCGGCGGCTGCCTTGGCGGCAGAGATGGCCGGTGCCACATAGCCATCGGCAGGCTGCGCCGGGGCGGCCGCGAGCACGGGCACGGGCACGGGCTGCACCACGGCGTCCAACGGCGCGTCGGCCGATGCGCCGTCTGGCGCCGCACTGGCAGGCGCCTGCTCGGGCGACAACACGGCATCGGCGTTGCCGGCTCCCATGACCTCCTCCTGCACGGCCTCGGGCCCCGGCGCGCGCACGGGCTCGTCGCCAGCCGGCACAGGCAGGTCCGCGCCTGCGGGCTCGGGCAAGGCGTCGCCTGCCGGCACGGGCAGGTGATCGCCTGGCTCGCTGCCGCTGGCGTGGGGGTCGTGGGGCGTGGTCGTCATGGTCAGCGCAGCTTGAGCGTGGACAGGCCGATCAGGCACAGCAGCATGGTGATGATCCAGAAGCGCACGACCACCTGGGTCTCTTTCCAGCCGCTCTTCTCGAAATGGTGGTGCAGCGGCGCCATCTTGAGCAGACGCCGCCCTTCGCCGTAGCGCTTCTTGGTGTACTTGAACCAGGTCACCTGCAGCATCACCGACAGGGCTTCGACCACGAAGATGCCGCCCATGATGGCGAGCACGATCTCCTGGCGCACGATGACGGCGATGGTGCCCAGGGCCGCGCCCAGCGCCAGCGCGCCCACGTCGCCCATGAAGACCTGGGCCGGGTGGGCGTTGAACCACAGAAAGGCCAGGCCCGCGCCGGCCATGGCGGCGCAGAAGATCAGCAGCTCGCCCGCCCCCGGGATGTTGGGGAAGAACAGGTACTTGGAATACACCGAGCTGCCGGTGACATAGGCGAACACACCAAGGGCCGAGCCCACCATCACCACGGGCATGATGGCCAGGCCGTCCAGGCCGTCGGTCAGGTTCACGGCGTTGCTCGACCCCACGATGACCAGGTAGGTCATGACCACAAAGCCGAGCACGCCCAGCGGGTAGCTCACCTCTTTGAAGAAGGGCAGCTGCAGGCCGGCCTTGGGCGGCAGGTCGAGCGCAAAGCCCGACTGCACCCAGGTCATGAACAGCTCGAACACCCGGGCGTTGGAGCTTTCGGAAATGCTGAACACCAGGTAGACCGCGGCGATCAGGCCGATGACCGACTGCCAGAAGTACTTTTCGCGCGAGCGCATGCCTTCGGGGTCCTTGTTGACCACCTTGCGCCAGTCATCGACCCAGCCGATGGCGCCAAAGCCCATGGTGACGATGAGCACGATCCACACGAAGCGGTTGGACAGGTCGAACCACAGCAGCGTGGAGATCGCGATCGACAGCAGGATCAGCACACCGCCCATGGTGGGCGTGCCGCTCTTGGACAGGTGCGATTGCATGGCGTAACCGCGGATGGGCTGGCCGATCTTGAGCGAGGTGAGCACGCGGATCACCTTGGGGCCGGCCACCAGGCCGATCATCAACGCCGTGAGCGCGGCCATCACCGCACGGAAGGTGAGGTACTGGAACACGCGGAAGAAGCCGAGCTCGGGCGACAGCCCCTGCAGCCATTGCGACAGGATCAGCAGCATGCGGCACCTCCCTGTTGCAGGCACCGCGCCGGGCGGGCGTTCGTCGTATCAATGTGTGGCGCCATGGCTTCCCTCGGACTTTCCTTGTTCTTGTTGTGTTGCTTGCGGCGCTGTGGCGGCCGCAATGGCCTCCACCACCCGCTCCATCTTCATGAAGCGCGAACCCTTGACGAGCACGCTGCCCACGCTGGGCAGCGCGGCGCAGACTGCAGCCTGCAGTTGCTCCATGCTCTCGAAATGCGTGGCGGCGCCATGGGCGCGCGCCGTGTGTGCGGACAGCGTGCCCAGCGCGTACAGCGCTGCGATGCCCGCGTCCTTGGCCTGGCTGCCTGCCTCGGTGTGGAACTGCGGCCCCTGCTCCCCGACCTCGCCGATATCGCCCACGACCAGAAGGTGCGGGCCCGGCAAGGCCGCCAGCACCTGGATGGCCGCCTGCAGCGAATCGGGGTTGGAGTTGTAGGTGTCGTCCACCACCGTGATCTCGCGGCCGGCGTGCTCCACACTGAAGGCGCGCGAGCGGCCCTTGACCGGTGCGAAGGCATCGAGCCCCCGGGCGATGGCGGCCAACGGTGCCCCCGCAGCCAGGGCGCAGGCGGTGGCTGCCAGGGCGTTGGTGACGTTGTGGCGACCGGCGATCTGCAGGCGGCATTCCAGCGCGCCGGCAGGGGTCTGCACCTGCACGGACCAGGCGCCCTGCGTCCATTCGGCCGATGTGCACGCCACCTCGCCGCCCTCGCCGAAGGTCATGCAGCGGCGGCCACCGGCCAGTTCGCGCCACAGCGGCGTGAAGGCATCGCCCGCCGGGAAAACGGTCACGCCATCGGCGGGCAGCGCCGCGAACACGGACCCGTTCTCGCGCGCCACGGCCTCCACGGTGTGCATGAACTCCATGTGCTCGCGCTGCGCGTTGTTCACCAGCGCCACTGTGGGCTGGGCCATGGCGGCCAGCACGGCAATCTCGCCAGGGTGGTTCATGCCCATCTCGATCACGGCGGCGCGGTGCGTATTGTTCAGACGCAGCAGCATCAGCGGCACGCCGATGTCGTTGTTGAAATTGCCTTGCGTGGCAAAGGCGGCATCGCCCTGCCAGGCGCGCAGGATGGACGCGACCATCTGCGTCACCGTGGTCTTGCCATTGCTGCCGGTCACGCCGATCAGCGGCAGACGCAGCTGCGCGCGCCAGCCCGTGGCCAGGGCGCCCAGCGCCGCCAGGCTGTCGGGCACCGCGATGCCGGGCAGGCCCGCCGCCTCCAGGCCGCCATGCGCGACGGCAGCGGCAGCGCCACCGGTACGTGCCTGGTCCAGGAAGGCATTGGCATCGAAACGCTCGCCCTTGAGCGCCACGAACAGGTCGCCCGCCTGCAGCGTGCGGGTGTCGGTGTGCACGCGCTGCACGGCCGTGTCGCCGTCACCCACCAGGCGCGCCGCAGCGATGCGCTCATGGATGAGGGCATGCGCTTGGCGCAGGTTCATCATCATCGTCATGCCCATGTGCGGGCTCCTCGGGCCTGCAGCGCGGCTTGCGCATGGGCCATGTCGGAGAACGGCAGACGCACGCCCGCCGTCTCCTGGGTGTCTTCGTGTCCCTTGCCTGCGATCAACACCACATCCAGGGCATCGGCCTGGCCGATGGCGGCGGCAATGGCGGCCGCGCGGTCGGGCTCGGGTTGCACCGAGGCGCCGGCGATCGTGCCTTGCAGGATCTGGTGGATGATCGTCGCAGGGTCTTCGCTGCGCGGGTTGTCGCTGGTCACGAGCACGCGGTCGGCCTGCTGCTGCGCCACGGCACCCATCAGCGGGCGCTTGCCGGCATCGCGGTCGCCACCGCAGCCGAACACGCACCACAGCCGGCCGCCGCGCTCCTGCGCCAGCGGGCGCAGCGCGCGCAGCGCCTTGTCCAGGGCGTCGGGCGTGTGGGCATAGTCCACGGCCACCAGGGGCTGGCCCGTTGCCACCAGGCGCTGCATGCGGCCCGGCACGGGCTGCAGATGGCTGCAGGCCTCCACGGCATCGGCCAGGGCCACGCCCAGGCTGCGCAGGGTGGCGATCACGCCCAGCAGGTTCAGGATGTTGTACTGGCCGATCACACGGGTCTGCAGCACCTGCTGCGCGGCGCCTTCGACCACTGCGAAGCGCAGGCCTTGCTCGCCCAGCGCCACGTCGCGCGCGGCAAGGCGTGCCTCGGCATCAAGGGCAATGCTCCACAGGTCCAGTCCCGTTCCCCCCAGCTCGGCATGCAGCTGCGCACCGGCCGGGTCGTCCACATTCACCACGGCGGCCTGCAGTCCGTTCCAGCCAAACAGCTCGCGCTTGGCCAGCCAGTAGTCGGCCATGCTGCCGTGGTAGTCGAGGTGGTCTTGCGTGAAATTGGTGAACACCGCCACGCGCATGCGCGTGCCATCCAGGCGCCGCTCGGCGATGCCGATGGACGAGGCCTCGATGGCGCAGGCCGCGAGGCCCTCGTCCGCAAACTGCGCGAAGGCGCGCTGCAGGCGCACGGGGTCCGGCGTGGTCATGCCGGTGTAGTCCAGCGCGGGCGGGCGCCCCATGCCCAGGGTGCCCACCACGGCGCAGCCCCTGCCGGCCAACCGGTTCAGGGCGTCCGCCAGCCACCAGGCGGTGCTGGTCTTGCCATTGGTGCCGGTCACGGCCAGCACGTCGAGCCGGTCTGCGGGATGGCCGAACCATTCGGCCGCAATGGGGCCGGTGGCGGCCTTGAGGCCTGGCAGTGCCGCGATGTGGTCGCCCTCGAAGGCAAATGCGTCCACGCCCGCCTGCTCGACCAGGCAGGCCGTGGCGCCGCGCACCAGGGCGTCGGCCACGTGGGCGCGCCCATCGGTGGCCGCGCCGGGCCAGGCGATGAAGCCATCGCCCGGGCCGATCAGCCGGCTGTCGGTCTGCAACGTGCCAGTGACGCGGCTGCGCAGCCACTGCACGGCATCGCGGGAGGAATGCAGCACCTGGGTCACAGGGACTCCTCCACCGGGTTGGCCACGATCTGGGGCTTGACGGCCATGTCGGGCTGCACGCCCATCATGCGCAGGGTCTGCTGCACCACTTCGCTGAACACGGGCGCCGCCACGGCACCGCCGTAGAACACGCCGTTGCTCGGCTCGTCGATCATCACCGCCACGATGATGCGCGGCTTGTCGATGGGGGCCATGCCCGTGAACCAGGCGCGGTACTTGCCCGAGGCGTAGTTCTTGCCCACCTGCTTGCGCGCAGTGCCGGACTTGCCGCCCACCGAATAGCCCAGGGTCTGGGCCTTCTGGCCCGTGCCGCCGGGGCCGGCGGCCATCTGCAGCATCTTGCGCACCTGGTCGGCCGTGCGCTCGGAAAACACGGGCACGCCGACGGCGGGCTCGTCGGTCTTGAACATGGTGGCCGGGATCACGCGGCCGCCATTGGCGAACACGGTGTAGGAACGCGCCATCTGGAACAGGCTGGCCGACAGGCCGTAACCATAGGACATGGTGGCCTGCTCCACAGGGCGCCAGGTCTTGTAGGGCCGCAGCTTGCCGCTGACCACGCCCGGAAAGCCGATCTGCGGCTTCTGGCCAAAGCCCGCGGCCGAGAAGGTCTCCCACATCTCGCGCGCCGGCATTTGCATGGCGATCTTGGTGGTGCCCACGTTGCTCGACTTCTGGATCACGCCCTCGACCGTGAGCAGGCCGTAGTTGTGCGTGTCCGAGATCGTGGAGCCCGTGATGGTGATGCGGCCCGGGTTGGTGTCCACCGGCGTCTCGGGGCGCACGCGCCCGCTCTCCAGCGCCAGGCCGATGGTGAAGGGCTTCATGGTCGAGCCGGGCTCGAACACGTCGGTCAGCGCGCGGTTGCGCAACTGCTCGCCCGTGAGGTTCTGGCGCTTGTCGGGCACATAGCTCGGGTAGTTGGCCAGGGCCAGCAGTTCGCCGGTGTGCGCATCGAGCACCACCACGCTGCCGGCCTTGGCCTTGTGCGCCGTGACCTGGTCGCGCAGCTTCTGGTAGGCGAAGAACTGCACCTTGCTGTCGATGGACAACTGCATGTCGCGGCCGTCCACCGGGGGCACGGTCTCGCCCACGCCCTCGACCACGCGGCCCAGGCGGTCCTTGATCACGCGGCGCGAACCGGCCTTGCCCGCCAGTTCCTTGTTGAAGGCCAGCTCCATGCCTTCCTGGCCATGGTCCTCGACATTGGTGAAGCCCACCACGTGGGCGGCCGCCTCGCCTTCGGGGTATTGGCGCTTGTATTCCTTGCGCTGGTAGATGCCCTTGATGCCCAGAGCCGCAATCTGCTGGCCCACATCCCAGTCGAGCTGGCGCTTGATCCAGACGAAGGTCTTGTCCTCATCGGCCAGCTTGGCATTGAGCTCGGACAGCGGCATCTCCAGCAGCTTGGCCAGCTGCTTCATCTTGGCCTTGACCTCGGGCTGGTCCTGCTCCACGTCCTCGGGGATGGCCCAGATGCTGGCCGCCGGCACGCTGGAGGCCAGGATCAGGCCGTTGCGGTCCAGGATCTTGCCGCGATTGGCGGGCATCTCCAGGGTGCGTGCAAAGCGCACCTCGCCCTGGCGCTGGAAGAAGGCATTGCCGAACACCTGCACATAGGCCGCGCGCGCTCCCAGACCCAGGAAGCCGAGCGCGATCACGGCCACGATGAACTTGCTGCGCCAGACCGGGGTCTTGCTGGCCAGCAGCGGGCTGGAGGTGTACAGGACGCTGCGGCTCACGGCTGCGCTCCCGGGGCCGTGGCCGGTGCAGCCGACGGCGAGGTCGTCGCCGCCACGGCCGTCACCCCGGCCGGGTCGGACACATACTGGGTGATGGCCGGCGTGGCCGTGCGCATCTGCAGCTGCGCGCGCGCCAGTTTCTCCACGCGCAGCGGCGTGGCCTGGGCGCGCTTTTCCACCTGCAGGCGCTGGTGCTCGGTCTCCAGCCGGCGCGCCTCGGCCGTGGCCCGGTCGAGTTCGGTGAACAGGCGGCGCGACTGGTACTGGGTGTGCACCAGGAACAGTGCACTCGCCAGTACCGCCAGCAGCAGCACCAGGTTCAACCGCGTCATGCAGGCACCTCCGTGCGCTCGGCCACGCGCATGATGGCGCTGCGCGCGCGCGGGTTGGCGGCCACTTCGGCCTCACCGGGCTTGATGCGATCGAGCGCCACCAGCTTCATGGCCTGGGGCGCGGCGAACGGCGCGCGGCGGTCGTAGACCTCCTTGGAGTGCTTGGCGATGAACTGCTTGACGATGCGGTCTTCGAGCGAATGGAAGCTGATCACGGCCAGGCGCCCACCCGGCTGCAGCACCGAGAGGCTGGCCTCTAGCGCCTGTTGCAGCTCTTCAAGCTCGGCGTTGATGAAAATCCGAAGAGCCTGAAATGTGCGCGTTGCAGGGTTCTGGCCCGGCTCGCGGGTTTTGACCGCGCCAGCCACGAGACTGGCCAGTTCACCGGTGGTTGCAAGAGGGCCCCGCTCTTGGCGCCACGCAACAATCGCCTTTGCAATGGGGCCAGCAAACCGTTCTTCACCGTAGTCACGTATCACCTCCGCAATCTGTTGAACTTCGGCCGTTGCCAACCACTGGGCCACGCTTTCACCGCGCGTGGTGTCCATGCGCATGTCCAGGGGACCATCGAAACGGAAGCTGAAGCCCCGCTCGGGGCTGTCGATCTGGGGCGAGCTCACGCCCAGGTCCATCAGCACCCCGGCGGCGCTGCCGGCGGGCAGCTCGCCGAGGTGGCGAAATCCTTCGTGCCGAATGGAAAAACGCGCATCGTGGATGCGCGTTGCTTCGGCGATGGCTTCCGGGTCCTTGTCGAATGCCACAAGGCGCCCCTGTGGCCCCAGCCTGAGCAGGATGCGGCGCGAGTGCCCTCCGCGTCCGAAGGTGGCATCCACGAAGGTGCCGGACGGCTCGGGACCCGCGCCGCCCAGCAGCGCGTCCACGGCCTCCTCCAGCAGGACGGTGGTGTGTTGCAAAGCCTCGGTCACCGCGCGCCCCTAGAAAGAAAAGTCCTTGAAGACATCGGGCATGTCGCCCTGCATGGCCTTGGCCTCCTGCTCGTCGTAGGTGGCCTTGTCCCAGAGTTCGAAATGGTTGCCCATGCCCAGCAACATGGTCTCGCGCGAGATGCCCGCAGCCTCGCGCAACTCGGGGGCGACCAGCACCCGGCCCGTGCCGTCCATTTCCACATCCTGGGCATTGCCCAGGAAGATGCGCTTCCACCACTGGGCGGACATGGGCAACTCGGCGATGCGCTCGCGGAACTTCTCCCACTCGGGACGCGGGAACACCATGAGACAGCCGTGGGGGTGCTTGGTGATGGTGAGCTGCCCACCCGCCGTGGCCGCCAGGACGTCACGATGCCGGGTCGGCACGGACAGCCGACCCTTCGCATCGAGACTGAGCGACGAGGCACCTTGGAACACGGACAGCTTTCCCACTCGGTTGGAATCCACCCAGGGCCTGAACGCAGGCTCTGAGGGCACTTTTCACCACTTAATTGCACTTTTTTGCACTGTAGCAGGAAAAGCACACCGAGCAAGAGGGTGCACAACAAACTTTTGCAATGAAATCAAGGACTTAGCTGAGTCTTCGAAGAGTCGAAGCGAGCAAAAGTCCTTGAGAAAGAAGCACTTAGCGCAGGCTATGCAAGTGATACCTCAAAGGTGGCACCCAAGGTCACAGGATGTAGCGCGACAGGTCCTCGTTCTGGCTCAGCGTCTGCAGGCGCGCGTCCACATAGGCAGCATCAATAACCACCGTCTGACCCGATAGTCGCGCTGCATCAAAACTGACCTCATCGAGCAGACGCTCCATCACCGTGGACAGGCGCCGGGCGCCGATGTTCTCGGTGCGCTCGTTGACCTCGAAGGCAATGTGCGCCAGGCGCGTGATGCCTTCGGGCGTGAACTCCAGCGTGACGCCTTCGGTCGCCAGCAGGGCCTGGTACTGCTTGACCAGGGAGGCATGGGTCTGGACCAGGATGGCCTCGAAGTCCTGCACGGACAGCGAGCCCAGTTCCACCCGGATCGGGAAGCGCCCCTGCAGCTCCGGGATCAGGTCGCTGGGCTTGGCCAGGTGGAAGGCTCCCGAGGCGATGAACAGGATGTGGTCGGTCTTGACCATGCCGTACTTGGTGGACACCGTGGTGCCCTCCACGAGCGGCAGCAGGTCACGCTGCACGCCCTGGCGCGAGACGTCGGCGCCGCTGCTCTCCTGGCGTGCCGCCACCTTGTCGATCTCGTCGATGAAGACGATGCCGTTCTGCTCGGCATTGGCGATGGCGCGGGTCTTGATCTCTTCCTCGTTGACGAGTTTTGCCGCTTCTTCTTCGACCAGCAGCTTGAGGGCCTCGGCGATCTTGAGCTTGCGCGTGCGCCGCTTGTCCTGGCCCATCTGGCTGAACATGCCACGCAACTGCTCGGTCATCTCCTCCATGCCCGAGGGGCCCATGATCTCCAGCGCAGGCCGGCTTTCGGCCACATCGATCTCGATCTCCTTGTCGGCGAGCGCGCCTTCGCGCAGCTTCTTGCGAAAGACCTGGCGCGCCGTGCTGTCGGCGGCCGCAGGCTCCGCGCCTGCCGCCGAACGGGCCGGCGGGATCAGCACATCAAGGATGCGCTCCTCGGCGGCATCCTCGGCGCGCGTGCGCACCTTGCGGGTCTCGGCATCGCGGGTCTGCTTCACGGCGATCTCCGCCAGATCACGGATGATGGAATCCACATCCTTGCCCACATAGCCCACCTCGGTGAACTTGGTGGCCTCTACCTTGATGAAGGGCGCATCGGCCAGGCGCGCCAGGCGCCGGGCGATCTCGGTCTTGCCCACCCCCGTGGGGCCGATCATCAGGATGTTCTTGGGCGTGATCTCATGGCGCAGCGTGCCCTCGACCTGCTGGCGGCGCCAGCGGTTGCGCAGTGCAATGGCCACCGCGCGCTTGGCACCGGCCTGGCCGACGATGTGGTGGTCGAGTTCGGAGACGATTTCTTGGGGGGTCATGGACGACATGGGGATCCACCTGGTAGCAAGGGAGGGGCCAGCCGCCGCAGCACGCGGCGACTGGCGCCATGGAAGGAGGGAAGGCCCGGCACCACGGCACCGGGCAAGGCGCTCACAGCGTTTCGATGGTGTGGTGCATGTTCGTGTAGATGCACAGCTCACCCGCGATTTCCAGCGATTTCTTGACGATCTCCTGCGCTGGCAAGTCGGTGTGGTTGAGCAGCGCCTTGGCTGCCGAGTGCGCGTAGGCCCCGCCCGAGCCGATGGCCACGATGCCCTGCTCGGGCTCGAGCACGTCGCCGTTGCCGGTGATGATGAGCGAGGCCTCCAGGTCGGCCACGGCCAGCATGGCCTCCAAGCGGCGCAGCACACGGTCGGTGCGCCAGTCCTTGGTGAGTTCGATGGCGGCGCGCACCAGATGGCCCTGGTGCTTGTCGAGCTTGGCCTCGAAACGCTCGAACAGCGTAAAGGCATCGGCCGTGGCCCCGGCAAAGCCGGCCAGCACCTTGCCGTGGTGCAGCTTGCGCACCTTGCGGGCCGAGCCCTTGACGACGATGTTGCCCAGGGTGACCTGGCCGTCACCGCCAATGGCGACCTGCACGCCGGCAGGGGTCTGGCGGCGCACACTCAGGATGGTGGTGCCGTGAAACACCGGGTTGTCTTGTGAGGAATCCATAGCTGCCGCAGATGGGGGCTTGCGCAGGACTTTCAAGCCGGGAGCCTCCGCGGGCCCCGGCAAGCGCCGTCAGTTCTTGCGGGGAAGAACCCAGGCGTGCTCGTTGATGCCGATCACGTTGAAGAAAATGGCCACCAGACGCTGCAGGTTCTGGAAATGCACCTCATGGCCCTGGCTTTGCTGCTCGGCGGCCCAGTTGAGCACCGAGCCCGCCGCGGCAAAGTCGACGCGGATCAACTTGTCGCAGGCAATGATCAGCGGCACGCCGGGGCGCACCATGGCCTGGAAAGGCTCCAGCAAGGGGGTCGCATCGCCATCGATGTGGCCGCTGAGCGACGCGGCAGGCACCGCATCCGCGGGCACCGAGGCCTCGAAACCAAAGTCCGACGCGAGCATGTCCCGCTCGGCCGGGGCTGCGACCTGGGCGCTGGACGTGGTCGTGTCGTCCGAGTAGCCCATCTTCGGCGCCACCCACGAAGGCGGGGAGACTTCGTAGGTCACGCAGTAATCGAGCGCCACCAGCTCGAACTCGTCGGGCCGGCCCATCATGCGCAAGGCCGCCATGCGCAGGCGCCACCATTCGGGGCCAGACGCCCGGTCGCCCGACTGCGTCATGATCTCCATCAAGGTGTTGAGGCGATCCACCCCCGAGAAGACAAACTGGCCGGTGCGGTCGGCCCATTTGGTGAACAGGTCGGCCAGCAGGGGCACGGCCGCATCATCGATGCCCGAGATACGGGTCCAGGCCAGGGTCCAGGGCGACGCCGAGCGCTCGATGGAGGCCTGCAAGGCCGCTATGGATGAAACCGTCAGGCGCGCGGGTGCATTCCAGCTGAAATCGCGGCGGGCCATGCCCGCCTTGGGGGACTCTTCCTGCACCAGGCCGAGCTGCTCGGGCATGGAAAACCACAGGGGGGCCGAACGGCTGAAGCCCGCAGCAAAATCGATGGCCAGGGTGTCGAAGCGGTCGTGCTGACCGGTGGCGCGGTACAGGTCGAACAGCGTCATCCAGATTTCCAGCTGCTGCGCCGGGTCGTCCTGCTGGTGCTGTGCCAGCACATCGAGCAAGCCGGACTCCGCCCCGGCGTGATCGCCGTTGGCAAAGCGAATGGCGGCTTCTTCAAGGTCGGGTTCGTGCACGAATTCCTCCGGTGCGGATGCGGTTTCGGGCGTTGGCGCCGGACTCGGGTCGAACGAAGCCAGTTCCTCCCGCGGCGGCTCCCCCCGCATGGTCGCATCCGAGCCGCCAAACTGGCCGATCGCCATGCTGTCGTCTTCAAAAAGGGGCTTGACCGCAGGGGCCGGCCCGATGGGCGCGGCCAGGCTGACGGGGGCCGTCGGGGCGAAGGCGCGCGCAGCGGCCTCATCTTCCCCGCGAAAATCGGCTGGCTGGGTGGGGGCATCGGCATTGGCCTTGCTCTTCCACCACTGCTGAGACATCTGCGCTTCGATCTCGTCGATCTTCTTGAGCGTCACGGCGCGCTCATCGGGCGAGGCCATGCTGCTCTGGAAGAACGAGGGGCGCGCCGTGGGATCCTCGGTGCGCTGCCCCTGCAGCACCTCGCGCTGGCGCAGCTTGCGCAGCTGATCGAACTCGCGGCGCCGCACGAAATCGTTGCGGCGCTTGCGCTCGATCATCTCCTTGAGCATCTGCTTGCTGTACTGGCTCTCCCGATCATCCTGGAGCGAGTCGAGCTCGGTCCAGTTGGTCGTGGGGTTGCGCACAAACCGCACCATTTTGGACAGCAGGCCGCCGGGCGTGGTTTCTTCCTTGCTCATGGGATAGGCGAGAGAGGGTGCGTGCGCAGGGGTATGTTCAGGCCGGGCAGACTTCAGTCGCCAAACATCTTCTGCTTGAGCTCGCGGCGCTGCTGTGCTTCGAGCGACAGTGTGGCCGTGGGGCGGGCAATCAGCCGGCCCACGCCGATGGGCTCGCCGGTCTCGTCACAGTAGCCATAGTCACCTGCATCGATGCGGGCGATGGATTGCTCGATCTTCTTGAGCAGCTTGCGCTCGCGGTCGCGCGTGCGCAGTTCCAGGGCGTGCTCTTCCTCGATGGTGGCGCGGTCGGCAGGGTCGGGCACCACCACGGTGTCTTCACGCAGGTGCTCGGTGGTTTCACCGGCACTGTTGTGGATGTCCTGCTTGAGCTGGACCAGCTTCAGGCGAAAGAACGCCATCTGCTTGTCGTTCATGTATTCGCTGTCAGGCATGGCCAGGACTTCCGCGTCGGTCAGCTCCTGGGCCGTCTTGGCTTTCCAGTTGTTGGCCAGCTTGGGGTCTTTTTTGGCAGCAGTGAAAGTGGGCACTTGCGCGGTCGTGGGCATGGTCTGTTGGTAGCTGGCTTTGGCAGCGGTGGAAGCCGTTGCCTGTGCCATGGATGGTACGGTCAATTGGGCCAATCGGGAAGAAGGCCGGGTCGTGCGCACGGGTACATCGGATCCCGCCGGCGGCTCGGCGGCGGGGGCTACAGGAACCGGAGCGGCAACCACCTTGGGAACAGCCTTGGCAGGTACCTTGGCAGCCGCCTTCACGGCCACGGGCGCAGCAGTCTTGCTTTTCACCGCGCTCGGCGCTGCTTTCGCAGCCACCTTGGATTTGCTGGTTTCGG
The DNA here is from genome assembly GCF_058783375.1 of Acidovorax sp. FW305-C-20-28. Classification (NCBI taxonomy): domain Bacteria; kingdom Pseudomonadati; phylum Pseudomonadota; class Betaproteobacteria; order Burkholderiales; family Comamonadaceae; genus Acidovorax; species Acidovorax sp. FW305-C-20-28. The sequence goes on along the minus strand of NZ_JBYSYM010000002.1, from coordinate 299,902 downwards.
CTTTCACTTCCTGGTCTCCTCGCTGTACGGGCGGGCCGAGGCTGCGCTGGCAACCAAGGGCGGATGGCAAGCCTTCCGGGGTTTTACCGGGGCGCGATTGTATCGACCTGCGCTGGCGCAAACGAAAACGTTGCGGATACGACACATCTTGCCACCCATCTCGCCGAACTTCGAGAGAAATCAGTCCACAGGATATTTGTTGACATTGCCGGGCCGCCCGTGCGGCCGCCCCCCCCCAGGGGGATGGGCCGAAGCGACTCACGAGAAGCGCGTCAACCCAGGCTCTGCTCCAGCCCCTGCAGCAGGATGTCCTTGGGCAGATCGATGCCGATGAAGACCATCTTGCTCAGGCGCTCCTCGCCCTCGGCCCACTGAGGCCCCAGGTCGCTGCCCATCAGCTGGTGCACGCCCTGGAAGATCACCTTGCGTTCGGTCCCCTTCATATAGAGAACACCTTTGTAACGCAGCATGCGGGGCCCATAGATGTTGACGATGGCCCCGAGGAAGTCTTCGAGCTTGGCCGGATCGAAAGGACGCGCCGAGCGGAACACGAAGCTCTTCACATCGTCGTCATGGTGATGGTGGTGGCCATGGCCGCCGTGCTGGTGCGAGGGATGGTCGCAATGCTCGCCGTGCTCATGATCATGATCATGGTGCCCATGCCCATGGTGGTCGTGGCCGTCCTCTTCCTTCAGGAAATCGGGGTCGATGTCGAGCTTGGCATTGAGGTTGAAGCCACGCAGGTCCAGCACCTCCTTGAGCGGCACCTCCCCGAAGTGCACGGCCTTGATGGGCGCGCGCGGGTTCATGTGCTTCAAGCGATGGATCAGCGCGTCGGTCTCCTCGGCGCTCACCAGGTCGGTCTTGGACAGGAAGATCTGGTCGGCGAAACCCACCTGGCGGCGCGCTTCCTGGCGGTCGTTGAGCTGCTGGGGGGCATGCTTGGCATCCACCAGCGTGACGATGGAGTCGATGAGGTAGGTCTCGGCGATCTCCTCGTCCATGAAGAAGGTCTGCGCCACGGGGCCGGGATCGGCCAGGCCCGTGGTCTCGATCACGATGCGGTCAAAGTCGAGCAGGCCCTTGCGCTTCTTGGCGGCCAGGAGCTGCAGGGTCTCGCGCAGGTCTTCGCGGATGGTGCAGCAGATGCAGCCATTGCTCATCTGCACGATCTGCTCCTTGGACTCGGTCACCAGGATGTCGTTGTCGATGTTTTCTTCGCCGAACTCGTTTTCGATCACGGCGATCTTCTGGCCGTGCGCTTCGCTGAGCAGGCGCTTGAGCAAGGTGGTCTTGCCCGAGCCCAGGAAGCCGGTGAGGATGGTGGCAGGAATGAGGGACATGGAAAAAACCTAGGAAGGGAGGCGGTTGCCCGCAGTGGAATCGGCGGACAGTGTAGCGGCGAACCTCCGTTCCCGCTCAGGAGCGGATGGCATCCCATACCGCAATTTTTGGCAGAAATACCTTTCCCATCCGTCATTCCATGCTCCATAAAAATGAGCAAAAATGACCCTGTTGACGCAATTTGATTGCGTTAATTCCCACCCCAGATGCCCTGCCCCATCAGGACTTGCGCATCACCACCAGGCCCTTGAGGTACTCGCCCTCGGGGAAATCCAGGGTCATGGGGTGGTCCGGCGCACCCGCCAGGCGCTCCACGATGTAGCCATCGACCCCCGCATCGGCGCCCGCCGATGCCACGATCTTGTGGAACAGGTCGGCGCTGATGCCGCCCGAGCACGAGAAGGTGAACAGCACGCCGCCCGGCGTGAGCAGTTGCAGCGCCAGGCGGTTGATGTCCTTGTAGGCGCGTGCAGCCCGATCGGCGTGGGCGGCCGTGGGGGCGAACTTGGGGGGGTCCAGGATGATGGCGTCAAAGCGCTGCCCTTCCTTGAGGAACTGGCGCAGCGAGGCATTCACGTCCGCATCGAGAAAACTCGCACGGTTCGGGTCGAAGCCGTTGAGTGCCACATGGGCCCGGGCCCGCTCCAGCGCAGGCCCCGAGGAATCGATGGAAACCACGCGTCCGCCGCCCGGGCCACCCGCCGCTTCGGCGGCGCGCATGCCGGCCAGGGCCGCAACGCTGAAGCCACCGGTGTAGCAAAAGCAATTGAGCACATGCTGGAAGCCCAGGCGGCGGGCGTACTCGGCAAAGCGCTTGCGGCTGTCGCGCTGGTCCAGGTAGAAGCCGGTCTTGTGGCCTTCGGCAATATTGAGCGTGAGCTTCCACTGGTGCTCGTGGATGGTCAGCTCCACGGGCGGCGCCTCGGCGCCGGCCACCGGCCCGCCGCGCAGCCAGCCCGTGGCCGGCTCCAGCCCCTCGAGCGCGCGCACACTGGCATCCGAGCGCTCGTAGAGCTTGGTGAGACCGGTCTCGCGCAGCAGGGCGTCGGCCAGCACATTCTTCCAGCGCTCGGTGCCAGCGCTCGTGAACTGCGCGACCAGGGTGTCCCCGTAGCGGTCCACGATCAGGCCGGGCAGGCCGTCGGATTCGCCGTGCACCAGGCGCACCCCGTCGCTCTGCACATCGAAGCGCGCGCGGGCGATGATGGCGCGCGCGCAGGCGGCGATGAAGAACGGTGCATCGATGCGCTGGGCCTCGTCGAAGCTCCACACCCGGGCGCGGATGCGCGAGCTGGGGCTGAAAGCGGCCCAGGCCAGGAACTGGCCCTCGTGCGATTCGACGCGCACTGTCTCGCCGCTGTCGCCACCGCCCTTGGCGATGGCCGACTCGAAGATCCAGGGGTGGCGGCGCAGGAGCGAGCGCTCCTTGCCAGGGCGAAGTCTGAGGGTTTTCATGCCCCTGATTGTCGCGCCGTTGGGCGCCCTCCGGCAGGGTCTACAGCCGCTGGCCGAAGCGCTCGAAGCGCGGCAGGAAGTAGCGGTCGGTGTCGGCCGAGACCAGCACGCCCAGCGCACGCCCGATCAGCAGGTGGCGCGGCACCAGGCCGATGTAGCGCGAATCGGCACTGTTGTCACGGTTGTCACCCAGCACCAGGTACTCGCCTTCGGGCACCGTGATGGGGGCAAAGCTGCTGCGTGCCGTTACGCCATGCAGCCATTGCACGCGGCGTTCGTGGCCCTGCACCTGCTCTGTCAGGCGCGTGGCCCCGACGGTCTGCCCCAGGTCCGCCACGGCCTCCTGCAGTGCCTCGGGCGCGCCATAGTGGGCGGCTTCACCATTGATGATGAGCACTTCGTCGCGCATCTCCACCGTATCGCCGGGCACCGCCACCAAGCGCTTGATGAGGCGCGTGCCATCCAGCGGCGACGAGAAAGTCACCACGTCGCCACGCCGTGGCTGCGCCAGCTCGGCCAGCACCACGTCGGTGAGCGGAATCTTCACGTTGTAGGCCAGGCGGTTGACGAACACCACATCGCCTTCGACCAGGTTGGGCCGCATGGAGCCCGAGGGAATGGGGTTCCAGTCCGCCACGGCCGTGCGGAACAGACCGAAGCACATCAGCAGCACGAGAAATCCCTTGTTGGCCTTGATCCAGCGTCCCATCAATCTGCTCCTCCAGTGGTTCCAGGGTCGGGCGGCGCCAGGGCGCTGCGCCACCCATCGGAGCCCGGCCGGCGGCCAAAGGTTCCCGCCATCGACCGGCCGCCTCCAGCACCTCAGGTGTTACCCGTGCGCACGCCCCGCCGGACAGGAGCACAATGGGCTCGGCAAGACCGTGTGTTCCGCCAAACCCTTGGATGTGTGATGACGCAGCGCCCGCCGCACCACCGGTGCTGGTCACCGCTGCCCCCAACCAAACCGCTTGCATGGCAGAACTCCACGCCCTATCGCTGCTGCCCGTGCGTGTGCAGCAATGGCTGGCCCCCTACGAGGCGGACGAGCCGCTGGCCGCGAGCTTTCGCGCCCAGCAGCTGCAGGCCATGCTGCGCCTGACCCCGCTGGCCATGGCCGTCAATATCTTCAACGGGTTTTTCATCGCCTGGCGCCTGGCAACAGTCCCCTCCTGGCTCTGGGCCTGGGTGCTGGCCCTGTTGTTCGTGGCCGCGCAGGGGCTGCGCGCCTGGCAGCGCGCCCGCCAGCGCCCGCCCCGCCTGCTGGCCTCCCCCAAGGCCATCCGGCGCGCCGCCCGCCACGCAGGCGTGCTGGGCCTGCTGTGGGGCAGCATACCGGCGCTGCTCTTCGCCTCAGCCCCGGCGCCGGACCAGATGATGATCCTGGCGATCAGCTGCGGCATGATCTGCGCCGGGGGCTTCGCGCTGGTGACCGTGCCCGAGGCGGCCCTGAGCTATGTGCTGCTGCTCGCGGGGGGCTCGGCCGTGGGCCTGGTGCGGGCACTGGACCAGCCGGGTACCGCGACACTGCTGGTGCTGCTGGTGACCTATGGCCTGGTGGTGATCGCCTCGGTGCGCGTGATGGCCCGGTCCTACGGCTCGCGCCTCGCGGCCGAAGCCGATGCCGCCCACCAGCAGCAGATCGTGGGCCTGCTGCTGCGCGACTTCGAAGAGAACACCAGCGACTTCCTCTGGGAGGTCTCCAGCGAGGGCACGCTGCGCCACTCCTCCAACCGCCTGGACCAGGCCCTGTGCTACAGCCGCCAGGACGACCCCGACCTGGGCCTGGTGGAGCTGATCGCCCGCACCCACCGGGGCGCCAGCCACGGCGTGGACCCGAGCAGCCACCTGCAGGCCTTGCAGGTGGCCTTGCAGGGACCGCAGCCGTTCCGCGACCTGCCTGTCCCCCTCGTCATCGGCGGCCAGTTGCGCTGGTGGGCCCTGACTGCCAAACCCACCTGGCGGCTCGACCAGACGCGGCAGGACTGGCGCGGCGTGGGCGTGGACATCACGCACAAGAAGCATGCCGAGGACGAAATGCACCGCCTGGCGCATTTCGATGTGCTGACCGGGCTGGCCAACCGGCGCCACTTCCAGCACCGCCTGCAGCAGCAATGCACGCTGGACAGCGCGGGCGCCGGCGCTGCGGCCCTGCTGTGCCTGGACATGGACAATTTCAAGCGGGTGAACGATGCCTACGGCCACGGCAACGGCGACCTGCTGCTCAAGACCGTGGCGCAGCGCATGGCCCAGCAGGTGCGCAGCCGCGACCTCGTGGCCCGGCTGGGCGGGGACGAGTTCGCCATCCTGCTCGACGGGGCCAGCTCGCGCAGCGAGGTGCAGGTGTTCTGCGAGCGCCTGGTGCGTGCCATCGAACAGCCCTGTGACCTCTCGGGCCTGGCCATCACGCCGCACCTGAGCATCGGTGTGGCCTTTCTGCCGCACGACGGCAACCACGTCGACGCCCTGCTGCACCATGCCGACCTGGCCCTGTACGAGGCCAAGCAGCGTGGGCGCGGACAGGTGCAGTTCTTCTCCATCGAGATGGACCAGCGCGCGCACCGGCGCATTGCCCTGGAGGACGGGCTGCGCAGCGCCCTGGCGGCAGGCGAGCTGCACCTGGCCTTCCAGCCGCAGTGGCACCTGGCCTCGGGCCGCATCGCGGGGCTGGAGGCCCTGCTGCGCTGGAACAGCGCGCGCTTCGGCAGCGTGTCACCCGTGGAGTTCATCCCCGTGGCCGAGGAGGCCGGGTTGATCCGCGACATCGGCCTGTGGGTGCTGGAGCGCGCCTGCCAGGCCGCACGCCAGTTGCCCGGGGACCTGGTGATGTCGGTGAACCTGTCGGTCTGCCAGTTCGACGATGCCCTGCTGGCCGACAAGATCCTCGCCGTGGTGGAGCGCTGCGGCCTGCCCCCGGGGCGGCTGGAACTGGAGATCACCGAGTCGGTCTTCCTGCAGGACACGGACGACGTGATGGCCACGCTGCACCGGCTGCGCCATGCCGGGGTGCGCATCGCGCTGGACGACTTCGGCACGGGCTACTCCTCCCTGGCCTACCTGCGCAGCTTTCCGTTCGACCGGCTCAAGATCGACCGGTCCTTCATCGCGCCCATCCAGAGCAGCCCCGAGTCCGAGGCCATCGTGCATTCGGTGATCGAGCTGGCGCAGGCACTGCACATGGAAACCACGGCCGAAGGCATCGAGACGGCCGAGCAGGCCCAGCTGCTGCAGGGCCTGGGCTGCGTGACGGGTCAGGGCTTCTTCTTTGCACGGCCACTGGACCTGCCTGCCGTGACGGCCTTCATTGCCGCGCAGCCTGCGGCCGTCACCTGATCCTTCGCCTCAGCCGGCGCCGGGCTTGCGGCGTGCCCTGGGGTGTGCAGCGTCGTAGACCTTGGCCAGGTGCTGAAAATCCAGGCGCGTATACACCTGGGTGGTGGTGATGTTGGCGTGGCCCAGCAATTCCTGCACCGCGCGCAGGTCACCGCTGGACTGCAGCAGGTGGCTGGCGAACGAATGGCGCAGCATGTGCGGGTGCACCGGCGTGGTCAGCCCCGCCTGCTGGCTGCGCTGGCGCAGGCGCAACCAGATGGACTGTGCCGTGAGCCGCGCGCCGCGCTGGCCCAGGAACAGCGCCGCATCGAGCCGCGGAGAGCCTTCGCCGCCGAACGGCCCGGCGCGCAGCGCCAGCCAAGCCTGCAGCGCCTGGATCGCAGACCGGCCCACGGGCACGCTGCGCCGCTTGCTGCCCTTGCCGAAGACATGGGCCTCGCCCGCCTGCAGGTCGATCCAGCCGCGGCCCTGGCGCTCGGTTTCGGCGCTGGCCACGGCATCGAGCCCCGCGAGTTCGCCCACGCGCAGGCCGCAGCCATAGAGCAGCTCCACCATGGCCGCGTCGCGTGCTTCCAGCCAGGGGTCGGCACCGCTGTTGTCGAATTCGGCCAGGCGCACGGCATCGTCCACGCCCAGGGCCTTGGGCAAGGGCTTGGGCGCCCTGGGGGCGCGCACATCCTGCACCGGGTTGTGCGGCACCAGGCCCTGGCGCCCGGCCCAAGTGAAGAACCCGCGCCAACCCGAGAGAATGAGCGCGATGCCACGCCCGCTGCGCCCGCCGCTGTGCATCTGCGCGACGAAGCGGCGGATGTGCGCCGTCTGCAGCTGCAGCAGGGGCACGCCCACGCCGGCCGCGAACTGCGCGAGCTTTTCCAGGTCCAGGGTGTAGAGCGTGAGCGTGCGCGCCGCGAGGCGCTTTTCCACGCGCACATGCTCCAGGTAGCGCAGCACCTGCGGATCAGGAACTGCCGAGGGTGAAGAAGGGGCGGTGGTCATGTGAGCAGCCGTCCGCCCGGCCGCTCAGCGCAGGCGCACCAGCGCCGAGCTGGACAGCTCGGCAATGCGCGAGAGGAAATCGGTGCCCATGGTGGCATCGAAGCGCTGGGGATCGTGCGAGCCCAGCACCAAGAGGCCGAAGGCCGGCGTGGCGCTGTCGATCGCACCCTGGCGCAGTGGCAGCAGGGCCAGCGATTGGGCCTGCACGCCGCCTGGCGCATCGAGCCAGCCCGCAGGCTCGAAGCCCAGGTTGGGGCCGCAGAAGGGCATGGTCAGCGACGAGGCAAAAGCGCGCGCGTCCTCGCTCGCGCCCTGGGCGAAGTCGGCATCCACATAGGGGCCGGCCACTTCCCACACGCGCACGGTGGCCTGGGGCACGTCGAACAGCGTGCGGATGCCCTCGACCACAGCCTCGGGCAGGTCGAACGGGTCCTTGACCTGCAGCAGCGCACTGGTCCACTGGTGTACCTTGTTCGCGATGGCGGTGTTCTCGCTGCTGTTGCGCACCATGTCCATCACGCGGTGTTCCAGGCCCTTGATCTTCTCGCGCAGCATCTCGGCCTGGCGCTCCTGCAGGCTCACGGCGCGGGCCCCGTGGGGGCTGGTGATCTGCACGCTGGCCAGCACTTCGGCGTGGCGCTCGAAGAAGCCGGGGGTGTTCTCCAGGAAGCGGGCGATATCGTCTTCGGTGATGGGCGAGATAGGGGTGCTGGGGTTGGTCATGCTGCGTCCGGGATGTCGATCTGGCCTTCGAATACGGTGGTGGCCGGACCGGTCATGAAAAGGGAGTCTGTGTCCTTGCCGCTCCAGGCGATGGTCAGGCGCCCGCCGTGCATGTCCACATGCACCTCGCTGTCGAGCAGGCCGAGGCGGACGCCCGCCGCCACGGCCGCGCAGGCGCCCGAGCCGCAGGCCAGGGTCTCGCCCGTGCCGCGCTCGAACACGCGCAGGCGCACATGGCCGCGGCCCACGATCTGCATGAAGCCGGCGTTCACGCGCTCGGGAAAGCGCGCATGGCTCTCGATCAGCGGGCCCCACAGCAGAACCGGCGCCGTGTCCACGTTGTCCACCAACTGCACGGCATGCGGGTTGCCCATGGACACCACGGCCACCGGTACGGTAACGGGGATGCCCTGCACGTCGATCGCCAGCGGCCAAGTACGGCCGTTGCCCTGCACCGTGGGGGAGAGCGCGCTGGCATCGAAGGGCACGCGCGGCTCGTCGAGCACGGGCACGCCCATGTCCACGGTGACGCGGCCGTCGGCATTGAGCTTTGGCGAGAGCACGCCGCTCAGGGTCTGCACGCGGATGGTGTCCTTGTCCGTCAGGCCCTTGTCGCGCACATAGCGTGCAAAGCAGCGCGAACCGTTGCCGCACTGGCCCACCTCGCCGCCATCGGCGTTGTGGATCACGTATTCGAAATCGATGCCTTCGGCGGGCGAGGGCCGCACGGTCAGGATCTGGTCGGCGCCCACGCCGAAATGGCGGTCCGCCAGGTAGCGGTACTGGCCGGCCGTGAGGTTCAGCCGCGCCCGGGTCTCGTCGAGCACGACGAAGTCATTACCCGCGCCCTGCATTTTGGTGAAGTGGATCTTCATGTGCCGGATTATCGTCGTTGCAGAGGCAGGCTTGCCAGAGACGGCGGCAATGGCAATACCCCCATTGCACACGGATAGCCCAAGGCGTTTAGGCTTGGCGCTTCTTTCTTCCGGCAACCCGAACGAGGAACCCATGGCAGCAGACCTTTCCGCTTTCCCCATCACCCGCAAGTGGCCCGCCCAGCACCCGGACCGCATCCAGCTGTACTCGCTGCCCACGCCCAATGGCGTGAAGGTGTCGATCGCGCTGGAAGAGCTGGGCCTGCCCTATGAACCGCACCTGGTGAGCTTCGAGACCAACGACCAGACCTCGCCCGAGTTCCTGTCGCTCAACCCCAACAACAAGATCCCCGCCATCCTCGACCCCAACGGGCCGGACGGCAAGCCACTGGCGCTGTTCGAGTCCGGCGCCATCCTGGTCTACCTGGCCAGCAAGGCCGGCCAACTGCTGCCGCAGGACACGGCAGGCCGCTATGAGGCCCTGCAATGGGTGATGTGGCAGATGGGCGGGGTCGGCCCCATGTTCGGCCAGCTCGGCTTCTTCCACAAGTTCGCCGGCAAGGACTATGAGGACAAGCGCCCGCGCGACCGCTACGTGGCCGAGTCCAAGCGCCTGCTCGGCGTGCTGGACCAGCGCCTGGCCGGCCGCCAGTGGATCATGGGCGACAGCTACACCATTGCCGACATCGCCACCCTGCCCTGGGTGCGCAACCTGGTGGGCTTCTATGGCGCAGGAGAGCTGGTGGAATTTGACCAGTTCAAGGAAGTTCAGCGCGTGCTGAAGGCCTTCGTGGAGCGCCCCGCCGTGGCCAAGGGATTGAACATTCCTGCCCGGGGCTAAGCCAGCCTCTCCTGGAGAAAATCCAGGAAGCATGCGATGCGCGCGGCCAGCTGCGTATTGCGGTAGTAGACCGCATTGATCGGCTGGCGCACGTCCACCGTGTCGCGCGCCAGCACCTGCACCAGGCGGCCGCTCTCGCGATCGCCCGCGGTCATGAAGTCCGACAGGCACACCACCCCCACGCCCTGCAGCGCCAGCTGGCGCAGCGTCTCGCCGCTGGACGCGGTGAGGCCGGGCACGGTGGGCCATTCGTCCCCATGCGCTCCGCGCAGTGGCCAGCGGTTGAGCGATTCGGGCTGGTTGAAGCCCAGCAGCGTGTGGCCCGCCAGGTCGGCCACGCTGCGCGGCTTGCCCGCGCGTGCCAGGTAACCGGGGCTGGCCAGCACACGCAGGCGGCTGGTGCACAGCGGGCGCGCATGCAGGGTCGAGTCCTGCAGCGCGCCGATGCGGATGGCCACGTCGGTGCGCCGCTCCAGCAGGTCGATGTTCATCTCGTCGGTGTTGAGTTCCAACGTGATGCCGGGGTAGGCGCTGCGGAACGCCGGCACCAACGGCACCACGGCGTGCAGCATGAACGGGGTGGCCGCATTCACGCGCAGCCGGCCCGAGGGCTGCTGGCGCCGCGCCGCCATGCTCTCCTCGGCCTCGTCGATGGACGCCAGGATGGCGCGCGTGCGCTGCAGGAAGGCCTGGCCCTCCTCGGTCAGCTCGATGCGCCGGGTGGTGCGGCGCAGCAAGGTGGTGTCGAGCTTCTTCTCCAGCCGTGAGAGCGCCCGGCTGATGCCCGAGACGGTCTGCGCCAGTTGGTCGGCGGCCGCGGTGATGGAGCCGCCATCGACCACGGCGGCAAAGGCCTGCAACTCTTCGAGGGTGGTTTTCATGGCCGCCATGCTCCCCTATTCTTGACTTCAAATCAAGAATCTATCGACGACAACCTCCTTTTTCTGCAAGGCCGAAGTCCGGACACTCCTTCCATTCCCACAGGAGTGTTCCATGCCCATTGCCCTGCTCGCGCTGACGCTCAGCGCTTTCGCCATCGGCACGACCGAGTTCGTGATCGTTGGCCTCTTGCCCACCGTGGCGGCCGACCTCGCCATCAGCATCCCCTCGGCGGGCCTGCTGGTAAGCCTCTATGCCCTGGGCGTCGCCATCGGCGCCCCCGTGCTCACCGCCCTCACCGGCAAGCTCCCGCGCAAGGCGCTGCTGCTGTCGCTGATGGCGCTGTTCACCGCCGGCAACCTGCTGGCCTGGCAGGCGCCGAGCTACGAATCGCTGGTCGCCGCGCGCATCCTCACCGGCCTGGCGCACGGGGTGTTCTTCTCCATCGGCTCGACCATCGCCACGGGCCTGGTGCCGCGCGAGAAGGCCGCCAGCGCCATTGCCACCATGTTCACCGGCCTCACCGTGGCCCTGGTCACGGGCGTGCCGCTGGGCACCTTCATCGGCCAGCATTTCGGTTGGCGCGAGACCTTTTTGGCCGTCTCGGCCCTGGGAGTGATCGCCTTCATCGGTAGTGCGCTGTTCGTGCCACGCAACATCGTCCACACGCCACCGGCCTCACTGCTGCAGCAGGCCCGGGTGCTGGCCGAGCCGCGCCTGCTGCTGGTCTATGCCAAGACGGCCATCGGCTACGGCGGCAGCTTCATCCCCTTTACCTTCCTCGCGCCCATCCTGACCGAGGTGGCGGGTTTCAGTGCGGGCGCCGTGGGCTGGGTAATGCTGGTCTATGGCGTGTCGGTCGCGGTGGGCAACCTCTGGGGCGGCCGGCTGGCCGACCGCCTGGGCCCCATCCCTGCGCTGCGCATCGTGTTCGCGCTGCTGGCCGCCGTGTTGCTGCTGCTGCAATTCACCGCGCCCCACCCCTGGCTGGCGCTGGTGACCGTGCTGCTCTGGGGCGCCGTGGCCTTCGGCAACGTGCCGGGCCTGCAGGTCTATGTGGTCAAGCAGGCCGAGCGCTTCACGCCCCAGGCGGTGGACGTGGCCTCGGGCCTGAACATCGCCGCCTTCAACCTGGGCATTGCCGGGGCCGCCTGGGCCGGTGGCCTGATCGTGACGCACCTGGGCCTCATGCACACCCCCTGGATCGGCGCCCTGGTGGTGCTGGCCTCCCTGGCATTGACTCACTACAGCGGCGTGCTGGACCGCCGCGCCGGCATCCCCGTGCGCGCCAACGGCCCGGTGCCCGTGGGCCACTGACACCCTTCCCCCTTCACACCCACACGGAGTATTTCTTCATGCCTTCTTCCTCCATCCCCGCCTTCGGCCTGGGTACCTTCCGCCTGCAGGACCAGGCCGCCATGGACTCGGTGCGCAACGCCCTCGACCTGGGCTACCGCCTCATTGACACGGCCCAGATCTACGGCAACGAAGCGGCCGTCGGCCAGGCCGTTGCCGACAGCGGCGTGCCGCGCAGCGAACTGTTCCTCACCACCAAGGTCTGGACCGAGAGCCTGGCTGCCGACAAGCTCATCCCCAGCCTCAAGGACAGCCTGGCCAGGCTGCGCACCGAGCAGGTGGACCTGGCGCTGATCCACTGGCCCTCGCCCGGCGGCGCGGTGCCCGTGGCCGAGTTCATGGGTGCCCTGGCCGAAGCCAAGGCCCAGGGCCTGGCCGCGCAGATCGGTGTCTCCAACTTCACCGTGGCGCTGATGCAGGAGGCCATTGCCGCCGTGGGCGCCGACGCCATCGCCACCAACCAGGTCGAACTGCACCCCTACCTGCAGAACCGTGCCGTGGCCGAGTTCGCCCGCAGCCAGGGTATCCACATCACCTCGTACATGACGCTGGCCTATGGCAAGGTGCTGGGCGACCCGGTGATCGCGGCCATTGCGCAAGCGCACGGCGCCACCCCAGCGCAGGTGGCCCTGGCCTGGGCACTGCAGCTCGGTTACGCGGTCATCCCCTCGTCCACCCGGCGCGAGAACCTGGCCAGCAACCTCCTGGCGCAACAGCTGCGCCTGAGCGATGCGGAGATCGCGCAGATCGCCGCGCTGGACCGCGGCGGCCGCCTGGTTGACCCCGAAGGTCTGGCCCCCCATTGGGATTGACCGATCCAATCAGCCCGCGACGACACGCACAAAGGCCGGCACCACGCCCAGGTGATTGTCGCGCCGCTGCACGGCATGCACGTCAGCCCTGGGTCCTTTGGCGCCCAGAGGCTTGAACACCACGCGGGGCCCGAACAGCGTGCCCAGCGAAGACGGCACCAGGGCCACACCCAGCCCCGCGGCCACCAGGCTCAGCACGGCCGCCAGCTCCACCGTGGTCTGCGCCACCCGCGGCGCAAAGCCGGCCTGCACGCAGCACTGCACCATGTGCTCGGCATGGGCCGACGAGTCGCGGCGCAGCATCACGAAGGTTTCGCTGCGCAGGTCCCGCAAGGCCAGCGCCTTGCGCGCGGCCAGCGGGTGGCCCGGCGGCAGGGCCGCGACCACCGGGTCGGGCCACAGCAGGGTGCTGGCGAGCTGGTCGTCATTGACGGCCGTGCGCGAGATGCCCACGTCGATGCGCTTGTCGCGCAGTGCCGCCTGCTGCAGCGAGGGCTGCATCTCGTGCAACACCACGTCCACGCCCGGGTGGCTTTGCCGGTAGCGCGCCAGCGCGGCCGGAAACGGCCCGAGGAAATGCGAGCCCGACAGCCCCACCTCGATGCGCCCGGCCTGCCCCTGGCCGATGGCCGCCACGCGCTGGCGCGCCGTGCCCAGCCGCTCCAGCACGGCACGCGCATCGACCAGGTAGGCCTGGCCGGCCAGTGTGAGCTCCACGCGCCGGCTGGTGCGCACGAACAGTTGGGCGCCCAATTCCTCTTCGAGCTGGGCGATCTGCAGGCTCAGCGGCGGCTGCGAGACATGCAGGCGCTGCGCGGCGCGCGTGAAGCTCAGCTCTTCGGCCAGGGCAATGAAGTAACGCAGGTGCCGCAGTTCCATTGATACTTTCTCGGTCTAAATCAAGACCAACAATATATTGGACTGCAAACCCCGCCGTTTCGACAATACGCCCAGACCACAACAACCCGGCGGAGACGACCATGAAGATCCCACACAGCCTGATGGCTGCCACGCTTGCCCTGTCAGGCTTGGCCATGGCCCAGGACAACTACCCCAGCAAGGCCATCACGCTCACCGTGCCCAACCCGCCCGGCGGGGTCGTGGACACCTCGGCCCGGCTGCTCAACGAGCCCCTGGCGCGCGTGCTGGGCCAGCCCGTGGTGATCGACAACAAGGCGGGCGGCAGCGGCAACGTGGCCTACGGCGCCGTGGCCCGCGCCAAGGCCGATGGCTACAACCTGCTGATCTCGTACTCGGCCTACCACGTTGGCAACCCGGCACTCACCCCCAGCCTGCCCTGGGAGGCCAAGGACTTCGCCCCGGTGGCCCTGCTCACCGTGGCCACCAACGTGATCGCCGCCCACCCCTCGGTACCGGGCAACAACCTCAAGGAATTCATCGCCTACCTCAAGGCCAACCCGGGCAAGGTGAACTACGCATCGCAGGGCAACGGCTCGCTCTCGCACATCGGCACCGAGATCTTCAAGCAGCAGAGCGGCACCTTCATGACCCACATCCCCTACCGCGGCTCGGGCCCGGCCGTGGCCGACGTGCTGGCCGGCCAGGTGCAGGTGTTCATCACCACGCCGCCTTCCGTGATGCAGCATGTGCTGAGCGGCAAGCTCAAGGCCTTCGCCGTGACCGGCAGCAAGCGCCACCCCGGCCTGCCCAATGTGCCGACCGTGGCCGAAGCCGGCATGCCCGACTTCAAGCTCGAAGCCTGGGTGGGCCTGTTCGCCCCGGCCGCCACGCCGCCCGCCGTGGTCACCAAGCTCACGGCCGACGTGAAGAAGGCCCTGGAGATGCCCGAGACGCGCCAGCGCGCCGATGCCGCTGGCATCGAGCTGCGCTACCTGCCGCCCGAGGCGCTCGGTGACCTCGTGAAGACCGAAACCGCTTACTGGGCCAAGACCATCAAGTCCGCCGGCATCAAGGCCGACTAACCCGCCGACTACCGCACCTCCGTGACCCCATTCCCGGCGCCCCGCGTGCCGGGCAGGGCAGCGCTTTGCCATTTTTTTCCTGAAAGGCCCCCGCCATGCAACGCACCTACCGCATCGGGCAGATCGTGCCCAGCTCCAACACCACCATGGAGACCGAGATCCCCGCCATGCTGCGCGCCCGCGAGCAGATCCTGCCCGAGCGCTTCAGCTTCCACGCCAGCCGCATGCGCATGCAGAAGGTCACCAAGGAAGAACTGGCCGCCATGGACCGCGATTCCGACCGCTGCGCGCTGGAACTGTCGGACGGCAAGATGGACGTGATGGGTTACGCCTGCCTGGTGGCCATCATGAGCATGGGCCTGGGCTACCACCGCCTGTCCGAGAAGCGGCTGCACGAAGTCACCGTGGCCAACGGCAAGCCCGCGCCCGTGGTGTCGAGCGCCGGAGCCCTGGTCGAAGGGCTCAAGGCCATGGGCGCGAAGAAGGTCTCGGTGCTGACCCCGTACATGAAGCCGCTGACCCAGCTGGTGGTGGACTACATCGAGCACGAGGGCATCGCAGTGCACGACCGCCTGTCGCTGGAGATTGCCGACAACTTGGAGGTGGGCGCGCAGGACCCGGCCGCGCCCGCGCAGATCGTGCAGCGTCTGGACACTCGTGGCGTGGACGTGGTCGTGATCTCGGCCTGCGTGCAGATGCCTTCGCTGGCGTCGGTGCAGGTGGCGCAGGACCGGCTGGGCATTCCCGTGGTGTCGGCAGCCGCCTGCACCACCTGGGCCATGCTCAAGCGCCTGGGGCTGGAAACCCGGGTACCCAACGCAGGCGCCTTGCTGAGCGGCAGGTACTGACCGCGCCCTGCAGGGGGCGGGGCAAAACCCGATAATGGCCCCATGCCCCGCCCAAGCCAACAACTCCATCCCCACCGCGAACCCGTCCCCACGCGCCTGGCCGCCACCGTGCTGCTGCTGCGCGATGCCGAGGGCGACGGTGCGCTGGAGGTGCTGATGACGCGGCGCTCGCCCAACGCCAGCTTTGCCCCGGGCGCCTATGTCTTCCCGGGCGGCGGCATCGATGCGCTGGACGCCCAGTCGCACCACGTGGCGGATCGCCGGCCGGCCCAGAGCGACCTGCACCTGACGCAGGCGATCGCCGCCATCCGCGAGAGCTTCGAGGAACTGGGCGTGCTGCTGGCACGCCACGCCGACGGCCGCATGGCCGACGCCGCCGACATTGCCGCCCTGGACCGCAGCGCCCCCTTTGCCACACAGTGCGAGGCGCGCGGCCTGCGCCTGGCGGCCGACAGCGTCTACCTGCTGGCCTACTGGACGGCCGACCGCGACCTGCCGCGGCGTTTCGAGGTACCGTTTCTCGCAGCCCGCATGCCCGAAGGCCAGACCCCGGTAGCCGACGAGGCCGAGCAGTTCGAGCCCGTGTGGGTGCGCCCGGCGGATGCCATCGCGCGCCACGAGGCAGGCCAGTTCTTCATGATCTTCCCGACCATCCGCACGCTGCAGCGGCTGGCCAAATTCAAGAACACCCAGGCGGTGCTGGATGCCCTTGCGGGCGAGCAGCCGCTGTGGGTGAGCTGCCCGCGCGCGGGCCTCTTGGCCGGCAAGGAGGCGCGCTACATGGAAGACGAGATGCCCTTCGGCGAACTGGCCCTGGTCTGCCCCGACGGGCAGATAGTGCACCCGCTGGACTGGCAGACCGACCACCCCGTGCCCCTGCTCAAGAATGTGCAGCGCCTCACGGCCCCCAACTCCGGCGTGATGACCGGCCCGGGCACCAACAGCTACCTGGTGGGCGACCCGACCACCGGCTTCATCGCCATCGACCCCGGCCCGGCCGACATCGAGCACCTGGAAAAGCTCTGGCGCGCTGCGGGCGGCGACATCCGCGCCATCGTCTGCACGCATTCGCACCCCGACCACTCCCCGGGGGCAGCCCCGCTGCAAGCCCTGTGCGCACGTGCGGGCCAGAGCGCACCGCCCATCCTGGGCCTGCGCTCGGCCCCCACGGCCCGGGTGGCCAGCGCCTTCACGCCGGAGCGCGAGCTCGCCCATGGCGAGAGGCTGGTGCTGTCCGCCCAGGTACCCGACCCCGCCACCAGCCACACCCTGCAGGTGATCCACACCCCCGGCCACGCAGCCAACCACCTGTGCCTGATGCTCGAGGAAGACGGCCTGCTGTTCAGCGGCGACCACATCCTCAACGGCAGCACCACGGTGATCGACCCGCCGGACGGCAACATGGCGGACTACCTCGATTCGCTGGACGCGCTGGACGCAGCCTGCGAAGCCCACCAGGCCCAGTTCATCCTGCCCGCGCATGGCTACGTGCTGGGCGAGGCGCGCAGCGCGATCGCCCGCCTGAAAGCCCACCGCCTGGCGCGCGAAGCCAAGGTGCTGGCTGCCATGCAGGCCCTGCCCCAGGGCAGCATGGACGACTGGGTGCGGCACGCCTACGACGACGTGCCGCCGCGCATGTGGCCCGTGGCCCAGCGCTCGCTGCTGGCGCATGTCGAACGCATCCGCGGGCTGGAGCCCGGCAATGGCAACGCCCCTTGAGCCGCATCGCAGCCCTGGCCCGGGCTGCGCCCGATCCAGGCCATGTGCTGCGCCATGGCGCAGGGGACAATCGAACCATGACTGAAAAGAACCCCGAAGCCGGCCATGTCCGGCTGGCCAAGCGCGTGGCCGAGCAGCTCGACTGTTCGCGCAGCACGGCCGAACAATTCATCGAAGGCGGTTTCGTGAGCGTCGATGGCGCCGTCGTCGAAGCCCCCGGCGCGCGTGTGGCGCCGCACCAGAGCGTGGCCGTGGACCCGGATGCCAGCCTGCTGGAGCTGACGCCCGTCACCCTGCTGCTGCACAAGCCCGCCGGTTTCGAGGCCGGGCTGGGCGCTCCCGGCCAGGCCGGTGCCGCGCACGGCAGCCGCAGCCAGGGGGCCGCGCCCGCCCTGACGCTGCTCTCGACCGCCTCGCACCTGCCCGAGGACGCCTCGGGCATCCGCGTGCTGCAGCGCCACTTCCGCCAGCTCGAATGCTTCACACCCCTGCCCACCGAGGCCAGCGGTCTGGTGGTCTACACCCAGGACCGGCGCATCGCGCGCAAGCTGGCCGAGGACATCGAGTCGCTGGAGCAGGAGTGCATCGTGGAGGTGGCCGGCGAGATCGCGGCCAACGGCCTGCAGCGGCTGTGCCACGGCCTGTCGTTCAACGGCCGGCCGCTGCCCCCCATCAAGGTCAGTTGGCAAAACGAGACCCGCCTGCGCTTTGCACTCAAGGGCATCCGCCCGGGCCAGATTCCGGCCATGTGCGAGGCCGTCGGCCTGCGCGTGGTGGGCATGAAGCGCATCCGCATCGGCCGCGTGCCCCTGGCCAAGGTGCCCGAGGGCCAGTGGCGCTATCTGCAGCCCTGGGAACGATTCTGAGCGGAGCTCTCTAGCTACCAAAAAGTGAGCAATCACCATTCCGAGGGATGGCAGGGCGCCACAGGCCGCTGATACACTGCCTTCCAAACAGGAGGGAGCGAGTCCATGGACCATCAGCAAACAGGGGCCGGTGCGGCGCCCGCCTCGGCCTTCGCGCCGCAGGGAATCGACGCACACCCGCTCGAATTCACCGGCAGCGGCGGTGAATACTTCCGGGTATGGATCGTCAACGTGCTGCTGACCATCCTCACCCTGGGCCTCTACACCCCCTGGGCGCGGCGGCGCACGGCCCAGTATTTCTACGGCCACACCCTGGTGGCTGGCAGCCCGCTCGAATTCACGGCCCAGCAAAGCCGCATGGTCAAGGGTTTCATCATCCTGGTGATGCTCACGATTGCCTACCAGATCGCCGTCAACACCGGTCAGGACACCGCCGTGGGGGTGTTCCTGCTGGTGGGCGCCCTGCTCTCGCCCTTCATCTGGGGCAGCGCCATGCGCTTTCGCCTGGGCTCCACGCGCTGGCGCGGCCTGCGCCTGCAGTTCACGGCCTCCTGGCGCGAGGTCTACAAGGCCAGTTGGCCCGTGTTCGCCATTGCCCTGGTGTGGTTTGGCGTGTTCTTCGGCATCCAGTACCTGGCTCCCGAGTCGGCTGACGCACTGCGGGAACTGGCCGCTGACGAAAGCGGCGATGCCGACCTGCCCACCATGGCGGCCGGCATCTGGGGTCTGATCGCCCTGGGTTTGTTGCTGTCGATCACCTGCGTCATCCGCCTTGAATTCAACTACAAGAGCCTGCTGGTGCTGCGCGCCCAGGTGGGCAATGAAACCGGCCGCTGGAAGCCGGTGTACATGGATTTCGTCAAGATCTGGCTGGCGACGGTGGTGGTTTTCATCCTGCTGGTGGCCGTCATCAGTGCAGCGATGTTCGGACTGGTGAGCGCCGCGATCACCCTGGTCATGCGCGGTGACACTTCGGGGCCGTGGATGGTCATCTTGATGGCGGTGAGTCTTTTCGGCGGGATTTTCTTTCTGTTCATGGCTTCGGCACCGGCGCGGGCCTACCGCGAGGCGCGCATGTTCCAGCTCATGTGGGACAACATCGGGCTGAGCCAGGTGGCGCGCTTCAAATGCCAGCTGCGCACAAGCAGCTTCATGCTGCTGCGCATCAAGAACCTGTTCATGACCCTGCTCACCCTGGGCCTGTACCGCCCCTTCGCCCGCGTGAACGAGTACCGCATGAAGGCCGAGTCCGTCACCCTGCACGTCAAGGGCGGCGTCGACCAGGTCACCAGTGCGATGGTGCGCCAGCAGAAGGAAGGCGGCATTGGTGACGCGCTGGCCGATGCGGCAGGCCTGGACCTGATCGGCTGATGGACACGGCAGCCCCTTCGGTGGACCTCGTACCTGGGCGCTGGTTCGACGGCCTGAGCAGCCAGGCCAGGCCCGTGCTGGTGGGCCTGCAGCCCACGCCCAAGGGCCCCTCGCTGGCTTTGCACCCGCTGTCGCAGCCCGGCGCTGCGCCCTCGGTGTTCCCCTGGAACGAGGTAGGCTGGCCCGAGGCTTGGAGCGATCGCCGCCCGCAGCAGCGCGCGGTGGTGGACCTGCGCGACCATGGCAGCCTGGAGATCGATGCCGTGGCCCAATGGCATGCCGCCCTGGCGGCCGCGGGCGCCCGCCCCGGCCTGGCCGAGCGCATGCAGACGCGCTGGCCCATGCTGCTGGGGGTGACGGCCGTCGCCATCGTCGGGCTGACCCTGTTCTACCGCTATGGCACGCCCTGGGCGGCCACGGAGCTCACGCGCTTCGTACCCGTGTCATGGGAAACCAGCGTGGCGAGCAATGTGCTCACGCAGATGGACAAGGGCACGCTCAAGCCCAGCAAGCTGTCCAAGGAGCGCCAGGCCCAGCTGCAGGCCCGGTTCAATGACCTGGTGCAGCAGGTCCCCACCGGGCTGCAACGCTACCCGGGCTACCGGCCCACCTACACCCTGTCGTTCCGCTCGGGCATGGGCGCCAACGCCTTTGCCCTGCCCGGTGGGACCGTGGTGATGACCGATGGCCTGGCCAAGGCGGCCGAGAAGCAGGGGCTCAATGACGATGCCCTGATCGGCGTGCTGGCCCACGAGATCGGCCACGTCGCCAACCGCCACACCACGCGCATGATCGTGCAACAGGGCGTGCTGCAGATGGGCATGGGGCTGGCGCTCGGCGACGTGTCGGGCATCGTCTCCACCGGCGCCTCGGTGCTCACGGGCCTGGCCTACAGCCGCAACCACGAACGTGAAGCCGACTGCTTTGCCATTGCGCTGATGGGCCACGCAAAACTGCCTACTGCACCGATGGGCAAGCTGTTGCTGGCCATTGCGCAGGAAGAGGACGACGAAGAAAAGGCCTACAAGAAGAAAGCCGCCACCGCAGCCAAGGAAGGCGCGAGTGCTCCGGCGGAGACCACCGCAGCGAAGAAGCAAGAGCTGGAGGCCATGGGCCCGGTATGGTCCCTGCTCAGCAGCCACCCCGATACCGTGGAGCGCGCCAAGGAGCTGGAGCAAGGGCATGCGATGCACTGCCCCAAGCCTGCCTGAAGCGCTGGGCTGCGCCGGCAAGACCGGCCGTGGAATTAAGTGTGAAGCGCGCCGATAAGCCGGATTCTGTGCACCGCGGTTGCCCGCGGCGTGACCGCCATTACTCTGGGCCGGGTGTCGCCACACCGGCTCGATGCTACCTACCCGCCAGCTCTGCGGAACCACATCAACGCTGGCCTACTTGGTATTGCTGCGCGTAGAGATTGCCCGTTTCACCCCAAACAGGCTGCGGGCATGCCCGCTGCCTGTTTGGGGTGGCTGTTCGGACCTGGCTTTCGCCAGGTTCGGACAGCTATCGCTGTCCTCTCGCCAGCTTGCGCTGGCGCCTCACAGAACACCTCGTACAGGCACCTGTCTAGACTCGTCTCTGTTGCTCTGATCCTCACCTCACGGTGGGCAGCCGTTAGCTGCTACGCTGTCCTGTGCAGTCCGGACGTTCCTCCAGTGCCTGGTTTCCCAGATTGCACCAGCGGCGGTCTGGCGCGCTTCACGGGGTGGATTATCGTTCACCGGAGCTGGCGCGCTCCCACGTAAGGTCAAATCGCGCCAGGTATTTGCGCAGGCGGTCGGCATCGTTGACCACCGTACGCTGCGCGCGCGAGGCCTGGAACAACTGGCGCCCCGCTTCGGACAGAGTGCGCGCCTGCCGGCATGCGCGCAGTACGGCGGCCAGCTGGAGCTGGTCGAACAAGTCCATGGCCTCGATCTGGGCAGCGTCCAGCAGCGTACCCAGATCAATGGCATCCCCACCCGCCCCCAGGCCATCGCGCGCTTCCCTGGCCGGCTGCCACAGCCATTGCAGGCGCGCGATCTCGGCCTCCACCAGGGGCAGGCCGATGCGGCCGCCGTCGGCCAGGGTGGCCAGGCGCGTGGCGCTGGCCGAGAGGTCGCGGAAGTTGCCGCTCCACAGCGCATCGGGCGACTGGGCATAGCGCAGGTAGGCGGTGCGCGCCTCGGCCGACAGGCGCACCGTGCGGCCCAGCTCCGCGCCGGTGCGCGCCAGCAGGTGGTCCAGGTTGGGCTCGATGTCCTCGGGCCGCTGGGCCAGGCCGGGCAACTGGTAACTCCAGAGGTTGATGCGCGCGTACAGGTCTTCACGGAAGCGCCCGGCCGCCACCTCGGTGCGCAGGTCGCGGTTGGTGCCGGCGATCAGCTCGAAATCGCTGGCCACCTCGCGGTCGCTGCCCATGGGGTAGAAGCGCTTTTCCTCCACTGCCTTGAGCAGCATGGCCTGCTCGTCCAGGCCCAGCTCGCCGATCTCGTCGAGGAACAGCACGCCCTTGTGCGCCGTGCGCAGCAGACCCGCCCGGTCGGCCGCAGCACCCGTGAAAGCCCCCTTCTTGTGGCCGAACAGCGTGGACGCAGCCCCATCGCCATGCAGGGTGGCGCAGTTGACCTCCACGAATTCGCCCTCCACCTGGTGGCGGGCCTTCTTGAGCTCGTACATGCGCCGCGCCAGATGCGACTTGCCCGCCCCCGTGGGCCCGGTGAACAGGATGGGCGCGCGCGAGCGCACCGCCACACGCTCCACCTCGTCGATCAGCGCGTTGAAGCGCGCATTGCGCGTGGCGATGCCGCTCTTGAGGAAGTCCACCGCATCGCGCTGCTCGGCGCCAAAGCGCTGGGCGATCACGTCGTAGCGCGACAGGTCCAGGTCGATCAGCGCATAGCTGCCCGGGTCGCCCATCTGCTGGCGCCGCGGCGGCGAAGTCTGCGCCAGCACGCCCGGAATGCGCCGCGACTCCACCAGCAGGAACAGGCAGATCTGCGCCACGTGCGTGCCGGTGGTGATGTGGGTCCAGTACTCCTCGCGCTCGGTGTCGAAGCGGTAGGCCTGCGTCCAGTCGAAAAGCTTGGCATAGACCTCGCCGAAGTCCCAGGGGTCGGCGATCTCCATGGGCACCAGCCGCACCGTGGTCTCCGGCGAGGCAATGGCAATGTCGTTGCGCACCTGGTGCGCGAGTTCGTGGTGGGCCGGCGTGTACAGCAGCTCCAGGCGCTGCACCACCATGTCCTCGTGCTGCACCAGTGAGACGGTGGGCCGCCACTTCTCCCAGCGGCCTGCGCCCTTGCCCGAATCGAGCTGGGTGCCAAGAAAGCCAATGACGACGACCTTCTTCATGGATAAAAAACTAGCCCAATAAATAGTATTTTCAAATTCTACATCACCACAACCAACGGCAAAAATTCTCCAGAAATCAAAAATAACCAAGCAAATCAATCACTTGCATCAATTTCACCGTACACGCCAAGCCGTTGGCACACCCATTGCAATGAATACTCCGAAACCGACAAGAAGACAAAATTTCAGGAGTTCAACATGGTCAACACCCAACTGTTCCAGACGCTGCGCGGCACCCTGGTGCCCACCGCCAATGCCCTGAACGAGGCCGGCGGCGCAGCGTATCTGCTGTCGCCCAAGCACCGCCTGGCCCAGCTGGCGGCCACGGGCTGCCTGAACAACACGTTCTACGCCAAGGCCGAGGACCAGCTCGACACCATGTTGGCCCTGGCTGCTGACGTGGACCCCGTGTTCGTGGCCAAGACGGCCGTGTATGCCCGCCGGGCCGGCCACATGAAGGACATGCCGGCGCTGCTGGCAGCCTCGCTGGCCCAACGGGACGTCGGACTTCTGGCGCAGGTGTTCGGCCGCGTGGTGGACAACGGCAAGATGCTGCGCAACTTCGTGCAGATGCTGCGCTCGGGCGCCACAGGCCGCAAGTCGCTGGGAACCCGCCCCAAGAAGCTGGTGCAGCAGTGGCTGCTCTCGGCGACCGAGGCACAGCTGCTGAACGCATCGGTGGGCACCACGCCCTCGCTGGCGGATGTGGTGAAGATGGTTCACCCCAAGCCTGCCGAGGCATGGCGTGCAGCCTGGTTCGCCTGGCTGATCGGCCGCCCCTATGACGCAGCAGCCCTGCCACCGCTGACACAGGCCTTCGAGCGCTACAAGCGCGACCAGGCCGCCGAGGTGCCGGACGTCCCCTTCCAGATGCTGACCGCACTGGAGCTGGATGCCCAGGCCTGGGCACGCATCGCAGAGCACGGCTCGTGGCAGATGGTGCGCCAGAACCTGAACACCTTTGCCCGCCACGGCGTGTTCGCATTGCCTGGCGTGGCCGATGCGGTGGCCGCGAAGCTGCGTGATCCTCAGGCCGTTGCCAAGGCACGGGTGCTGCCGTACCAGCTGATGGCGGCCTACACCGCAGCCGGCCCCGAGGTGCCGACGGTGGTGAAGGAAGCCCTGCAGGACGCGATGGAACTGGCGCTGGCCAACGTGCCGCAGTTCGCGGGCCGGGTGGTGGTCTGCCCCGACGTGTCGGGCTCCATGGGCTCGCCAGTCACGGGCTACCGCAAGGGTGCCACGACGGCCGTGCGCTGCATCGACGTCGCCGCCCTGGTGGCCGCCGCAGTGCTGCGCAAGAACGCCGATGCCCGCGTGCTGCCGTTCGAGACGAAGGTGGTTGCACTGCAGCTCAACCCGCGGGACTCGGTGATGACGAATGCGTCCAAGCTGGCCGCCATTGGTGGCGGCGGGACGGCGTGCAGCGCGCCGCTGGCCCTGCTGAACCAGGAGAAGGCGCAGGCTGATCTGGTGGTGCTGGTGTCCGACAACGAGTCGTGGGCCGACTCGGCACGTGGCCGCTCGACGGCAACGATGAAGGAGTGGGCCCTGTTCAAGTCGCGCAACCCGGCGGCACGGCTGGTGTGCATCGACATCCAGCCCCATGCGACCACCCAGGCGCAGGAGCGCGACGATGTGCTGAACATCGGCGGCTTCAGCGACGAAGTGTTCACCCTGCTGGCCCTGTACGCAGCTGGCGGGCTGGGCGCTGACCACTGGGTGGGAGTGATCGAGGAAACCTCGATCTGAAGTGAGAGGGAGCCGCGGACCAGCGTCTGCGGCTCCCGATCCGAAGGAAGGAAGGAAGGAAGGAATGATGGATGAATGATTGAACGTCGTCGTTCGGCGAATGCAGGTGTGACTACATCCAAAGCCAGTCACACCCACCGTTTGTCGCCGAACGGGGACCCAGGTTATGTGCGAATGCAGGCAGGACTACATCTGGTTGGACCGGGGTTCGAATCCCAGCGCCGCTTCGGCGGCGCGGTCGATGTCTTGCCGTTCTTGTCGCACTGCTTTTTTGCAGCGAATGCTGGTGAAACTACAGACTATTAATCTCGGGGTCGCAGGTTCGAATCCTGCCGGTTGCAAAGCCGTAGCTCAGTGGATAGAGCACGCAAAACGTTTCATCGATCTTGTCGCTGCTTTTTGTCAACCGAAGAGTTTGGCGTTTCTTTGACGAATGCAGATGGTACTACTGTGTCGCGGGTTCGATCCCCGTCCGCCCGCTGGCAACAGCGGCGGTAGCTCAGCTGGTAGAGCAAGCCGTTTCATCCCCCCCTTGTCGCAAAGAGATGGCCTGGCTGCAGTTTTATGAGGTGAATGCAGGTGGGTTTACAGGAAGAGCGCCATGGCCGCGGCCATGGAGGTCCCGGGTCCGAATCCCGGCCTGCGTTGCAGGTAGCTCAGTTCACAACCCTCCGCTTCTCGTCACCTCTGTTTGTTAAGAAGGGCGCGCTGGCACAGAAGGGAGCGCCACTGCCAAAAATGTTGTTATTGCCGGCAGGTCGGGTAACACCGAGTGCAGCGGGAGAGTCGGTGAACGGGCAAGGTTGAGGATGCAGGTGCTGGCTCCGATGACGGGTCTGCCACTGGCGCGCGTTTCCAACCGTTCACTGGGCCACTGGACTCAAGAACCGTGGTCGCTGCAAAGATGCGGGTTCGAATCCCGCCGCGTCCACCAGATAGATGAAAAGAAGAACAGAGGAACACCATGAAACAGACCGCACGTAAGAAGCGCCTGGCGAGGCAAACACCGCAGGCATGGACGCCCGAATTGATCGGACTCGATGCCACGCTGTACGCCGATGCACTGCGCTATCTTTTCGACCGGCCCGTGCCGGGCAGGAAAGAGCAGGAGTGGTACTGGGACATGGACGAGCCCATGTTCGACGCCACGCCGCTGCAGTGGACACACATCCAGACCGTGCTCTTCGCCAACGCCGGCACCGACCTGGCGCCTTACAGCGACGAGCAGGTGGGCATGGGCCTGAACTGCGTGATGAGCACCAATGCCGGTGACATCCCGCTCCAGGTGCTCGACCCTTCGGTACCGCTGGCGGACGCCATGCGCATGCTGCAGGCCTTCCCGCGCTTGTGGAGCGACGGCATCGGCCCGCGCAGGGCCCAGGTGCACGAGGCCATCGGCACCAGCAGCGGCCGCCTGGGCTTCGTCTGCTACATGTGGTTCGATGTCTGGCCGACCTTCTGGAACGCCCGGCAGATCCCCGAATGGCGGGATGCCATGTGGCAGCTGTTCTGCCAGATGCTGGAGGTGCCCTGCCGCGACGTGCAGGTCTCGGCCCTGCACGGTATCGGCCACGAAGGCCGCGCCCTGCTGCGCCCCCGGGAGCTGCAGGAACGGGTGGAGCAATTCATCCGCAGCGTGCCGGCACACGACGAGGAGTTGAAGAACTATGCGCGCGCTGCGGCCCAGGGAATGGTGCAGTAGCGGCGCCAGACATGGGACACAGCGCGCGTGAAGCGCATGGAGATGATGATCATGATGAAAGCCAAAGCCACCGTTCAGGACGCCCTGCTGCCACCCGCACTGCGCACGGTGGTGGACGCTGCGTACACGGCCTTCCAGCAGTACGGAGCCCCAACGCACACATTGGACGTGTGCATGCCCTGCTGCGTGGACGAGGCCACGGAGCGCGAATTGCGCCGCCTGCCGCTGCGCCAGCTCACGGCACGCCACTTCTACGAGTACAACGGCTCGGCCAAGAGCAGCGAACAGCCAGCGGATGAGCTGCTGTACTTCCTGCCCCGCATGCTGGAGCTGATGGCCCAGGGCAAGGAGTTGCACCACTCGACCGAGCTGTACCTGGACCGCCTGGGCAACTGCCCGGCCGATGCCCTGTCGCCCAAGGAACGCGCCGCCGTGGATGCCTTCGCGCTGGCCTTCTTCCGCGAAGGCCTGGGACACACCGGGCGCGAGCCCAGCCCGTTCGATGGCGCGAACGCCTTCGACATCCTGCTGATGTTCCACAAGGGCGGCGTGGATGTGCAGCCGCTGCTGGCGCACTGGCTGGCCGACGAGCGGGAAAGCGCCGTGCTGCACTACGCCGCTGCCAGCTACTGGGACTTCTGGGGACAGAACGAAATCCAGAACGCCTTTGCCGAAGACCAGCCGGAATTCTGCGAGGCGATAAAGGCCTGGATGCTGGACGAAGGCAACCGCCAGCGCTTTGCGCAAAAGATCCTGGCGCTGGACACCAGCGCCATGGAACGGCCCGCGCACTGCACCTGCGGCAATTGCATGGGCCCCAAGCAGATCGTGGAATCGGTGTTCGACCTGGTGAGCGGTTGAACACCCCGAGAAGAAACAATGACAAGAAGGAACAACGAAATGAACTACCTGCAACGCAATGTGGAAAACGGCGTCCCCATCAAGATGTGGACCCAGGGAGTGCCCGTGGAAGACGAGGCCCAGAAGCAACTGGAGAACGCAGCGCGCCTGCCCATCGTGTTCAAGCACGTGGCGGCCATGCCCGATGTGCACTACGGCATCGGCGCGACGGTGGGCTCGGTGATCCCGACCTTCAAGGCCATCATCCCGGCCGCGGTGGGCGTGGACATCGGCTGCGGCATGATGGCCTGCAAGACCACGCTGCACGCCAACGACCTGCCCGACAACCTGGGCCCGCTGCGCTCGGCCATCGAGAAGGCCGTGCCGCACGGCAGCAACCCCAAGCGCATGGGCCGCGACAAGGGTGCGTGGGAAACGCCGCCCGACGAGACCGATGTGGCCTGGGCCGCGCTCAAGGGCGAGTTCGACGCGATCTGCGAGGACTACCCGCGCTTTCGCAACACCAACAACCACAAGCACCTGGGAACCCTGGGTACCGGCAACCACTTCATCGAAGTCTGCCTGGACGAGCATGGTGGCGTGTGGTTCATGCTGCACTCGGGTTCGCGCGGCGTGGGCAATGCCATCGGCACGCACTTCATCGAGCTGGCCAAGAAGGACGCCGAGCTGCACCAGCGCAACCTGCCCGACCAGGACCTGGCCTACTTCGAAGAAGGCGCCAAGTACTTCGGCGACTACGTGCGTGCGGTGGGCTGGGCGCAGAAGTTCGCGCGTGCCAACCGCGAGGTGATGATGCAGCGCGTGATCGCTGCAGCCCGCAAGGTGATCACCAAGCCGTTCGAGGCGCATGTGGAGGCGGTGAACTGCCACCACAACTACGTGAGCCGCGAAACGCACTTCGGCGAGGACGTGCTCGTCACCCGCAAGGGTGCCGTGAGCGCCAAGGCCGGCGAGCTGGGCATCATCCCGGGCAGCATGGGCGCCAAGAGCTTCATCGTGCGCGGCAAGGGCAACCCCGAGAGCTTCATGAGCTGCAGCCACGGTGCAGGCCGCAAGATGAGCCGCACCAAGGCCAAGAAGATGTACACCATCGCCGACCAGATCGCTGCCACCGAGGGCGTGGAATGCCGCAAGGACGCCGACGTGATCGACGAGATCCCGATGGCGTACAAGGACATCGACGCCGTGATGGCCGCCCAGCAGGACCTGGTGGAGGTGGTCTACACGCTCAAGCAGGTGGTGTGCGTGAAGGGATAGGCCACTTTTGCACATCCACCGCAACCATTTTTGAACGGAGCCGGCGCTGGCCAGACCAGCGCCTGCATCAGCACATGCATACAGAACAGCAAGACACACAGGAATTCCTGCAATCGGCCCACCCCATCGATCCCGCCATGCGCGCGCAGATCATGGAGAACCTGGGTGCCATCGAGGCGCAGCACCAGGTCACCATCCTGTTTGCCTGCGAATCGGGCAGCCGGGGCTGGGGCTTTGCCTCGCCCGACAGCGACTACGACGTGCGCTTCATCTACGTGAACCGCCTGCCCTGGTACCTCACGGTGACCCCGGGGCGCGACGTGATCGAGGTGCCGATCAGCGGCGAGCTGGACATCAACGGCTGGGACCTGCGCAAGGCGCTGGGCCTGATGCGCGAGTCCAACCCCACGCTGCTCGAATGGCTGCGCTCGCCCGTGGTCTACCGCGAAGAAGGCGGCACCATGGAGCGCTTTCGCGCGCTGGCCGAGACCGTGTTCTCCAACGCCAAGGGCTGGCACCACTATGCCTCCATGGCCAAGAAGAACTTCCGCGAGCACCTGCAGGCCGACGCGGTGCGCTACAAGAAGTACCTGTACGTGCTGCGCCCCCTGCTGGCTGCGCGCTGGATACGCGCGCGCCCGGGCGTGCCGCCCATGCGCTTTGCAGAGCTAGCCCAGCACACGTTGGACCCCGTGGCCGACGCCGCACTGGTTGCCGAGATCAACGCACTGCTGGAGGTGAAGATGCGCGCCGGCGAGGCTGCCACCAGCCCGCGCTGGCCCGGCATCCACGCCTTCATCGAGGCCGAGCTGGCACGCAATGCCGCCGAGCCCGTGCAGCCGCTGCCCGTTCCGGGCCATGGCGCGCTGGACGACCTGCTGCACGACACCGTGCTGCGCTTTACCACCGATTGAACCGAACCCTTGCCCATGCAAGCCACGCACGCCCTGTCGCCCTCCCAGCTCAGCGAATTCTTGCTGAACGTTGCCATCACCCGCCCGGTCTTCATCTGGGGGCCGCCGGGTGTGGGCAAGTCGGCCCTGGTGGAGAAGTTCGCGCACAGCGTGGGGCTGGAATGCGTGTCGCTGCTGGGCAGCCAGCTGGCACCGGAGGACCTGATGGGCGTGCCCCAGATCACCGACGGCGTGACCCGTTTCTGCCCCCCGGCGATGATTGCGCGCAAGGAGCCCTATTGCATCTTCCTGGATGAGCTCAATGCCTGCTCGCAGGACGTGCAGAAAGCCTTCTACAGCCTGATCCACGACCGCCGCGTCGGCGAATACACCCTGCCCAAGGGCTCCATCGTGATCGGTGCCGGCAACCGCGCGCAGGATTCGGCCATCGTCAAGCCCATGTCCTCCGCGCTGATGAACCGCATGGTGCACGTGCACCTGAAGGTGTCGGCATCGGAATGGATGGACTGGGCATCGGCCAGCGCCATCCACCCCATGGTGATCGAGTACCTGCAGCAGCGCCCCGACCACCTGTGGAGCGCACCGCCCAAGCACGAGGAGCCTTTCTCCACGCCGCGCGCCTGGCACATGCTCAGCGATGCGCTGCATGCGTTTGGCGATGCGCCCTCCCCGTCCATGGTGGAGGCGCTGGCCTATGGCTGCCTCACGCCCCAGCATGCAGCGCAGTTCAAGGCCTTCGGCAAGCTGGCGGCCGACCGGCACCGCCTGGAAGCCATATTCAAGGGTGATTCCCGCTGGCCCCATGCGCCCGAGGACCGCGACGTGCTGTACTTCCTGGCCCAGGCCTTCCGCGCCCGGCTGCTCAAGACCCTGCCGCAGGACAAGAGCGCCAGCACCGGCGACCTGCAGGCCTTGGTGCACCGCTCCAAGGCCCTGCTCAAGGACCTCGCCCAGATCAGCCTGGAGATGGCCCAGATCGCCGTGGCCGAAGAGACGGGGCAGACGCTGCCCGCGTGGTACATGATCGAGGTCGTGCGCGACCTGCCCCGCCTGGTCGAACGCCAGGCCAAGGCGGCCTGAACACCATGGCCAAGACGAGCCACAAGCCCAGCCCGGCCACGCTGGCCTACGAGGCCGGCATGGCCCTGGTGCTCTCGCACCCAATCTTCGGCCCGCTGGCGCGGCGGGTCACGTGGGTGCGCGCGGCGACCGCCTCGCAGTGCCCCGCGGCCGGCTGGCTGGTGGTGCTGCACAACCACTGCATCCATGTGCATCCCAAGCGCAACGCGCCAGCGGGCGAATGGGCGTTCGTCCTCGCGCGCGGCGTGCTCGGCTATGCCATGGAACTGTTCCAGCGCGACCGCGGCGACTGGCCGCAGTGGTGCGCCGCCTGCGATGTGGCGACCACCCGCTTCCTAGCCTCCGTGAAGTTCGGGGAATGCCCTGCCGACATGCAGATGCCGGCCGATGCGCCCGCCTGGGACGAAGAGCGCTGGTACCGCCAGTTTTGCGAAAGCGGTGTTCCGCCCTGGGCAGAGTCCATGGGCCTCGCCGGCCCCCGGGGCACGAGCCTGCAGGCACCTGAAGACTGGCCCGAGCGGCCCGCGGCGACGCGCTGGGGCACAGTCTCAACGCAAGACAGCTGGAGCGAGGTGTTCGCGGCAGGCATCGCCAACTCGGTGGCCCAGGCGGTGGAGATCGCCGCCGGCACCCGCGAGGCGCTGGGAGGGGACGCACGCAGTGTCCCGCGCGGCACGACCGAGCGCGCCCGCAGCTGGTTCATCAGCAGCTTTCCGCTGCTGGGCTCCATGGTGGCGGCCTTCGACATCCTCGAAGACGCCGAGCTGTGCCGGCGCGAGGAGATCATGGTGGGCGCCGTGGACGAGACCCTGCGCACCATCTACCTCAATCCCGCAGCGGGCCTGACCGAGCAGGAAACGCGCTTCGTGATCGCGCACGAGATCCTGCATGTGGCCTTGCGCCACATGGGCCGCCGGCAGGGGCGCGACCCCTACCTGTGGAATGTGGCCTGCGACTATGTGATCAACGACTGGCTCATCCAGATGCAGGTGGGCAGCGCCCCGGCCCTCGGGCTGCTGCACGACCTGGAATTGCGCGGTCTGTCGGCCGAGGAGGTCTACGACCGTATCGTGGTCGACCTGCGCCGCATGCGCAAACTGCTCACGCTGGCGGGCCGACAAGGGGACATGCTCGACCGCCGGCTGTCCCCGGGCCAGCCTGGTTTCACCGACCTCGATGCCTTCTACAAGGAACAGCTGGGCAAGGGGCTGGTGCTGCACGAATCCCAGGGCCGGGGCCTGCTGCCCGCTGCCCTGCTGGAGGAGATCCGGGCGCTGCTGCAACCACCGATTCCGTGGGAGGTGGAATTGGCACGCTGGTTCGACCACCACTTTCCGCCCATCGAGACACGGCGCACCTACGCACGATTGAGCCGGCGCCAATCGGCCACGCCCGACATCCCGCGCCCGCAGGTGGGACCCGACCCGCGCTGGCTGGAGGGCCGCACCTTCGGCGTGGTGCTCGACACCTCCGGCTCCATGGACCGGCACACCCTGGCCAAGGCCCTGGGCAGCATTGCGGGCTATGCACAGGCCAAGGAAGTGCCCGCGGTGCGCGTGGTGTGCTGCGATGCCGCGCCCTACGACCTCGGGTACCTGGAAGCACAGGACATTGCCCACCGTGTCGAGATCAAGGGACGCGGCGGCACCGTGCTGCAACCGGCCATCACCCTGCTGGAGAACAGCACGGACTTTCCCGAGGACGGGCCGCTGCTGATCATCACCGACGCCGACTGCGACCGCCTGAGCGTGCGCCGTTCGCATGCCTACCTGTTGGCCGCGGGCCGGCGCTTGCCGTTCACGCCCCGTGGCGACGTTTTCTACATGACTTGATGAACTCGACTTTTTCACAATCCAAGGGCCTTCAGCCCATTGTTCTCGACGGCTCCCAAGGCGAAGGCGGCGGCCAGATCCTGCGCACGGGGCTGGCACTGTCCATGGTGACGGGCCGGCCGCTGCGCATCGAACGCATCCGAGCCGGCCGCGCCAAGCCGGGGCTGATGCGCCAGCACCTGGCCTGCGTGCAGGCGGCGGCACAGGTCAGCGGCGGGCAGGCCGAGGGCGCGGAACTGGGCTCCCAGTCGCTGCAGTTCACGCCCGGTGCGGTGCAGGCGGGGGACTACACCTTCCGCATCGCCGGTGCGGGCAGTTGCCTGCTGGTGCTGCAGACCGTGCTGCCCGCGCTGATGCTGGCCGATGGCGTGAGCCGCGTGCAGCTGGCCGGCGGCACGCACAACCCCATGGCGCCGCCGTTCGACTTTCTGCAGCGCGCCTATGCACCGCTGCTCGCGCGCCTGGGCGTGGACCTGGAGCTGGCGCTGGAGCGCCGTGGCTTCTACCCTGCGGGCGGCGGCCTGCTGCATGCGCAAATCACGCCCGCCACCGAGGCACTGGCCCCGTTCGACCTGGTGGAGCGCGGGGCGCCGGTGGCCGCTTGGGCCGAGGCGCTGGCCCCGGGCCTGGCGCGCAGCGTGGCCGCACGCGAGCTGGAGGAACTGGGTCGGCGCCTGGGCTGGACGCAGGAGGCCGGCCAGTTGCGCACGCCCGGCGTGCGCCAGCACGAAGGGCCGGGCAATGTGCTCATGGCCACGCTGGAATATGCACAGGTGACCGAGGTGTTCTGCCAGTTCGGCGAGCGCGGCCTGTCGGCCGAGACTGTGGCACGCAAGCTGGCCGAGGAGGTGCGGGCCTATGAGCGCAGCACAGCGGCCACCGGGCCCCACCTGGCCGACCAGTGGATGCTGCCGCTGGCCCTGGCCGTATGGCTCACGGGCCAGGAGGCCTGCTACACGGCCAGCGAGCTCACCGACCACACGCGCACCAATGCCGCAGTGATCAGTGCCGGCCTGCCGGTGCGCGTGACCACCGAGCCGCGCGACGATGGTGCCATTCTGGTCCGGGTGTTCCCCCGGTGAGGTACAAGGCTGCGGGACTGGGCCACAATGCCGCCTTGCACTGCCACCCACCTCTTTTTCTTGACCAGGAGACGCCATGAAAGTCGACAACATTCTGCAGACCATCGGCAACACGCCACACGTGCGCATCAACCGCCTGTTCGGCAGCGCGGCCAATGTATGGGTCAAGGCCGAGCGCGGCAACCCCGGCGGCTCCATCAAGGACCGCATTGCCCTGTCCATGGTGGAAGACGCCGAGCGCTCGGGTGCGCTCAAGCCCGGCGGCACCATCATCGAGCCCACCTCGGGCAACACCGGCATCGGCCTGGCGCTGGTGGCTGCTGTCAAGGGCTACAAGCTCGTCCTCGTGATGCCCGACAGCATGAGCATAGAGCGCCGCCGCCTGATGCTCTCCTATGGCGCCACCTTCGACCTGACCCCGCGCGAGAAGGGCATGAAGGGCGCCATCGCCCGCGCCCAGGAGCTGCTGGCGCAGACGCCCGATGCCTGGATCCCGCAGCAGTTCGAAAACCCCGCCAACATCGACGTGCACGTGCGCACCACGGCGCAGGAGATCCTGGCGGATTTCCCCGATGGGCTCGACGCCCTCATCACCGGCGTGGGCACCGGCGGCCACATCACCGGCGTGGCGCGCGTGCTCAAGGCAAAATTCCCCGCGCTCAAGGTGTTTGCCGTGGAGCCCTCGGCCTCGCCCGTGATCTCGGGCGGCGCACCCTCGCCCCACCCCATCCAGGGTATCGGCGCGGGCTTCGTGCCCAAGAACCTCGACACCAGCCTGCTCGACGGCGTGATCCAGGTCGATGCCGAGCCCGCACGCGAATACGCGCGCCGCTGCGCCCGCGAGGAAGGCATGCTGGTGGGCATCTCCTCGGGCGCCACGCTGGCCGCCATTGCGCAGAAGCTGCCCGAGCTGCCCGCGGGCGCCCGCGTGCTGGGCTTCAACTACGACACGGGCGAGCGCTACCTCTCGGTCGAAGGCTTCCTGCCCGCATGACCTGAGCGGCGGCGTGGGCCCGCGCTGCACGCGCTGACGGCCCACCGTCCTACAGCGCCACCGGCCCATGGCCGGAACAATCAAGGCAAGACCCTGGCGGCGCACGCCGCAGGGGCGCGCACCACGGCGGTGCAGCAGCTTTTCAGATTGTTTCCATGGCGCACACACCCACCTCCCAGCCCATTGCCTTCAAGGTATTGACCGTGAATGTGCACAAGGGCTTCACGACCTTCAACCGGCGCTTCATGCTGCACGAGTTGCGCGATGCGGTGCGCAACGTGGCGGCCGACCTGGTCTTCCTGCAGGAGGTGCTGGGCACGCACCACCGCCATGCGGGCCGGGTAGAGAACTTTCCCCAGGAGCCCCACTACGAGTTCCTGGCCGACACCATCTGGACCCAGTACGCGTATGGCCGCAATGCGGTGTACGACAACGGCCACCATGGCAACGCGCTGCTGTCCAAGTTCCCGATCACGCACTACGAAAACCATGACATCTCGGTGAGCGGACCCGAGCGCCGTGGCATGCTGCACTGCATCCTGCAGCCGCCCAAGCACCACAGCCCCGTGCACGCCATCTGTGTGCACCTGGGTCTGCAGGAGGCACACCGCCAGCGCCAGTTGCGCAGCGTGTGCGACCTGGTGAACACCTTCGACCCCGAGGAGCCCGTCGTGGTGGCCGGCGACTTCAACGATTGGCGCGGCCGCGCGCACGAAATACTGCGCGAGCGCGCCGGCCTGCACGAGGTGTTCGTGCAGTCCACGGGGCGTGCGGTGCGCACCTTCCCCGCATCCATGCCGCTGCTGGCACTGGACCGCATCTACGTGCGCAAGGCCGCTGTGCACACCCCCTTGCACCTGCCGAAGAAGCCCTGGGACAAGCTGTCCGACCACGCCCCCCTGGCCGCGGAGATTTCGCTATGAAAATGCGCGCGGCCCAATCGTCCCGCTGGGTTCCCGGCAACCAGTTCGAATTGCTGGAGAACGGCGAAGACTTCTTCCCGCGCGTCTTCAAGGCCATCGCCCGCGCCCGGCGCGAGGTGATGCTCGAAACCTTCATCCTCTTCGACGACAAGATCGGACAGGAGCTGCATGCCGCGCTGCTCGCCGCTGCCACGCGCGGCGTGCAGGTGCATGTGCTGGTGGACGGATTCGGCTCGCCCGACCTGTCGGAGCGGTTCGTCGGCGAGCTGGTGGAGGCCGGCGTGCACTTTCGCATCTTCGACCCCGGCAAGCGCGTGCTCGGCCAGCGCCTGAACCTGCTGCGCCGCATGCACCGCAAGATCGTGGTGGTCGATGGGGAGCATGGATTCATCGGCGGCATCAACTACTCGGCCGACCATGTGGCCGACTTCGGCCCCGAAGCCAAGCAGGACTATGCGGTGGAAGTGCGCGGTCCCATCGTGGCCCAGATGCACCAGTACACCCACGAGGCCGTGCTCAGCCCGGCAGAGCGCCGCCGCAGCCGGGCCAAGGCAGTTCCGGCGCGTGGCCTGCCCTACGCCGGTACGGCCCACGCCATCTTCGTCACGCGCGACAACCACGACCACACCAACGACATCGAGCGCCACTACCGCATCGCCCTGCGCTCGGCGCGCAAGCGCGTGGTGATCGCCAATGCCTACTTCTTCCCGGGCTACCGCTTCATCCGCGAGATGCGGCGCGCGGCGCGCCGTGGCGTGGACGTGCGCCTGATCCTGCAGGGCCAGCCCGACATGCCCATCGTGAAGACCGCAGCCGGCCTGCTCTACGACCACCTGCTGCGTGCCGGCGTGCGCATCTACGAGTATTGCGAACGGCCGCTGCATGGCAAGGTCGCCCTGGTGGATGACGAGTGGTCCACCGTGGGGTCGAGCAACCTCGATCCGCTGAGCCTGTCGCTCAACCTGGAAGCCAACCTCATCATCCGCGACCGCGCATTCAACGCCACCCTGCATGAGCGCATGGCCCATCTCATGGACCACTGCTGCAAGCAGGTGGAGCCCTCGCCCAAGGGCGCCTGGGAAGGCCTGCGGCTGGTGCGCAGCTACTGCGTGTTCCATCTGATGCGCTGGTTCCCGGCCTGGGCTGGCTGGCTGCCGCGCCACGAGCCCACGATCTCGCTGGTCAAGGCCCAGGCGCAGGCCGAAGCCCTGGCCACCGACAATCCGCAGGCGGCATCGGCCACGTAAGATCGGCATCCCATGAGCACCAGCGCGCCCGCCCCCCATCCCCTGCATGGAGAGGCGCCGCCTGCACCGCGCAGCGGCGGCCGCTGGCACGCAGTGCGCTCCAGCCGCTGGTGGCCCTGGGTGATGACGCTGGCCACGGGTGCCGTGGTGCTGCTGATCGGCGCGCTGCTGCTGCGCCAGGCGCGCAATGTGGACTGGGGCGCCGTGTGGAGCGCGCTGGCCGCCATGCCCCTGCCGGTGCTGCTGGGCGCCGCCGCCCTGGCCTTCGCCAGCCATGGCATCTACAGCACCTTCGACCTGTTCGGGCGGGCCTACACGCGGCACGGCCTGCCCGTGGCCCGCACGGTGGGCACCACGCTGATCGCCTACCCCTTCACCCTGAACCTGGGCTCACTCATCGGCGGGGTCACGGTGCGCTACCGGCTGTACTCGCGCCAGGGCATGTCCGTGGGCGACATCGGGCAGGTGGTGGCGCTGAGCATCATCACCAACTGGCTGGGTTACTTCGTGCTGGCCGGTGCGGTGTTCTGGCTCTGGACGCCGCAGTTGCCCGAGGGCTGGGACATGGCCAGCCACCAGTTGCCGTGGATCGGCAGCGCCATGGCGGCCGTCACGCTGCTGTACCTGATGGCCTGCGTGCTGCGCCAGGGCCGGCCCGTCACCGTGCGCGGCCACAGCTTTACGGTGCCGCACTGGCGCACGGGCCTGCTGCAGGTGGTGCTGTCGGCCACCAACTGGATGGTGATGGCGTGCGCCATCTGGCTGCTCACGCGCCAGCAGGCCCCCTACGTGGCGGCGCTGGCCACGGTGCTGCTCGGCGCGGTGGCAGGTTTGATCTCACGCATCCCCGCGGGCCTGGGCGTTCTGGAGGCCGTGGGCACGGCCGTGCTCTCGGCCTACATGCCCGCGCCCCAGGCGCTGGCGGCCATTCTGGCCTACCGTACGCTGTATTTCTTCGCGCCCCTGGCCCTGGCCGCACTGGCCTTTGGTGTGGTCGAGCTGCGCTGGCGCAGCAAGAGCCGCCCGGGCTGACGGTCTGGCGCAGAAGGCACAATCGGCGCCTTCATGCCTTCCTCTCCAGACAACCGCCTGCTGCGCATTGCCGAGCAGCCGGGCCAGCGCCCGCTGACACCGGCCCAGCAATCCTTCAATGCGCTGCTCGCGCAGATCGATGCGCAGCGCGCCATCCTCGCGGCGTGGAACCAGGCCATCGAGGCCTACCACCAGCGCTACGCCCGGGACGTGGCGCCCCTGCTCGAACGGTACTACACCGCGCACGCCGACCTGGTGCAGGCGCTGGTGGACGCATCGGCCCGCAAGGGCCTGGGGCGCACCCTGCTGCGCAACCTGCATGCCGTGATCGCTCGGCTCGCCCGGGATCTCGCCGAGAACGTGCGCGAACCGGCCACCCGCACGGCCATGCAGGCGCTGCACGCGCAGTTTGCCGAAGACGCCACTACCAATTCGCAGTTCCCGGCGGAGGACCCGGCAGATCCGCCGAGCGACGGCCCGGAATCCCCCGAGGACATCGTGCGCCGGGTCGAAGAGGAAATGCAGGCGCGCCAGGCCCGTGCCGCACAGGAGCGCGAGCGCCACCACGCCAGCCGCGCGCGCAAGCCCAACGCCCAGCAACGCCAGCAGCAGGAGGCTGCCCAGGAAGCCAGCCAGTCGGTGCGCGCCGTGTACCGCAAGCTCGCGAGCGCCCTGCACCCCGACCGCGAGCCCGACGAGGCCGAGCGCCAGCGCAAGACCGCGCTGATGCAGCGCGTGAACCAGGCCTATGCCTCGGGCAGCCTGCTCGACCTGCTGCAACTGCAGCTCGAGGTGGAGCAGATCGACGCGGAGCACCTGGTGGCCGTGGGCGACAGCCACCTGCAGCGCTACAACCAGGTGCTCACCGAGCAACTGGCCGAGCTGCAGCAGGAGGTGTCCACACTGGAGGCGAACATGCGCGAGCAACTGGGCATCACCTCGCGGCGCAAGCTGCAGCCTGCCCAGCTCATGGCCCAGCTGCGCAGCCAGATCCAGGCGCTGGAGCACGACATTCCGCTGCTGCAGCGGGAGGTGCAGGCGGTGCAAGACAACGACTACCTCAAGCAGTGGCTCAGGGCGCAACGCGAAGACCTGCTGGACGCTGACTGATCCTGCAGGCAGGGAAAGGCCTCCTCCTTTAAAATAGCGGCCCCACGACATTGCCTCCGCCCGATCGACACGGGCCTGCAAGACCATGATCCGCCTTTCCGAACTCAAGCTGCCGCTGGCAGCCGTGCCGGCCGACGCCGCCGAGCACCCGCTGGACGCGCTGCGCGCCCAGGCCGTCCAGATCCTGGGCATCGCCCCCACCGATATCGCCGCCGTGCAGGTGCACAAGCGCAGCTTCGATGCGCGCAAGGCCGACCTGCTGGCGGTCTACATCATCGACCTCACGCTGGCCGACCCCTCGCGCACGGCCGCGCTGCTGGCCCGGCATGCTGGCCGCCCGCACATCCAGGCCACGCCCGACATGGCCTGGCATCCGGTGGGCCAGGCGCCTGCCGAGCTGCCGCTGCGCCCGGTGGTGGTGGGCTTCGGGCCCTGCGGCATCTTTGCCGCGCTGGTGCTGGCGCAGATGGGCTTCAAGCCCATCGTGCTGGAGCGCGGCAAGACGGTGCGCGAGCGCACCAAGGACACCTGGGGCCTGTGGCGCAAGCGCGAGCTGCATGCCGAGAGCAATGTGCAGTTCGGCGAGGGCGGTGCCGGCACCTTCAGCGACGGCAAGCTCTACAGCCAGATCAAGGACCCGCGCCACCTGGGCCGCAAGGTCATGGGCGAATTCGTCAAGGCCGGCGCGCCCGAGGAAATCCTCTACGTGGCGCACCCGCACATCGGCACCTTCAAGCTCGTGAAGGTGGTGGAGAACCTGCGCGAGCAGATCACCGCTCTGGGCGGCGAGATCCGTTTCGAGCAGCGCGTGACCGACGTGATCGTCGAGGGCACGGGCGACCAACGGCACCTGCGCGGCCTCAAGGTGCTGAACCAGGCCACGGGCGAGACCACCGAACTGCGCGCCGACCATGTGGTGATGGCGCTGGGCCACAGCTCGCGCGACACCTTCGCCATGCTGTACGAGCGCGGCGTGGCCATGGAATCGAAACCGTTTTCCATCGGCTTCCGCGTGGAGCACCCGCAGGGCGTGATCGACCGCGCGCGCTGGGGCCGCCACGCCGGCCACCCGCTGCTGGGTGCGGCCGACTACAAGCTGGTGCACCACGCGGCCAACGGCCGCGCCGTCTACAGCTTCTGCATGTGCCCCGGCGGCACCGTGGTGGCCGCCACCAGCGAGCCGGGCCGCGTGGTCACCAACGGCATGAGCCAGTACTCGCGCGCCGAGCGCAATGCCAATGCCGGCATGGTGGTGGGCATCGACCCCAGCGACTACCCACGCGATGCCGAGGCTTTTGCCCAGCACCTGGGCGGCACCTACGGCGTGGAGGCACAGCCGGCCGGGCAGTTCCACCCACTCGCGGGCATCGTGCTGCAGCGCCAGCTCGAATCCAACGCCTATGTGCTGGGCGGCAGCGACTACAGCGCACCAGGGCAGCTGGTGGGCGAGTTCGTCGCCGGCCGGCCATCGAAGCAGCTCGGTGATGTGATGCCCTCGTACAAGCCCGGCGTGGCGCTGGGCGACCTGCATGCCGCATTGCCCGGCTATGCCATCGCAGCGCTGCGCGAAGCCTTCCCGGCCTTCGGCCGCAAGATCAAGGGCTTCGACATGCACGACGCGGTGCTGACGGGCGTGGAGACGCGCACTTCGTCCCCGCTCAAGATCGGGCGCGGCGAGAACCTGCAGAGCCTGAACACCGCGGGCCTGTACCCCGCGGGCGAAGGCGCCAGCTATGCCGGCGGCATCCTGTCGGCCGGTGTGGACGGCATCAAGGTCGGCGAGGCCGTGGCCCGCGCCATGCTGGGTACCGCCTGAGGAAGACGCATGCTGCTCACCACCCCGACACGCACGCAATTCACCGTCGCCGCGCTGGCCATGGCCGCCGTGGTGCTGGCGTCCAACATCCTGGTGCAATTCCCCATCAACGACTGGCTGACCTGGGGCGCCATCACCTACCCGGTGGCCTTTCTGGTCAGCGAGCTGGTGAACCGCCGCCACGGGCCCCTGCAAGCACGGCGCTTGGCCTGGGTGGGGTTTGCGGTGGCTGTGGCGGCCTCGCTGGTGCTGGCACCGGCGCGCATCGCCGTGGCCTCGGGCACGGCCTTTTTGCTGTCGCAGTGGCTCGATATCGGCGTGTTCGACCGGCTGCGCCATGGCAGCTGGTGGCGCGCGCCGCTGGTGGCCACGCTGCTGGCCGCCGTGCTGGACACGGCCGTGTTCTGGAGCATCGCGTTTGCGGGCACCAGCGACCCCTGGGTCACCTGGGCACTGGGCGACCTGGCCGTGAAGCTCGCGCTGGGCGTGGCCCTGTTGCTGCCGTTCCGGCTGCTCATGGGCCAGCGCCTTTCGGGCGGCGCGGCCGCCTGACCCGCCTTATTTGCTGCGCTGAAGGAAGTCCACCGCCAGCGCCGCCAGCGTGCGGGCTCCCACGGGCAACTGGTCTTCGTCGATGTCGAACAGCGGCGAGTGGTTGGAGGGTGCCTTGTTGAAGTCCGCCCCCTTGGGTGGTGCGCCCAGGAAGTAGAAGAAGCCCGGCGCCACCTTCTGGAACTCGGAGAAGTCCTCCGAGCCGCTGACCTTGGGGATGACCATGGTCTTGCCGCCCGTGGCCAGCTTGAGCGCGGGCAGCGAAGCCTCGGTCAAGGCAGCGGGGTTGCTCGTCACCGGGTAGGCCACGGGGCCGAAGCGCACCTTGGCCTTGGCACCGCTCGATGCCGCAATCGACTCGGCAGTGGCGGTGATGCGCTTGAGCGCTTCCTGGCGCATCTCTTCGTCGAAGGTGCGCAGCGTGCCCAGGAGCTCCACGTTGTCGGGAATGATGTTGTAGCGCGTGCCGCCATGGATGGAGCCGATGGTGATCACGGCCGGCTCCTTGCTGATGTTGAGCTGGCGGCTCACCACCGTCTGCAGGCCCAGCACCACCTGGCTGGCCGCCACCACCGGGTCCACCGCGTTCCAGGGCGAAGAGCCGTGGCCGCCGCGCCCTTCCACCTGGATACTG
Source organism: Acidovorax sp. FW305-C-20-28 (assembly GCF_058783375.1). Classification (NCBI taxonomy): domain Bacteria; kingdom Pseudomonadati; phylum Pseudomonadota; class Betaproteobacteria; order Burkholderiales; family Comamonadaceae; genus Acidovorax; species Acidovorax sp. FW305-C-20-28. The sequence goes on along the minus strand of NZ_JBYSYM010000002.1, from coordinate 258,423 downwards.
ATGTTGTCCGAGCCCGCCATCAGCGGACCGCTGCGGTAACCCACCACACCGGCCGGCAGGTTGGCCGTGACATGCAGGCCGTAGATGGCCTGCACGTCCTTGAGCGCGCCCTGCTCCACCATGGCTTTGGCACCGAAGCTCGGGACCTTGCCATTGGCATCGGGCTCCACCGGCGCGCCTTCTTCGGCGGGCTGGAAGATGAACTTGATGGTGCCGGGCAACTGGGCCCGCATGCCGGCCAGCGCTTCGGCCGCGCCCATGAGCATGGCCACGTGGGCATCGTGTCCGCAGGCGTGCATCACCGGCACTTCCTTGCCCAGGTAGGTGGCCTTGACCTTGGAAGCAAAAGGCAGGTTGGTGTTCTCGGGCACGGGCAGCGCATCCATGTCGGCGCGCAAGGCGACGACCTTGCCCGGCAGGCCGCCGCGCAAGATGCCCACCACGCCGGTGCCGCCCACGCCGGTCTGCACTTCCATGCCCAAGCGCTTGAGGTGCTCGGCCACCAGCTTGGCCGTGCGCACTTCCTGGCCCGAAAGTTCGGGATGGGCATGGATGTCGCGGCGCCAGTTGACCATCTTGCCGGCCACGCCATTCACGGCGGCATCGATGGCCTGCAGGCCGGTGGCGTCGAGCGCCTGGGCATGGGCGGTGGAAACCAGGGTCAGGCTGCCGGCCACGAGGCTGGCGGCGAAGGCGATGGCGGAGAGTTTTTTGTGCATTGGAAGGGCAGGTGCAGGGGTGGAGGAAAACGAACGCCCGTTCATGCTAAGAGCAGCAAGTTGTTTCATGACAAGCGAAAATCGCCATCCACAAAGCCAATATCGCCATGCCTGCCAGCTTCTTTCGCGTCGACATCCGCCTGCTGCCCGGGTCCGCCCTGGGCAACGCCTTGCAGTTCATCGATCTGTTGCGCAGCGCCAACCTGCTGGCCCGCCTGCGGCAGGGCCACCAGGCGCCGCGGCTGGCCTGGCGCCTGCTGGACGCGGGCGGTCAGCCCTTGCCGGCATTGCCCGCGCCCTGGGAGGCGTACAGCGACAGCGCAGACGTGGGGCCTGCCCAGGCGGTCTTCGTGCCCTCGTTCCATGCGGCGGACATCCCGGCCATACGGCAGGTGGTCGAGCGCCACCCGGCCCTGGTGCGCCAGATCGGGATTGCCATCGACACCGGGTGCAGGCTGTTGACGGTGGGCAATGGCGCCTGGCTGGCTGCGGCCAGTGGCCGCCTGCAGGGGCGCACGGCCTGCCTGCCCTGGTTCTACATGGCCGGCTTTGCCCGGGACTTCCCCGGCATCGCGCTGGCCCCAGGGCGCGACTGGGCGGAGGACGGCCCCTGGCTCAGCGGCGCCCTGCCCCATACGCTCGTGGACCTGGCCATCGCCCTGGTGCGCCACGCGCTGGGCCCAGAATTGGGCGAGGCCTGCGCCACGGTCATGCGCCCCGACCCGGCGCGCGCCCAGGCCGCGCTGCAGGCCAACGCCCAGCAGCACATCCCCGCAACGCGCGACAGCACGCTGGCGCGCGCCATCGCCTGGATGGAAGAGCACCTGGAGGAGCCCTATTCGCTCACACGCGTGGCCGAGGCGGCCGCTGTGAGCACGCGCACGCTGCTGCGGCATTTCCAGGCCGAACTGTCGCAGTCGCCGCTCGACCACCTGCATGCCCTGCGCTGCGCACGCGCCAAGGTGATGCTGGAGGTGACGCTGGAGAGTGTGCCCAGCATCGCCGCGGCCTGCGGCTACGCGGACCCGGCGGCCTTCCGGCGCATCTTCGTGCGCCACATGGGCATGCCGCCCGCCGAGTACCGCAAGCGCCATGCACTGCGCGCGCCGCGCCGGCGCTGGCGGGTGGATGTGGCAGCCGGTTGAAAGGACTGGCTCAGCGCAGTGCGATGCTGCTGGCCGGCAGGCGGAAGGCCTCCACCAGCTCGGCCAGCTGCTGCGCCTGCATGCGCAGGCCTTGGGCGGCGGCCGATGACTCCTCCACCAGCGCGGCGTTCTGCTGCGTCATCTGGTCGAGCTGCGAGACGGCCTCGCCCACCTGGCTCAGGCCCGAGGTCTGCTCGCGCGCCGCCGTGCTGATCTCGCCGATGATGGTGGCCACCTGCTTCACCGAGTCGACGATCTCGCCCATGGTGCCGCCCGCCGCGTGCACGAGCTGCGAGCCTTCGTCCACCTGGCGCACGCTCTCGCTGATCAGGCCGCCGATCTCCTTGGCGGCCGTGGCGCTGCGCTGGGCCAGGCTGCGCACCTCGCTGGCCACCACGGCAAAGCCGCGCCCCTGCTCCCCGGCCCGCGCGGCCTCCACCGCGGCATTGAGTGCCAGGATGTTGGTCTGGAAGGCGATGCCATCGATCACGCTGGTGATGTCGGCAATGCGGCGCGAGGACTGGGCGATACCGTCCATGGTGCCGACCACGCGGTCCACCGCCTCGCGGCCGCGCTGCGCCACGCCGCTCGCGCCCGTCGCCAGGCTGCTGGCCTGCGCGGCGGCATCGGCGCTGTGGCGCACGGTGGCCAGCAGCTCTTCCATGCTGGCCGCGATCTCCTCGAGGTTGGAGGCCGTCTGCTCGGTGCGCGCCGACAGGTCGGTGTTGCCCGCGGCGATCTCGCCACTGGCATCGGCCACCGAGCTGCTCGCCCCGCGCATGCCCACTACCAGTGCGGCAAGTCGTTCCTGCATGCCGCCCAGGCGGGCCATCAGGGCCTGCAGCTCATCGCGGTTGCCGGCGTCGACGGCAGGGATGTGCGAGGTCAGGTCACCCTCGGCGATGCGGTCGGTCACGCCCGAAGCCAGGGCCAGCGGTCGCAGGATGGAGCGCGACAGCAGCCAGGCGCACACCAGGCTCAACAGCAGGCCCACGGCCGAGCCCGTGGCCAGCAGCAGCTTGCCCTGCCGCTCGCTGCGCAGGGCCGCCTCGCGCGCATCGGTCACGCGCTGGCGCTGGTACTCGGCCAGTTCGTCCACGGCCTTCGCATAGGCATCGGCGGCCGGGCGCAAGGTGCCGGCAATGGCATCGGCAGGCAGGGCCTCACCGGCCTTGCGGCGCTTGACCAGGTCGTCGCGCACGCTGCGGAACTGGTTGCCGGCCTTGTCGATGGCGTCGAACAGGCGCTGGGACGGGGCATCCTCGGCCAGTTCGTCCAGGCGCTTGCGCACTTCGCTGGAGCGGGCCGAGGTGGTCTTGCGGTCGGCATCGATGCGTGCGGCATAGGCCGGGTTGTCGATTTCGAGCAGGGTTTCGGCGCGCACCGAGCTGAGCACCACGATGGCGTGCAACTCGCGCGCCAACAGGGCACGTTCGGAGGAATTGCCGCCCAGGTCATCGGCAATGTCCTGCAGTTCCGCCAGCCGCCAGATGCCCACGGCGGCGGACAGGGACATGACAAGACAGACGACGCCAAAGGCCAGGGCCAGGCGGAACGCGACACGCGTTTGGGAGAGGGACATGGTGGGAATCAACTCCTGGGGTCAATGGTGCTCCGGGCAGCGCAAGGCCAAAAACCCGGGTTTTCCCTTATATCGTCATTCCATGACGCCAACTTGAGCCCCATCAGCCGCCCACCATCCCCGTGGCTGGCAGAAAGCCTCCACCCGGATCAGCCCGCCGCTCGCTCCCTCATCACCGCGGCCCCCGCCGCAGCGCGCAGATCCTTGGACAGTTCCGGGCTCTGCACGGCCCGCGCGAGCACCAAAGCCCCCACCAGCTGCGACAAGGTGGCCAGGGCCTGCTCCCTGCGCTCGGCCGGCCCCTGGCCTCGCACCAGCGGTTCCAGCACCTGCAGAAAATTCTCGACCCCGGCCTCGAAGGGCCCCTGCAGTGCTGGGCCGGCACGGGCCACATCGCCGGCCAGCGCGGCCATCGCGCAGCCATGGGCCATGTGCTGGCAGTGCTGGTCCGACAGGTAAAAGCCCACCAGCGCCTGCAATGCCTCGGCCGGCGGCTTGGCCGCCAGCTCCTCCCAGTAGTGGTTGTTGGCGGCGAGTGCGCGCTCACAGGCCAGGCTGGCCAGTTCGTCCTTGGACTCGAAATGGCCATAGAAGCCGCCCCGGGTCAGCCCGGCGGCCTGCATCAGCTCGTTCAGGCCAATACCGTCGAAACCCTTTTCGCGGAACAACGCGCCTGCCACATCCACGATGCGTTCGCGGTTGGCCTCGGCCTGCGCCCTTGTCACTTTCATGGTTGCCTCCTGGTGCTTGACTTATTTTACATGTTGATCGACATTTATATTTATTCATGTCGACTGACATTTAACCAACCAGGATTTGCCCATGAAAGCCCTGATCTCCGCGTACGCCCGCACCCCCTTCCACTTCGCCCGCAAGGGCGCATTGGCCGCGGTGCGGCCCGACACCCTGGCTGCCGAACTCATCAAGGACCTGGTGCAACGCACCGGCCTCGACCCGGCCACGCTGGACGATGTGATCGCCGGCTGCGCTTACCCGGAGGGCGCGCAGGGCAACAACATTGCGCGCATTGCCTCGCTGCTGGCGGGCCTGCCGCACGAAGTCAGCGGCATGACGGTGAACCGCTTTTGCGGCTCGTCCATGTCGGCCGTGCACATTGCCGCCGCGCAGATCGAGGCAGGCCTGGGCGAGGCCTACCTGTGCCTGGGCGTGGAATCGATGAGCATGGTTCCTCAGGGTGGCTTGACCTTTTCTCCCCACCCCGTGCTGTACGAAGAGACCGATGCCTATATCTCGATGGGCGAGACGGCCGAGAACGTGGCAGAGCGCTACGGTGTATCGCGCACCGACCAGGAGCAACTGGCCTTCGAGTCGCACCGCAAGGCGGCCGCGGCGCGCGAAGCCGGCCTGCTGCGCAGCGAGATCGTGCCCATCACCCTGGCCGATGGCCAGGTGGTGGCCGAGGACGGCTGCATCCGGCCCGGCACCTCGCCCGAAGCATTGGCCGGCCTCAAGCCGGCCTTCCGCGACACCGGTACGGTCACGGCCGGCACCTCGTCGCCGCTGACCGACGGCGCCGCCGCCGTGCTCGTGACCAGCGAGGCCTATGCGGCACGCCATGGCCTGGCACCACTGGCCCGCATCGTGGCCATGGCCACGGCGGGCGTGGACCCGGCGTACATGGGCATCGGCCCGATTCCCGCATCGCGCAAGGCCCTGGAGCGCGCCGGCATCACGGCGGCCGAGCTGGACGTGGAGGAGATCAACGAAGCCTTTGCCTCCCAGGCGCTGGCCTGCATCCGTGAGCTGGGCCTCAAGCCCGAGACCATCAACCTCGACGGCGGCGGCATGGCTATCGGCCATCCGCTGGGCGCCACGGGCGCACGCATCACCGGCAAGGCCGCGGCCCTGCTGCAACGCCAGGGCGGGCGCTACGCGCTGGCCACGCAATGCATCGGCGGCGGCCAGGGAATTGCCACGGTGCTGCAGGCCCTGTGACTGCCGCCTCCCACTTTTTCTCCCTCCACCCTCTTCTCCCAAGGACTGCTCCATGAAACTCCAGAACTCCGTCGTCTTCATCACCGGTGCCAACCGGGGCCTGGGCCTGGCCTTTGCCCAGGCGGCCCTGGCTGCCGGTGCGCGCAAGATCTACGCCGCAGCGCGCGACCCATCGACCGTCACCCTGCCGGGCGTGGTGCCCGTGCAGCTGGATGTGACCGACCCCGCCCAGATCGCCGCCGCCGTGGCCGCCTGCCCCGACGTGACGCTGCTGGTGAACAACAGCGGCATCTCGCGCGGATCGAGCTTCCTCGGCACCCCAGATGCCATGGCGGCGGCCCGCGCCGAGTTCGAGACCAACTTCTTCGGTCCCTGGGCTGTGGCCCAGGCCTTTGCCCCGGTGCTGAAGGCCAACGGCGGCGGCGCTGTGCTCAACGTGCTGTCGGTGCTCAGCTGGCTCACGATTCCCGGCGTGGCCACCTACAGCGCCTCCAAGGCCGCCGCCTGGTCGCTGAGCAACGGCCTGCGCAACGAACTGCGTGCCCAGGGCACGCAGGTGACCAGCCTGCATGTGGCCTACATGGACACCGACATGACGCGCGGCCTCGACGCCCCCAAGGCCGCCCCGCTCGACGTGGCGCGCCTGGCGCTACAGGGCGTGGAGACAGGCCTGGCCGAGGTGCTGGCGGACGACACCACACGCCATGTGAAGCAGTCCCTTTCCAGCGCTGCGCCCGCCTACGCAGGCTGAGCGCCAAGAAAGAAAACGCCGCCGGGTTCGCACCCGGCGGCGTTGTCTTTTTCCGTCAGGGGCACGCCCCTCGCATCAACCCTGCTTGTTCTGCAGCGCCGCGATGCGCTCCTCGATGGGCGGGTGGGTGCTGAACAGTTTGCCGATGCCACCGGCAATGCCCATGGCGGCCACGCTCTTGGGCAGCTCGCCCGGGTGCATGCCGCCCAGGCGGGCCAGGGCGTTGATCATGGGCTGGCGGCGGCCCATGAGCTGGGCAGCGCCCGCATCGGCGCGGAACTCGCGCTGGCGGCTGAACCAGGCCACGATCATGGCGGCCACGAAGCCCAGCACGATGTCGAGCACGATGGTGGTCACGTAGTAGCCGATGCCGGGGCCCGAGCTGTTCTCGTCGTTCTTGCGCAGGAAGCTGTCCACCGCATAGCCGATGACGCGCGACAGGAACACCACGAAGGTGTTCATCACGCCCTGGATCAGCGTCATGGTCACCATGTCGCCGTTGGCGATGTGGGCCACCTCGTGGCCGATCACGGCCTCGACTTCCTCGCGCGTCATGCCCTGCAGCAGGCCGGTGGATACCGCGACCAGCGCCGAGTTCTTGAAGGCCCCCGTGGCGAAGGCATTGGGATCGCCTTCGAAGATGCCGACTTCGGGCATGCCGATCTGGGCCTGGTCGGCGAACTTGCGCACGGTCTCGACGATCCAGCGCTCGTCGGGCGAGCCGGAGCCATCGATCACGCGCACGCCCGAGGTCCACTTGGCCATGGGCTTGCTGATCAGGAGCGAGATGATCGCGCCACCAAAGCCCATGATGAGCGCAAAGCCGAGCAGCGCGCCCAGGTTGAGCCCGTTGGCCGTGAGGTAGCGGTTCACGCCCAGCAGGCTCGCGACCACCCCCAGCACGACAACGACGGCCAGGTTGGTCAGTACAAACAAAATAATCCGCTTCATGTTCTGTGCTCTCCGTGGGTAGACAAGGAACTGCGGACTAGATGGGGGGTATCCGGGCGCGATTCAAGCGCCCTGCCCCCAGGGACCGCATGCCGCAGTTTCCCGTCGCGGTATGGTAGGGCGAATCGCGAAGAACACCCTTATCACACAGTCGCTGACGGGAATTACTGCGCCTTGTCCGACACGGCACGGGGGGGGCGGAACACCTGCGGATCGGCATAGAACTGCGGATCTTCATTGGCCGGCCACCAGCCAGGGACACCCAGCACCGGCAGCGGCGTGAAAGGCTTGGTGGACCAGTTCGCGGGCTCGATCTGCTGCGCCAGCCAGGCGTCGGAATTCGCTATTGAATCCATAGCGCACTGCACTCGGTACACATGCGCGACGATGGGCTTGCGCGGTGCCACCAGTTTTTCCAGCAATGCGTGGCCGAACAGCAGCAGCCGGGCCTCATGCCACAGCGGGCGCAGGTCCCCGAACAGGCGCGTCCATTCACGTGCCTGCAGCGCCTGCCAGATCGGGTCGGGCGCATCGAGCAGGGCGCCGTTCTCGTCGAACACGGTGATCGCATCGCGCAGCGAGCCGCGCACCGCACCAATGCCGTGCGCCGCGATGGCGCCGGCCTGCAACTCGTTCAGCCGCCGCTTGGCCAGCGGAAATTGCCGCCAGACCAGGCCATTGAAGAAGTCGTGCAGGTTCTCGCGCGTGGGCACGCGGCCGGTGTCGAAGATGTGCTGCTCATAGGCCGTGCCCTCGGGCAGGTCATGCTGCGGCGCGAACTGCACCGGTGCCGATGGGCACTGCAGCGCCTGGTGCACGGGCGCCCCCTGCTCCAGCACCTGCTGGGCCACGGCCTGCCCGGTGGCCCGGTACGGGGCCAGCCAGGCGGCGGCCCAGTCAATAGCCTCTAGACCAGGCGCCACGGCAGCGCTTCGCCGGCGCGCAGGGGCTTGAGCTCGGCCTCGCCAAAGGCAAAGCTGTCCGGTGGCGTCCAGGATTCGCGGCGCAGCGTGATGGTGCCGGTGTTGCGCGGCAGGCCATAGAAGTCGGCACCATTGAAGCTGGCGAAGGCCTCGAGCTGGTCCAGAGCGCCCGCGTTGTCGAAGGCCTCGGCGTACATTTCCATCGCCGCATGGGCGGTGTAGCAGCCGGCGCAGCCGCTGGCGTGTTCCTTGAGGTGGGCGGGGTGCGGCGCGCTGTCGGTGCCCAGGAAAAACTTGGCGCTGCCGCTGGTGGCAGCCTGCACCAGGGCCACACGGTGCGTTTCGCGCTTGAGCACGGGCAGGCAGTAGTAGTGCGGACGCACGCCGCCGATGAAGATGGCGTTGCGGTTGTACAGCAGGTGGTGCGCCGTGATGGTGGCGGCCGTGAAGCGGTCGGACGCGTTCACATAGTCGGCCGCATCCTTGGTGGTGATGTGCTCGAAGACGATCTTGAGCTCGGGGAAGTCGCGGCGCAGCGGAATCAGTTGCTGCTCGATGAACACCGCCTCGCGGTCGAACAGGTCGATGTCGCTGCTGGTCACCTCGCCATGCACCAGCAGCAGCATGCCGCTCTTCTGCATCGCTTCAAGCGTCTTGTAGGTCTTGCGCAGGTCGGTCACGCCGGCGTCGCTGTTGGTGGTGGCGCCAGCGGGGTAGAGCTTGGCGGCGACCACGCCGGCCGCGCGTGCGCGCACGATTTCCTCGGGCGGCAGGTTGTCGGTGAGGTACAGCGTCATCAGCGGCTCGAACTGCACGCCCGCGGGCACGGCCGCCAGAATGCGCTGCTTGTAGGCTAGGGCCTGCTCGGCCGTGGTCACGGGCGGGCGCAGGTTGGGCATGATGATGGCGCGCCCGAACTGGGCGGCCGTGTGCGGCACCACGGTGAGCAAGGGCTCCCCGTCGCGCACATGCAGGTGCCAGTCGTCGGGGCGGGTGATGGTGAGGGTGTTGGTGGGGGCGGCTGCAGTCATGGGCGCTATTGTCCCATTCCCGGCCACCGCCCTGCTCTCCGGCAGGCCCATCACTCGGCAGTGATGCCGGCCTTGCGCACCACGTCGCCGAACTTCACCATGCGCTCGGCCATCATCTTCTCGAAGGCGGCGGGGCTCATTTCCTCGGGCACGATCACGCCGCGCTCCTTGAGGTTGGCCACCATGGCCGGCGCCATCGCGGCCTGGCGCACGGCCTTGTGCAGGGTCTGCACGATGGCCTCGGGGGTGCCACCCGGTGCGGCCAGGCCGGTCCACGAGGTGAGGTTGAGTTCGGGGTAGCCCGCCTCGGCCATGGTGGGCACGTCGGGCAATTGCGGCAGGCGCTGGTCGGAGGCCACGGCCAGGGCGCGCACCTTGCCCGACTGCACATGCGGCAGCATGATGACCAGGTTGTCGAGGATGAACTGCACCTCGTTGGCCAGCACGGCGGTGATCAGCGGTGTGCCGCCGCGGTAGGGGATATGGGTGGTGAACACGCCCGTGACCGCCTTGAACATCTCCACGTTGAGCTGGCCCATGCTGCCGATGCCGCCGCTGCCGTAGTTGAGCTTGCCAGGGTTCTTCTTCGCGTACTCGACGAACTCCTTGACCGACTTGATGGGCAGGCTCGCGTGCACCACCAGCGCGTTGGGCTGGCGGCCCAGGATGGCGATGTTCTCGAAATCCTTGACCGGGTCGTAGCCGACTTTTGGCTGGGTCAGCGGGTTGGCCAGGTGGCTGCTCTGCGACGACACGACCAGCGTGTAGCCATCGGGCTTGGCACGCGCCACGGCCAGCGAGGCGACCGAGCCGCCCGCGCCCGCGCGGTTTTCCACCACGATGGGCACGCCCAGGATGCGCGACAGCGGCTCCGAATACTGGCGCGCCATGATGTCCACCGAGCCTCCGGGTGGGAAGGGCACGACCAGGGTGATAGGGCGCGCGGGGAATTTCTCGTCGGCCTGGGCGGCCAGCGGCGCCAGGCCCGCGAGGCCCAGCCCGAGCCCGGCGTTGAGGACGTGGCGGCGGTTGGGTTGCAGCAAGGGGTTCATGGGGTCTGCTCTCGGATCGTTGGAAGTCAGGGGTGGTCGAAGATGGCCAGCGCCACGGCCTGGGCACGCGGGACCAGGGTGGACAGCTCGCAGTACTCACGCTCGGTGTGCGGGTGGCCGCCCACGGGGCCGGTGCCGCACAGCGTGGGCGCGCCGACCGAGGCCGTGAGCCCGCTGTCGGCCGCGCCGCCGGTGAACTCGCCCTGCACGGCAAAGCCCAGGGATTCGGCGCCGCGTTGGTACAGCGCGAGCAATGCATCGGGCGTGGGCTTCATGGGCAGGGTGCGGCGCATGCCGGTGATGCGCCCTTGGGTGCGCGGCAGGCTTTCGACCTCGACGATGGCGCGCACGCGCTCGAACAGTTCGTCGGGATCGGTCTCGGCCGTGTAGCGCACGTCGAGTTCGGCCTTGGCCAATGGCGCCACCATGTTGGGCACGATGCCGCCCTGCACCACGCCCACGTTGGTGGTGGTGCCCACGGCCGGGTCGGTCAACGCGTGCAGGGCCAGGATCTTGTGCGCCATGGCGGCGATGGCACTGGCACCGGCCGCAGGGTTGATGCCCGCGTGCGCGGCCACGCCGTCCACCTCGAATTCCACGGCCATGGAGCCTTTGCGGCTCGTGACCAGGTTGCCGCTGACACGGCCGGGCTCGGCATTGAGCACGGCGCGCGCGCCGCGGGCTGCCTGCATGATCTGCTCGCGTGTGGCGGGCGAGCCGATCTCCTCGTCGCACGAGAAGAACAGCCGCAGCGGCGCCCTGAGCCCGCCGCAGCGCGCAAAGGCCTCGGCCACGAAGACATTCATCACCAGGCCCGACTTCATGTCGGCCACGCCGGGGCCGTAGGCCCGGCCCGCGTCGACACGGAAGGGGCGGCGCGCCACCGTGCCTGCGGGGTAGACGGTGTCCATGTGGCCCATGAGGAGGATGGGTGCCCCGTCGGTGGGCCCGGGCACCTGGGCCTGCAGCAGCACGCCATAGCCCGGCACGGGCACGAACTCGACCGCCACACCGGCGGCCACGAGCCGCTCGCGCAACGCGGCGGCCACCGCGGTCACCCCGGCTTCGTCGCGGCTGCCGCTGTCGATGTCCACCACCTTCTGCAACAGGTCTTGCATGGCCTGTTGCTGGCCCGCCAGCCAGGCCAGGATGCGTGCGCGCACCTGGGCACGGCTTTCTTCAAGGGTATCCTGCATGTTTTCCTTTGTCATCCACGCCCCAAGCGGAGTGGCTGTGGGGCGAAAGTGTTGCATGCACCCGCATTGTTTGCAATATATTTTTCATAGAATCGACATAAATGAAATTACCATTGCAAACAACCGATGGCCTGCTGCCTGAGCGGCTGGCCCGCCAGGGTGCCGGCCTGACCGCCAGCGAACGCGCTCTGGCCGAGGCGCTGGAGCGCGACTACCCCCATGCGCTGCTGGAGTCGGCCACCTCGCTGGCCGCCCGCACGGGCACCAGCGCCTCCACGGTGGTGCGGCTGTTCGCCAAGCTCGGCTATGACAGCTATGCCGAAGCCCAGCGCGAGGCCCGCGCCGAGGTCACGGCCCTGCTGCAGACGGCCGGGCAGCGCGCGCCCGTGACGATAGGCACCCGGCGCAGCCTGCAGCAGTGCGTGGACGACGCCCTGCTGCACGACCAGCACAACATCACGGCCACGCGCGATGGCCTGGACATGGCGGCTTTCGAGGCCATCGCCAACCGGCTGGCCCAGGGCAAGGGCCGTGTCTTCGTGCTCGCGCAGATCAACAGCGCCCCCGTGGCGGCCTGGCTGGCGCTGCACCTGAACATGTGCCGCCCCGGTGTGCACGAGCTGGGCGCGGGCGCGGTGGACGCCACCGACCAGTTGCTCTGGATCCAGCCCGAGGATGTGCTGCTGGCCTTCAGCATCCGCCGCTATGCCAGCGGGCCGGTAAAGCTGGCCCGGCGCTTTCGCGAGGCCGGGGCCCAGGTGCTGGCCCTCACCGACAGCGCCTCGGCACCCCTGGCGGCACTGGCGCACGAACGCATCCTGGTGCGCACCTCCAACGCCTCGCCCTTCGACTCGTACACCGCTGCCTTCTTCCTGTGCAATGCGCTGGTGTCGGCCGTGGCGCAGTTGCGCCACGAGGCGGTCTCCGAGGCGCTCAAGCGCCGGGACATGCTGTGGAAGGATGTGGAGGAGCAGCAGCTCATCGTGGCCGAACCCGCCCCCGCGCGCAGGCCCCGGGCAGGCAGGTGAGCACCGGGCCCGCGCGCGCCCTATTCGCGTTCGAGCGTTGCCAGCACCTGCCCCTGCAGGTTGGCGATGCGCACCTGGTAGCCCTTGCCTGCACGCACGGACTGCGCCATCACGGCCACCATGGCGCGCTCCTCGAAGCCATCGGGCTTGCGCGTGCGGTTCTCGAACACCAGCAGCACCGAATCGGCATGCGTCTCCTGGGTCTCGAAGCCCGAGGCGGCGATGAAGCGGTCCACATCCCGCACGCTGCGGAACAGCTCCTTGGGCAGCACGAAGGGCTGGCCCTGGTGCGTGACCTGGTAGTACTGGTCGCGCGTCTGCCAGGTGGGCTTTTCGCGCATGTAGTAGACCTTCCAGGGGTGCACGGCGCTTTCGAAGAGCAGGGTCTTTTCCATGGGGGCTGCGGCCTGGGTGGACCAAGAGGAAAGGGCCGCCGCACCCGCGGTGCCCCACGACAGGATGGAACGCCGGCGCACCATGCCGTCAGCCCTCTCGCGCCTTGCGGCGCCAGGCCTCGAAGCGCCGGGCGATCTGGGGCGCGATGCGGTCGAACCCCTCCCAGCTGTCGGGTGTCATGGCCTCGTCCGGCTCGCGGAAATGGTTGGACGAGCGGAACACGGTCTTCACATCCGTGACCCAGCGCTCTGCATCGGGTGTGCCAAAGCCCATGTAGTAATCGTCCCAGAATCCCGATGCACCGGGTGCCAGGTCATCGGTCCAGACGACGCGCCCGCAGGGGCCGTGCAGCAGTTGCAGCGGCGTGGCCGTGCGTTCGCGCCAGGGCGCGAGCACGCTCGCCGGGTAGCGCACGGGGTCGAGCAGCCCCTGCAGGGCGCACCAGGTCACGAAGAACGCATCCTCCACATAGACCAAGGGTTTGGTCTGCTCGTAGTCGGCACTGGCCTCCATGAAGTCGCGCTCCGTGGGCAGCCGGGCGTCGATGCGTGCAAGGCCCCTGCCCTTGACCGCGCGCTGGAAGGCCAGCTCCAGCGTGGCGCTGACTGGCTGCTCCACGAAATCATCTCCGTCCGCAGGGCCCGGAAAGCGCTCCCACGACAAACCTTCGGGCAACGGCACCAACGGCGCAGCCTTCACGGGCAGGATGATGCGTGTGACATAGGTGCGCCAGATGCGCCCGTCCTTGCGCGGAGGCCAGAAGGCACGGTGCTTGGGGGCCATCTCGGCGCTGACCTCGATGCCCGTGGCGCGCACGCTGACGTAGGTGCTGTCGTTGTGCGGCGTGGCGGGTTTGAGCGGCTTGGCCCCCACGGCGGCCAGCCACTGCAGCACCAGCGGATCGTCGATGGGGCGGCCGATGCAGGCCAGCATCTGGTCCCAGAGATTGCCTTCGGGGACAGCGGCCACGGGTGCCGGCACCGGGGGCGCCCCCACCCGCACCGGTTCCAAAAGCCGCCCTGCGATGGCGTCCTCCATCCAGCCATCGAAGTCGGGCCAGCGCTGTTCTGCTTCGGCCAGGATGTCCTCCCCCGTCTCGGGCACCGACAGCCCCTGCGCGGCCAACCACGCGAGCAGCTCGGGCGCCACGTCGCCGTCGTCCTCGGGCGGCTCGTCGAGGTTGCCGTACAGCGCGAACTCGTCGTAGCCAACCCCCAGGAGCCGCAGGAACTGCTGCATGTCACTGGCCAGCACCCGCCCACCGCCCTCGGAGCTGAGGTAGACCACGGGCATGCCCCCTTGCGGTGCCCGCCACACGGCAATCGTCGATCCGTCGGGCTCGACACCGAAGACCCCGAGGTGCTGCGCGGCCGCCTGCCCGCCGGCATGGCCCTCTTCCCCGAAGTAGCGCGCCACCGTGCTCGGCGGCTCCGAATGGAAGGCAAAGGAGCCACTCACCGCAGCGGAGGGCGGGCGCAACGCCGGAAAGGCCTGCAGCAGGTCGCGCAGGGCCGAAGGTTCCGGCAGATCCGGGGGGAATGCAAAGTGCAGTTTGCTTGAAGGGGTGCGGTTCATGCCAAAAGGCCTTGGTCAGGAGACAGTGTGTACGGCAGGCAAGAGTCACTTTGGCATCAGCGCGCGGCATCGGGGCGTCCTGCGATACGCAGGCTGCCACAGAAGATCCGGCACTCCACGACGTCCGCGGCGGGATCGTCGGCAGGCGGACTCACCAGTACCACCGCCACCTCGGGGGTGAGTTGCACCAACACGGCCCTGGCGTCTCCCGCTCCCGCGTAAATGGCATCGTAGGCCTTGGTGCGGGTGCGGTACCACACCAGGCGCGAGACCACCGCCCCCTGGTAGGCCGGGCGGCCAAAGAAGTCGATGCGCTCAGCGGGCGCAGCATCCGCGTAGGCGTTGGGCAGGCGCCAGGCTCCGTTGTCGTACACGAAAGGATCGATGCCCCACCGATCCCGGTCGATGCGGGTGTGCGCCACCCGGACCGTGGTCTTGTCAGCGTCTGAACCGATGGCCCAGTCGCAGACGTTGTAGGGTGGTGACCCGCCCTCGCGCCGGCCCTTGCAGTCGAGCTGCACGGGTTTGCTTTTCGCCGCCACCACATCGAAGGCGCAAACCGTCCTGCCTTCGCTCTCGCTGCGCTGGGGACGGGTAATGCGGTAATGCACCGGCAGCTCGAAGGCCAGGCCGCAGGCCATCACCGTGGGCGGTGGCAAAGCGCCATCGGCCAAGGGACCAGGGGCCCGCTTGCCGGTCGCCAGGTCCCAGGCATGCACGGCCTGCGTGCCGCGGTCCACCTCGTAATAGCCCACCAGGTTGCTGCTGCCGTTTGCCACCTCAGGCCCGCGGTAGCGCAGGGCCAACGCCTGCCCTGTACGGGTACGCTGCTGGGCGTCGCAGTGGTAACGGCCCGCGGTGCCCGGGCCTGCGAGTGCGAGCGCCTGGGCCACCTGGACCAGGCGTTCGCACGCCGGGGGCGGCACGGTGGCCTTCGACGCAGCGCCTGCCTGGGCTGTGGCCCAGCCCGGCAGCAACGCCAGCAGCAACCCCACCCCGAGAAACAGCCGGTGAACCTGGAGCAGGAGGGGCGCAGAACGCATGGCGCAGGCACGGAAGTGGAACAAGCGGCAAACGTAGCACGGCACACCTACCGGCCTGGCGCAAAAAAAGGCGCCCGAAAGCGCCTTGTGTGACTTCCTGCACACTGCGCCCCGCCAGGAGCGCCGTGCCCTGCAACCGTTCAGTGCTGCAGAATCTTGTTGAGGAAGTCCTTGGTGCGCGGCTGGCGCGCTTCGGGGTGGTTGAAGAAGTCGTCCTTGGAGCAGTCTTCCAGGATCTTGCCGCCCACGTCCATGAAGATCACGCGGTTGCTCACCTTGCGGGCGAAGCCCATTTCGTGGGTCACGCACATCATGGTCATGCCTTCGTTGGCCAGGCCCACCATCACGTCCAGCACTTCGCCCACCATCTCGGGGTCAAGCGCCGAGGTGGGTTCGTCGAACAGCATCACGATGGGGTCCATGCTCAGCGCACGGGCAATGGCCACGCGCTGCTGCTGGCCACCCGAGAGCTGGCCCGGGAACTTGTCCTTGTGGGCGATCAGGCCCACGCGCTCGAGCATCTTCAGGCCGCGCTTCTTGGCATCGTCGGGCGTGCGGCCCAGCACCTTGACCTGGGCGATGGTCAGATTCTCCGTCACCGACAGGTGGGGAAACAGCTCGAAGTGCTGGAACACCATGCCCACGCGGCTGCGCAGCTTGGGCAGGTTGGTGCTGGGGTCGTGCAGCTTCACGCCGTCGACCGTGATCTCGCCCTTCTGGAAGGGCTCGAGCGCATTGATGGTCTTGATGAGCGTGGACTTGCCCGAGCCCGAAGGCCCGCACACCACCACCACTTCACCCTTGTTGATGGTCGCCGAGCACTCGTTGAGCACCTGCACGGGGCCATACCACTTGGATACGTTCTTGAGTTCGATCATTTCTTGTTCCTCAATCCAATCTCTTTTGCATCAGCGAATGATCGCGATCTTCTGGTGCAGGCGTTTGACCATCCAGGACAGCGCATAGCACATCACAAAGTACAGGACGGCCGCGGCCAGGTAGGCTTCAATCGGGCGGCCGAAGTTCTTGCCCGCCACCTCGAAGCCCTTGAGCATGTCGTACGCACCGATGGCGTAGACCAGCGAGGTGTCCTGGAACAGGATGATGGTCTGCGTGAGCAGCACCGGCAGCATGTTGCGGAACGCCTGGGGCAGCACCACCAGCTTCATGTTCTGGCCATAGGTCATCCCGAGCGCCTGGCCGGCATGGACCTGGCCGCGCGGAATCGACTGGATGCCGGCGCGCATGATCTCGCTGAAGTAGGCCGCCTCGAAGGCGATGAAGGTGATCACCGCCGAGACTTCCGCACCGATGGGGCGGCCGATGATGGCCGGCACCAGCAGGAAGAACCACAGGATCACCATCACCAGCGGAATGCTGCGCATGCCGTTGACGTAGATGGTGGCAGGCACGTCCAGCCACTTCTTGCCCGA
This sequence comes from Acidovorax sp. FW305-C-20-28, assembly GCF_058783375.1. NCBI lineage: Bacteria > Pseudomonadati > Pseudomonadota > Betaproteobacteria > Burkholderiales > Comamonadaceae > Acidovorax > Acidovorax sp. FW305-C-20-28. The sequence continues at coordinate 241,642 of NZ_JBYSYM010000002.1, read as the reverse complement.
CAGGCGCATCAGCGCCAGCAGGGTGCCGAAGAACACGCCGCCGACCGTGGCGACCGCCGTGAGGATCAGGCTGAAGTACAGCCCCTTGAGCACGAAACTGGAGATCAGGTCCCAGTTGTAAAAACCAAAGTCGAGATTCATCATTTGTCAGTGCCCTCCACCGCCGCTGGCAACGACCATTCCCGGAATGCGGGCGCGCTTCTCGATGAACGCCATGATGCGGTTGATGGCAAATGCCGAGACGATGTACAGCGCCGTCACCGCCAGGTAGACCTCGATGCCGCGCGAGGTTTCTTCCTGCGCCTGCATGGCGAACATCGTGAGCTCGGCCACCGACACGGCGAACGCGACGGAAGAGTTCTTGAAGATGTTCATCGTCTCGCTGGTCAGCGGCGGGATGATGATGCGAAAGGCCATGGGCAGCAGCACATAGCGGTAGGTCTGGAACGTGGTGAAACCCACGGCCATGCCCGCATAGCGCTGGCCACGGGGCAGGGTGTTGATGCCCGAACGCACCTGCTCGGCAATGCGCGCCGACGTGAAGAAGCCCAGCGCCAGCACCACCAGCGCGAAACCGGGAACGCCCTTCAGGACCGGGAACAGGCTGGGTATGACGTGGTACCACAGGAAAATCTGAACCAGCAACGGAATGTTGCGGAACAATTCGACCCAGGCATTGCCCAGGCGCACGATCATCGGCCGGCCCTGCAGGGTACGCAGCGTACCGATGATGGAGCCCAGCACCAGCGCCAGCAGCAAGGCCAGCAACGAAACAGACACCGTCCAGCCCCAGGCCGACAGCATCCAGTCCAGGTACGTGATGTCGCCGCCTTTGCCAAAGCAGCTTTGCACGACTTCCCTGTCCATGGTGTCCTGGCAGAACACCTGCCAATCCCAACTCATAGGATCACCCCTTTATTTGTCTTGGTATTGCATTGGGCGCAATCCTTTGCGGACCCAACAAAAAAGCCCCTTCAAACCATGGTGGCCGAAGGGGCGCAAGCATCCCGAAGATTACTTCTTGGCGTAGTCTTCCATCGGCTTGTCGTTCGGAGCAGCCCAGGCAGCCTTGGTGGCGTCGGACATGGGCAGGCCGATCTTGGTGTTGGTCGGAGGCACGGGTTGCATGAACCACTTGTCGTACAGCTTGGCCAGCGAGCCGTCGGCGATCTGGCGCTTGATGCTGTCGTCCACGGCCTTCTTGAAGGCGGCGTCATCCTTGCGCAGCATGCAGGCGATGGGTTCCACCGACAGCACTTCGCCAACGATCTTGTAGTCGGCCGGGTTCTTGGACTTGGAGACGTTGGCCGCCAGGATGGAGCCGTCCATCACGAAGGCGTCGGCACGGCCGGTTTCCAGCATCAGGAAGCTGTCGGCGTGGTCCTTGCCGAAGACTTCCTTGAAGTCGATGCCGCCAGCACGCTCGTGCTTGCGCAGGGTCTGCACCGAGGTGGTGCCCGTGGTCGTGGCCACGGTCTTGCCATTCAGGTCCTTGATCGAGGTGATGCCCGAGTTGGCCTTCACCACGGTGCGCACTTCTTCCACGTAGGTGGTCACGGCAAAGGCCACGTCCTTCTGGCGCGCGGCGTTGTTCGTGGTGGAGCCGCACTCCAGGTCCACGGTGCCATTGGTCACCAGGGGGATGCGGTTTTGCGAGGTCACGGGCTGGTACTTGGTTTCCAGCTTGGCCAGGCCCAGTTGCTTCTGGATGTCGGCCAGGATGATTTCACCCATTTCGGTGTGGAAACCGACGTACTTGCCATTGCCCACCGTGTAGGAAAGACCCGAAGACTCACGAACACCCAGCGTCACGCTGCCCGAGGCCTTGATTTTGGCCAGGGTGTCGTTGGCTTGGGCGAATGCGCTGCCTGCAGCCAGAGCGGTCACGGCAACCGCGAGCAAATGCTTCTTCATTGGGATCTCCTTGTGTGTGAAGCGAAAAAAGGGGGGGATTTTAGAGATTTACCCGGCCAGGACGTACCGGCGGGCAAAAAACCAAAAAAAGGAACCACGCGACCAGCGATATTAGTCAGAACGGGACCTGGTCGGTAGGGTATTTCCAGAAGTCCCGCAACAGATAGCTGACCGGAAGGTTCAGCGTCGTATTGTTGGGGGGAATCGGTTTGGCAAACCATTTCTCATATATGGGATAGATTTCCCGGGTATTGACCAGGCGGCGCATCTCCTCGTCCACCAGTTTCTTGAATTCGGGGTCGTTCTTGGGCAGCATGATGGCCAGGGGCTCGGTGGTCATGAACCGGCCCACGACCTTGAGCGCGCCGGGGTTGGGCCGTCCGGCCGCCAGGCCGTACAGCAGCACGTCGTCCATCACGAAGGCATCGGCCTCGCCCTTTTCCACCATTTCCACGGCCTTGGCATGGTCCGGGGCTTCCAGGATGGTGATGCCCATCAGGCGCTCGCGGTTTGCCTGGTCGGCCGCCTTCAGCGGCGTCGTGCCCTTGGTGGACACCAGCTTCTTGCCGTTGAGGTCTTCCACCTTGTCGATGGGGCTGCCCGACTTCACCAGCAGGCGGGCTCCGGTGATGAAATGCGGCACCGTGAAGGCCACCTTCTGGCGCCGTTCGGCATTGTTGGTGGTGGAGCCGCACTCCATGTCGGCCTTGCCCTGCTCGATCATGGCGATGCGGTTGGCTGGCGTGACGGCCAGGAACTCGACCGGCATGTCCTTCTTGCCGGTCTTCTTGCGAACCACCTCAGCCAGGCGCAGGCACAGGTCCACGGCGTAGCCGACCGGTTTGCCGCTCTTGGAGTCGATGTAGGAAAACGGCACGGACGACTCGCGGTGCGCGATCACCAGCTTGCCTCCGGCGCCCACGCGTTCGAGCACCCCTTGCGCAGACGCCGCGGATGCGCAGCACAAGGCCGCCAGGCCCCACGCCAATCCCCAATGCTGAACTTTCATGCGGTGTCTCGGTAAATAGGAAGTGGAATCAGATCTGCAATCTTCGTGCCACCCAGGCCCCAAAGAGACTACATCGCCATCGCTGATCCAGCAATGGAGGCGACTGTACGTGTCGTTACCATGAAACTCCAATGCCGTTTGCGCGGGCAACTATGCAAACTGTTTATATCCGTATTTACCCTAGGCATGAAGAAAGTCAGCCGGCCTGGGCCTGCAGGTACGACCACAGCGCCTGGGCCGTGCCCTTGGGCGCCTCCTTGCCCGAGGGCTTTTCGCGGTAGGCGCGCACATCCATGGTCATCTGCAGGCCTTCGGTGTCCGGCGGTGCGGCGCTGACCAGCCGGCGCGTGCGCAGCTCCTTCTTGACCGCACTGTGGGGCAAAAAGGCCACGCCATGCCCTTCGAGGGCCATGGCCTTGAGGCCTTCGGCCATGTCGGTCTCGTAGACCCGGTCCAGGTGGATGGGCGTGCCCGACTCCTTGAGGATCAGCTCCGTCACCCGGCCCAGGTAGGCACCGGGCGCATAACCCAGGTAGGGCAGCGGCTGGCCCGCGCGACCGGGCAGCCGGAACAGGGGCTGGCCGTCGGCATCGGCCTTGGAGTACGGGGACAGCACTTCCTGGCCCAGGCTCACCATCTCGTAGCGGTCGGCGTCGAGCTGGAAGGGCTGCGAAGGGTGGTGGTAGGCGATCAGCAGGTCGCAGCCACCCTCTACCAGGCGCATCACGGCGTCGTGCACATTCAGGGCGATCAGCCGGCTCTTGAAGGGGCCGAACCGGTCGTGCAGGCTCGACACCCAGGCCGGGAAGAAGGTGAAGGCCAGCGTGTGCGGCACGGCGAACTCGATCATGTCCTTGCCCGCACTGGTGTGCGCGCGCAGCATGGCCCGGGTGTTCTGCAGCGATTGCAGCATCTCCAGCGCCTGGTCGTACAGGGTCTTGCCAGCCGGCGTGAGGCGCGTGGGGTAGGAGCTGCGGTCCACCAGATCGGTGCCGGCCCAGGCCTCCAGGGCCTGAATGCGCCGCGAAAAAGCGGGCTGCGTCACATGCCGCAACTGGGCGGACCGGCTGAAGCTGCGCGTTTCCGCAAGACTGACGAAATCTTCAAGCCACTTGGTTTCCATCACGGCATTATCGGCGCGGGCCCCGGAGCGTGCCGGCCTGTCATGGAAAGCCTGTACAAGGGTTTATCCATAGCGCACCATTGGTGTGCACACATAGCAACGCACCGCATAATAGGGAAAGTTGCGTCCACAGCGCGCTCCCGCGTCACGGCCCCAGGTGCACAACACCGGCGGGCAGAGCGACCGGCCCCGTCCTGTTTGTTCTCCTGTACCGCCGCTCCGATGTCCTCCACCCCTCCCCAAGGGCCGGTGACCGACGCCTCCGTGCCCGTCGCCGCCCCTGACTCCGACGAACCCCGCTCCCTGCGCATCGAGGACTGGCTCACCGTCATCGTGATGGCGGCGCTCGCGCTGATCACCTTCGCCAACGTGCTGGTGCGCTACTTCACCAGCTCTTCCTTTGCCTGGACGGAAGAGATCTCCGTCTTCCTGATGATCGTGCTGGCCCTGGTGGCGGGCTCGGCCGCCGTGGCGCGCGACCAGCACATCCGCATCGAATACTTTGCCGAGGGCGGCTCGGCCGCCCGCCGCAAGCGCCTGGCGCAACTGGGCGCCGTGGCCGTGGCCCTGCTGTTCGGGCTGATCGCCGTGCTCAGCGTGCGCGTGGTCTGGGACGACTACCGCTTTGGCGAGACCTCGCCCGGCATCGGCGTGCCGCAGTGGTGGTACTCCATCTGGCTGCCCATCATTTCGGCGCTGATCGCGGCACGGGCCGTGGGCCTGCTCATACGCCGCAGCCGCGAAACGCCTGCGTCCGAAGACTCTGCCGGGGACGCCCAGCCATGATCGCCACGCTGCTGTTCGTGGCCTTTCTGGGCCTGATGTTCGTGGGCGTGCCCATCGGCGCCGCCCTGGGCCTGGCCGGCGCGGCCGCCATCGCCCTGGCCAATGCCGACAGCCAGTGGTTCGGCCTGCTGGCCGTGCCGCAGAACTTCTACGCCGGTCTGGGCAAATACCCGCTGCTGGCGATTCCGATGTTCGTGCTGGTGGGCTCCATCTTCGACCGCTCGGGCGTGGCCCTGCGCCTGGTGAATTTCGCCGTGGCCATGGTCGGGCGCGGCCCGGGCATGCTGCCGCTGGTGGCGATTGCCGTGGCCATGTTCCTGGGCGGCATCTCGGGCTCGGGCCCGGCCAACGCGGCCGCCGTGGGCGGCGTGATGATCGCGGCCATGTCGCGCGCCGGCTACCCGCCCTCGTTCTCGGCCAGCGTGGTCGGGGCGGCAGCGGCCACCGACATCCTGATCCCGCCGTCGGTCGCCTTCATCATCTACTCGGTGCTGGTGCCGGGCGCCTCGGTGCCGGCCCTGTTCGCCGCGGGCATGGTGCCCGGCATCCTGGCCGGCATCGCGCTGATCGTGCCGGCCGTGTGGATGGCGCGCAAGCACAAGATGGGCGCGCTGGAAGCCGAGATGCCCCGCCCGCCCTTCTGGAAGAGCCTGCGCGAGGCCCTGTGGGGCCTGGCCGCACCGGTGCTGATTCTGGGCGGCATGCGCGCCGGCTGGTTCACGCCGACCGAGGCCGCCGTGGTGGCCGTGTTCTACGGCCTCTTCGTGGGCATGGTGATCCACCGCACGATCAAGGTGCGCGACCTGTTCCCCATCCTGCGCGAATCGGGCGAACTGTCGGCGGTGATCCTCATCGTGGTCTCGCTCGCAGGCATCTTCGCCTATTCGCTGTCCACCCTGGGCGTGATCGACCCGGTGGCCAAGGCCATCGTGAACTCGGGCCTGGGCGAATACGGCGTGCTGGCCCTGCTGATCGTGATGCTCATCACCGTGGGCATGTTCCTGGACGGCATCTCCATCTTCCTGATCTTCGTGCCCCTGCTCCTGCCCATCATGCAGCACTACCAGTGGGATCCCGTCTGGTTCGGCGTGATCCTCACGCTCAAGGTGGCGCTGGGCCAGTTCACCCCGCCGCTGGCCGTGAACCTCATGGTCTCGTGCCGCATCGCCGGTGTGCGCATGGAGTCGACCGTGCGCTGGGTCGGCTGGATGCTGTTCGCCATGTTCCTCGTGATGGTGCTGGTGATCGCCTTCCCGCCGCTGGCGCTGTGGCTGCCTGCGCGGCTCGGCTACTGAGCCCGACCGAATCTGCCCCTACCGTAGTACCGACAACGATCCCAAGGAGACTGAAACCATGAAACTGCGCACCTTCCTGACCTCCGCCGTGGCCGCCGCCGCGGCCCTGGCCTTCACCACCCCCGCCGCCATCGCCCAGACCGCCTACAAGAGCGAATACCGCATGTCGCTGGTGCTGGGCACTGCCTTCCCCTGGGGCAAGGGCGGCGAGCTGTGGGCCAACAAGGTGCGCGAGCGCACGCAGGGCCGCATCAACATCAAGCTCTACCCCGGCGTCTCGCTGATCCAGGGCGACCAGACGCGCGAGTTCTCGGCGCTGCGCCAGGGCGTGATCGACATGGCCGTGGGCTCGACCATCAACTGGTCGCCCCAGGTCAAGCAGCTCAACCTGTTCTCGCTGCCCTTTCTGATGCCCGACTACGCCGCCGTGGACGCCCTGACCCAGGGCGAAGTCGGCAAGAGCATCTTCGCCACCCTGGACAAGGCCGGCGTGGTGCCCCTGGCCTGGGGCGAGAACGGCTACCGCGAGATCTCCAACTCCAAGAAGGCGATCAAGAGCCCCGAAGACCTCAAGGGCCTGAAGATCCGCGTCGTGGGCTCGCCGCTGTTCCTCGATACCTTCACCGCGCTGGGCGCCAACCCCACGCAGATGAGCTGGGCCGACGCCCAGCCCGCCATGGCCAGCGGCGCCGTGGACGGCCAGGAAAACCCCATCGCCGTCTACATGGCGGCCAAGCTGCACACCGTGGCGCAAAAGCACGTGACCATGTGGGGCTACATCAACGACCCGCTGATCTTCGTGGTCAACAAGGACATCTGGAACTCCTGGACGCCGGCCGACCGCGAGATCGTCAAGCAGGCCGCCATCGATGCCGGCAAGGAAGAGATCGCCATCGCGCGCAAAGGCATGGTCGAGGCCGACAAGCCCCTGCTCAAGGACATCGCTGCCAATGGCGTGACCGTGACCCAACTGACCCCCGCCGAGCGCGAGGCCTTCGTGAAAGCCACACGCCCCGTGTTCGACAAGTGGAAGGGCCAGATCGGTGCCGACCTCGTGACCCAGGCCGAAAAGGCCATCGCTGCGCGCAAGCAATAAACGCATAAGCACATACCGGCAACCGATAAGCGCTGCCGACACAATCGCCAAGGCGCCTCCCCTGACCGGGGGGCGCCTTTTTCGTGGGCGCCTGGCTGGCCCGATGCTTGCAAGCGCCACCTCCGGATGGGGGCCGACGCGCATCCGTCAGAAAAAAACCCGGCAACGGGCTTTGGCTTTGCCAACTTTATCGTGCGTACACATATGGCCCCCACAATGCCTGCAACTCTGACTCACCGTCCCCCATGCCGTTCCTTCTGAATGCCGGCCGCCCGGCTGCCACGGGCTCGCTGACGCTGGCCTCTTCCCCTGCCCGCCCCGCCCTTACCGCCCGGCTACACCCGGCCTGGGTGCGAACCTGCATGGCGGCCCTGTGCCTTGGCAGCCTGGTGGCCTGCTCCGGCAAGGACCAGCCGGCCCAGGCCGGTGCCGGCAACAAGCCCGCGGGCGAACCGACGGTGGGCGTGGTGGTGCTGGCCCCCGAGAGCCAGACCCTGAGCACGGAGCTGCCGGGCCGTACCGCGGCCTTCCAGAACGCCGACATCCGCCCCCAGGTCAATGGCATCGTCCAGAAGCGCCTGTTCACCGAGGGCGCACTGGTCCAGGCCGGCCAGCCACTGTACCAGGTGGACCCCGCCACCTACGAAGCCGCCCAGGCCAGCGCCCAGGCGGCCCTGGCCAAGGCCCAGGCCACGGCGCGCACGGCCCAGGTCAATGCCAAGCGCAATGCGGAACTGGTCGAGATCGACGCCATCAGCCGCCAGGTCTTCGACGAAAGCCAGGCGGCCGTGCAGCAGACCCAGGCCGACGTGGGCGTGGCGCAGGCGGCCCTGGACACCGCGCGCATCAACGTGCGCTACACCCGCATCCTGGCCCCCATCTCGGGGCGCATCGGGCTGTCGGCCGTCACGGCCGGTGCCCTGGTCACGGCCAACCAGGCCAACGCGCTGGCCACCATCCAGCAGCTCGACCCGATCCAGGTGGACATCACCCAGTCCAGCGCCGAGCTGCTGCAATTGCGCCGGCAGTGGCAGGAAGGCAAGTTCACGCGCGTGGGCACCCAGCAGGCCAAGGTGCGCCTCGTGCTCGAAGACGGCTCGACCTACCCGGTGGAAGGCAGCCTGCAATTCACCGGCACGGCCGTGAACCCGACCTCGGGCGCCATCACGCTGCGCGCGACCTTCCCCAACCCCGAGCATGTCCTGATGCCCGGCATGTATGTGCGTGCCCAGCTGGCCACCAGCGTGGCGCCCCAGGCGCTGCTGCTGCCCCAGGAGGCCGTGGTGCGCAACCCGGCGGGCGAGCCCAGCGTGCAGGTGGTCGGCGAGGACAACAAGCTCACCAAGCGCCCGGTGGAACTCGGCCAGGCGGTGGGCAACCGCTGGCTTGTGATCTCGGGCGTGAAGGCCGGCGAGAAGGTCATGGTGGACGGCTTCCAGAAGGCCCGCGTGGGCCAGACGGTCAAGCCCCTGGTGGTCCAGCCGCGCGACAAGGGGGCACCGGCGGGCGCTGCGCCCGCCTCGTCCGCCGCCGCCAGCTCCTGAGGCTGGCCAGCGCCCGCTCCCGTCCGACCTGCGACCCCAACACCGCTGATCCATGGCCCAGTTCTTCATCAACCGCCCGGTCTTCGCCTGGGTGCTGTCCATCGTCATCATGCTGGCGGGGGCGATGTCCATCTTCACGCTGCCGCTGGAGCAGTACCCCGAGATCGCACCGCCGCGCGTGACCATCAACACCACCTACACGGGCGCGTCGTCCGGCACGGTGGACAACTCGGTCACCCAGGTGATCGAGCAGCAGCTCAAGGGCATCGACAACCTGCTCTACATGGGCTCGACCAGCGACTCTGCGGGCCGCTCGCGCACCACGCTGACCTTTGCGCCCGGCGCCAACATCGACGTGGCCCAGGTGCAGGTGCAGAACAAGCTGCAGGCAGCCATGAACCGCCTGCCCGAGGCCGTCAAGAGCCGCGGTGTGTTCGTCAACAAGGGCGGCCAGGATTTCCTGGTGACCTATGTGTTCACCTCACCCGACCCCACGGTGACCCAGGTCGCCATCGGTGACTACATCACCAGCAACGTGGTGGACGTGATCGCACGCCTCGATGGCGTGGGTGACGTGACGGTCTTCGGCACCTCCTATGCGATGCGCATCTGGATGGACCCGGCGAAGATGGAGAAGTTCGCGCTCATGCCCTCGGACCTGATCGCTGCGCTCAACGCGCAGAACGTGCAGGTCTCTGCAGGCCAGCTCGGCCAGCAGCCCGCGCCCGCGGGGCAGATGCTCAACGCCACCATCACCGCGCGCACCAAGCTGCAGACGGTGCCCGAGTTCGAGGGCATTGTGCTCAAGTCCGGTACGGACGGTTCGCTGGTCACCATGGGCGACGTGGCCCGGGTCGGCCTGGAGGCCGACAACCTCACGGTCAAGTCGCGCCTGAACGGGCAGCCCGGTGCCGGCATCGGCATCGTGCTGGCCGACGGCGCCAATGCCATGGAGGTGGCCGACGCCGTGGCGCGCAAGATGAAGGAGCTCGAGCCCTTCTTCCCCGACGGCATCAACGGCGTGATCAGCTCTGATTCCACGCCTTTCGTGCGCGCCTCCATCGAGGAAGTGGTCAAGACCCTGGCCGAAGCCATGGTGCTGGTGGTGATCGTGATGTTCATCTTTTTGCAGAACTTTCGCGCCACGATGATCCCCGCGATCGCCGTGCCCGTGGTGCTGCTGGGCACCTTCGGCGTGCTCTCGGCGCTGGGCTACTCGATCAACATGCTGACCATGTTCGCCATGGTGCTGGCCATCGGCCTGCTGGTGGACGACGCCATCGTGGTGGTGGAGAACGTCGAGCGCGTGATGAGCGAGGAGGGCCTGCCGCCCAAGGAGGCCACGCGCAAGTCGATGAAGGAGATCACGCCTGCGCTGGTCGGCATCGGCCTCACGCTGTCGGCCGTGTTCATCCCCATGGCCTTCTTCACCGGCTCCACCGGGGTGATCTACCGCCAGTTCTCGATCACCATCGTCTCGGCCATGGCCTTGTCGGTGTTCGTGGCCCTCACGCTCACGCCCGCGCTGTGCGCCACGCTGCTCAAGCCCATCGAGAAAGGCCAGCACTCGGCGCACGGCGACGCGCCACGCCGCGGCCTGCTCGGCCTGAGCGACCGCTTTTTTGCCTGGTTCAACCGCAGCTTCGACCGCACGGCCAACCGCTACCAGGGCGCCGTGGGTGGCCTGCTCAAGCGCAGTCTGCGCGTGGTGGTGATCTACCTGGTGATCCTCGCGGGCGTGGCCTTCCTGTTCAAGAAGCTGCCCACCTCCTTCCTGCCCAATGAAGACCAGGGTTTCGTGACCGCCTCCATCACCCTGCCTTCGGGCGCCACCGACGAGCGCCTGGGCGTGGTGCTGGACCAGATGAAGGACTACTTCCTGGCCAAGCCCGAGGTGCTGCGCGTGAACTCCATCGCCGGCAACAACGGCAACCAGAACTCGGGCAACATGTTCATCCGGCTCAAGCCCTGGGCCGAACGCCCGCTGTTCAGCCAGTCGGCCGAGGCCATTGCCCGGCAGGCCACGCGCGACCTGGCCAAGATCCGCGATGCGCGCATCTTCGTGCTGCTGCCACCGGCCGTGCGCGGCCTGGGGTCGAGCTCGGGCATCAACTTCATGATCAAGGACCTGAACGGCCTGGGCCAGAACGCGCTCAATGCCGCCAAGGACCAGCTGATCGAGCTGTCGCGCGAGTACCCGGTGCTGACCAATGTGCGCACCACCAACTTCGACGACACCTCGGAGCTCAAGGTCACCATCGACGACCGCAAGGCCGCGGCCCAGGGGCTGACCACGGCGGACATCAACAACGTGCTCTCCAGCGCCATGGGCGGCACCTATGTGAACGACTTCGTGCACCAGGGCCGCGTCAAGCGCGTCTACGTTCAGGGCGACGCGCCCTACCGCATGCTGCCGCAGGACATCGGCCAGTGGAGCGTGCGCAACCGCAATGGCGAGATGGTGCCTTTCTCCACCTTTGCCACCACCTCCTGGACCAGCGGCCCGCCGCAGCTCATGCGCTACAACGGCAGCCCGGCGCTGGAGCTGCAGGCCGACACCGCGCCCGGCGCGAGCTCGGGCGATGCGATGGCGGCCATCGAGACCATCATGGCCAAGATGCCCGTGGGCATCGGCCTGGAATGGACCGGCGCCTCGCTGCAGGAGCGCCGCTCGGGCTCGCAGGCGCCGCTGCTCTATGCGGTCTCCATCCTCTTCGTGTTCCTGTGCCTGGCGGCCCTGTACGAAAGCTGGAGCGTGCCCTTCTCGGTGATGCTGGCCGTGCCGCTGGGCGTGATCGGCGCCCTGCTAGCGACCTACACGCGCGGCATGACCAACGACGTGTACTTCCAGGTGGGGCTGCTCACCACGGTGGGTCTGGCGTCCAAGAACGCCATCCTGATCGTGGAGTTCGCGGTGCAGTTGCAGGAGCAGGGCAAAAGCCTCTACGACGCCACGGTGGAAGCCGTGCGCATGCGCCTGCGCCCCATCCTCATGACCTCGCTGGCCTTCGGCTTCGGCGTGCTGCCCCTGGCCATCGGCACGGGCGCGGGTGCCGGTGGCCGCCAGGCCATCGGTACCGGCGTGCTGGGGGGCATGGTGGCATCCACCGTCCTCGGCCTGTTCTTCGTGCCCGTGTTCTTCCTGCTGGTGCGCTCGTGGTTCACAGCGCGCAAGAAGGCGGCGACTGCCCACACTGCAGGCGACGTGTCGGAGGCCCAGGCATGAGCTCCAGAACCCTGTTGACCCCACTGTGCGCCCTGCTGGTCCTGGCGGGCTGCACCAACCTGGCCCCGGGCTACGACCGGCCTGCAGCGCCCGTTCCCACGGCCCTGGACAACGCAGCCACGGTGGCCGGCGACAGCGCCGCCTATGCCCCGCTGGGCTGGGACGCCGTGGTGCAGTCGGCACAACTGCGCGAGCTCATCACCCTGGCGCTGCAGAACAACCGCGACCTGCGTTCCGCAGCCCTGGCCATCGAGCGCGCCCAGGCCCAGTACGGCGTGAGCCGCGCCGACCGCCTGCCCGGCGTGGGCGGCACGGCCCAGGCCAACCGCACCCGCACCGCGGCCGACCTGACCACGGCCGGGCGCTCGCAGACCAGCGAGCAGTACAGCGTGCAACTGGGCATCACGAGCTACGAGCTCGACTTCTTCGGCCGGGTGCGCAACCTCAACGAAGCCGCCTTGCAGGAGGTGCTGCGCACCACCGACAGCCAGCGCAGCGTGCAGCTGAGCCTGGTGGCCGAGGTGACCAGCGCCTGGCTCAACCTCGCCGCCGACCAGGCGCGCCTGGAACTGGCCCGAGAAACCCTGCGCTCGCGCGAGGCCTCGTACGGCCTGACCGAGCGCATGCACCGCCTGGGCGGCACCTCGGGCCTGGTGCTGGCGCAGAACCAGACCACGGTGGACAGCGCGCGCGCCGATGTCGCCGCCTTCACCAGCCAGGTGGCGCGCGACCGCAATGCACTGCAGCTGCTGGTGGGCGCGCCCGTGCCGGCAGCCCTGCTGCCCGTGGTGCAGCCCGTGCCCCCGGTGCCGGCGGCGGCCCAGGTACCGGACGAACGGCGCAGCGAGCGCGTCACGCAGGCCGCCGCCCCCGTGCCCATGCTGCGCGAGAGCGCCCTGCAGCTCCTGGCCGTGCCCGCGCAGATCCCGTCGAGCGTGCTGCTCTCGCGCCCCGATGTGATGGCGGCCGAGCGCAGCCTGCAAGCCACCTACGCCAACATCGGTGCGGCGCGCGCCGCCTTCTTCCCCAGCATCTCGCTCACGGCCAGCGTGGGCACGGCGAGCAATGAGCTGTCGGGTCTGTTCGGCAGCGGCAACCTGCTGTGGAGCTTCGTGCCGCAGATCCGCCTGCCGATCTTCGACGGCGGCCGCAACCAGGCCAACCTGGAGGTGGCCCAGGCCAACCAGCGCATCGCGCTCACGCAGTACGAGAAGGTCATCCAGACCGCGTTCCGCGAGGCGGCCGACGCGCTGGCCGAGCGTGCCACGCTGACGGACCGCATCAGCGCACAGACCTCGCTGCTCGCAGCGACGGAACGCGTCTACGCGCTCTCGGAAGCCCGCTTCAAGGCCGGTGCCGACAACTACCTCACGGTGCTCGATGCGCAGCGCTCGCTGTACGCGGCACAGCAAACCCTTTTGAGCCTGCAGCTGGCGGAGCAGACCAACCGCATCACCTTGTACAAGGTGCTCGGAGGGGGCTGAGCCCCCCTCTCTGCCAGCCTGCTCAGACCGGCGAGACCGGCGCCTCGCCCGCGAGGTGGCGGCGCGCGTTCTCAACGAAACGGTCCACCGAGGCCTGCACGGCTTCGGGCGACCAGCCGCCCACGTGGGGCGTGAGCACCACCGTGTCCAGCTCCAGCAGCTCGGCCGGTGGCGCGGGCTCGCTCTCGTAGACATCCAGGCCCGCGCCCGCCAGGCGCCCCTCGCGCAGGGCGCTGGCCAGCGCGGCGGTGTCGATCACGCTGCCGCGCGCGATGTTGACCACATAGCCGCGCGGACCCAGGGCGTCGAGCACCTGGGCGTTGACCAGGTGTTTGGTCCCCGGCCCCCCGGGCGTGGCGACCACCAGGAAGTCGGCCCAGCTGGCCAGTGATGCCACGTCGCCGAAATAGCGGTAGGGCACGTCGCTGCGCTCGCTGCGGTTGTGGTAGCCCACCTGCAGGTCGAAGCCCAGCGCGCGCTGCGCGATCTTCTTGCCGATGGTGCCCAGGCCGATGATGCCGATGCGCTTGTGCGAGACATTGGGCGGCAGCGGCAGGGCCGTGCGCCACACGCCCTGGCGCGTCGCCACGTCGAGCCTGGGGATGCCGCGCACTGCGGCGATCAGGAGGCCGAAGGCATGGTCGGCCACGCAGTCGTCGTTGGTGCCGGCACCATTGGCGATCACGATGCCGCGCGCCTTGGCATGGGCCACGGCGATGTTCTCGTAGCCCGCGCCCAGGGCGCAGATCAGCGTGAGCGCTGGCAGTGCATCGATCTGTGCCGGCGTGATGCCGATGGAGCCGATGGTGAGCACCACGCGCACACGGCTGCCGTGTTCGGCAATCGCCTGGGCGTGCTGGCCTGCTTCGGGCGCGTAGACCAGTTCAAAGGTTTCGGACAACTGGGCGCAGTGCTCCTCGGCAAGGAACGACAGGGCAAGCAGGACAGGTTTCATGGCGATGGAATCAAGGTGAAATCAAAAGCGGTTCCGATGGGTGGAGGCAAGCTTCATGCCGCCCCATCGCTCTGCTGCAGCGCCCACATGCTGGCGTAGCGCCCGCGCTGGGCCAGCAGCTCGGCATGGGTACCGCGCTCGATGATGCGGCCGGCGTCCATCACGAGGATCTCGTGCGCTTCGACCACGGTGGACAGGCGGTGCGCGATCAGCAGCGTGGTCTTGTTCTGGGCGGCGCTCTGCAGCTCGGCCTGGATGGCGCGCTCGTTGGCCGAGTCGAGCGCCGACGTGGCCTCGTCGAAGATCAGGATGGGAGGATTCTTGAGCAGGGTGCGGGCGATGGCCACGCGCTGCTTTTCACCGCCCGAGAGCTTGAGCCCGCGCTCGCCCACCATGGTGCCGTAGCCCGTGGGCGTGGCGACAATGAAGTCGTGGATGCGCGCCGAACGCGCGGCGGCCTCCACCTCGGCCTGGCTGGCGCCGGTGCGGCCATAGGCGATGTTGTAGGCCACGGTGTCGTTGAAGAGCACGGTGTCTTGCGGCACGATGCCGATGGCCTGGCGCACGCTGGCCTGGGTGACCTCGCGCAGCTCCTGCCCGGCAATGGTGATGCGCCCCTGCTGGATGTCGTAGAAGCGGTAGAGCAGGCGCGCCAGCGTGGACTTGCCCGAGCCCGAGGGCCCGACCACGGCCACCGTCTTGCCCGCCGGGATCTCGAAGCTCACGCCTTGCAAGATGGGGCGGCCATTGGCCACGCCTTCGGCGTTGCGCGATGCGTCGTAGGCGAAGTGCACGTTCTCGAAGCGCACCGTGGGGTGTTCCAGGCCCGTGAGTGGCTGGGCGCCCGGGGCGTCGGCCACCTCGCGCTGCTTGTCCATCAGCACGAACATCTTGTCCAGATCGGTCAGGCTCTGCTTGATCTCGCGGTAGATCACGCCGAGGAAGTTGAGCGGGATGTACAGCTGGATCATGAAGGCGTTGACCATGACCAGGTCACCGAGCGTCATGCGCCCGTCGACCACGCCCTGCGTGGCACGCCAGAGCATGGCCACCAGGCCGATGGCGATGATGAGCTGCTGGCCCGCATTGAGCATGGACAGCGTGGTCTGGCTCTTCAGGCGCGCGCGGCGCAGCCGCTCCAGGCTCTCGTCATAGCGCCGCGCCTCGAAGCCTTCGTTGTTGAAGTACTTGACGGTTTCGTAGTTGAGCAGCGAATCGACCGCCTTGGTGTGCGCCGCCGAATCGAACTCGTTGGCCTCACGCCGGAACTGGGTGCGCCACTCGGTCACCAGCACCGTGAACAGGATGTAGACGGCCAGGGCCGCCAGCGTGATCCAGGCAAACCAGGCGTCGAACTTGACGGCCAGCACGGTGAGCACCAGCACCACCTCGACCAGGGTGGCGACCACGTTGAACAGCGTGAAGGAGATCAGCGACTCGATGCCGCGCACACCGCGCTCGATGTCGCGCGTCATGCCGCCCGTCTGGCGCTCCAGGTGGAAGCGCAGGCTCAAGGCGTGCAGGTGCTCGAAGGTCTGCAGCGCGATCGAGCGCGCCGCGCCCTGCGTGGCCTTGGCGAACACCAGTTCGCGCAGCTCGCTGAAGATGGACGTGGACAGGCGCAGCCCGCCGTAAGCCAGCAACAGCCCCACAGGCACCACGAGCAGGGTGGCAGGCTCGCCCAGCTTCAGGTCCATGGCATCGACCAGGGTCTTGAGCAGCACGGGCACACCCACGTTGGCCATCTTGGCGCCCACCATGAAGACGATGGCCGCGACCACACGCCATTTGTATTGCCACAGGTAGGGCAGCAGGCGGCCGATGGTGGCCCAGTCGGAAGGGGGGGCGGCCGATACCGGCGTCGCCGAAAGGGTAGATTCGCCGTGGTGGCGCATGGGGGACAATTCCGGTTGTTGTTTTTACCGACCCGGCTGGCGCCAGGGCGGTTTTTTCCGGGGCCTGCCCTGGAGTCCACCCGCAGTGTCCCCCAGCATCCGTGCCAGCCCCAACCGAGATTGTGCCCATGTCCGAGATTTTCAGCCCACCCGCCGCCCAATTGCCCACCGACAAGGAACTGGTGCTCAAGGTGATCCCCATGCCCGCGGACACCAATGGCAATGGCGATATCTTCGGCGGCTGGGTCATGGCGCAGGTCGACCTCGCCGGCTCCGTGCTGCCGGCGCGCTACATGCAGGGCCGCATGGCGACCGTGGCGGTCAACGAATTCATCTTCAAGCAGCCCGTGCGCGTGGGCGACATCCTGTCGTTCTTCTCGTCCGTCACGCGCGTGGGCCGGACCTCCATCACCGTGCAGGTGGAGGTGTACGCCGAGCGCTTTGCCGACCAAGGCCGCTACGTGAAGGTGACGGAAGCGCGCCTGACCTACGTGGCCATCGACAGCGAAGGCCGGCCGCGCCCGGTGCCGCCCATCCCCCAGGCGGGCGGCTGAGCAGCCATCTGGCCAGGGCCTTGCGCCCCGGCCATGGAAAAAGAACCTGGCCTCAGGCGGCCATTGCCGTGGGTTCGGCACGCACCGGCTGGGCCGGGCTGCTGCGCAGTGCCGAGGACGAGGAACTGCCCGAACCGATGCCCGATTCGATCTCGCCCGCGAGCTGGCCGCCCTCTTCCACCACCAGCTTGCCGTAGCGGATCTTGCCGTTGACCTTGCCGCTGCTGTAGATCACCAGCTTCTGGCGCACCGTGAGCGTGCCGTTGAATTCGCCATGGATCTCGGCGATGTCGATCTCGGCCGAGCCGCGGAACGCGCCGTGTTCGGAAATCTGGATCACGCGCGAATCCATGGTGGCCTCGACCGTGCCCTCCACCACGAGGGTGTCGCAGTCGGTGATCTCTACGCCCTTGAGCTTGATATTGGGCCCCACCGTGAGCTTGCTGCCCGTGGAGTCTGCGGCCGCGGAAGGCTTGGCCAAGGCCGGGCTGACAGGTGCCGACGAGGGAGCGGTGGCGGCGGAAGAACTGGTCAGCGGGCTGTTCAGGCCATTGGAGCTGGAGGGACTTTGGCGGGGCTGAAACGACTCGGGTTCACGCTTGCCAAAGAAGGGGTTTTGCACGGCCATCGGTACTCCTTGAAAAGAAGTTTCATCGTAGGAGCGCGCCTACGCGATGGATGCGTGCATTGCGCAAGAACGGTAACCAAACGGTTCACCCGTAGCATGCGCTTGCAATGTTTGCGGGCACTCACATCCCGTGGGTTACATTTTCCACGGGAAGCCTTTTATTTTGGATCTCGCGTCAGGACACGATATAGGCTGCCGCGCCAGCCGACATGATCTCTCCGTTCGGCCCCTTGAACTCCATGCGCGTGGTAGCCACGCGCGAACCCAGGCGCAGCACCTCGGCATGCAGCGTGAAATGGCTGCCGATGCCGGGGCGCAGGTAGTCGATGCGCAGGTCGATGGTACCGAGCTTGGCAAAGCGGTGCAGGCGCTGTTCGGGCGCCTCGTCCATGTGGCGCCCGCCGATGGCGGCCATCACGGCCAGGCCGCCCATGGCATCGAGCCCGGCGCTGATCACACCGCCGTGCACGCGGTTGTAGGCGTAGTGGCCCACCAGCTCAGGCTTCATCTCGATGCGCCCTTCCACCCGCTCGGGGTGCAGGCTGGTGATCTTCAGACCCAGCACCTGGTTGAAGACGATCTTTTCCTCGAAGATGGATTTCAGGCCGGCCACAAATTCGGGCTCGAAGGCCTGTGGCGCTGCGCTGCTGGTCTTGCTCATGGTGCTCCTGTTCTGTGTCCCCGTGCGCTCTCCATCTGATAGCGGGCTGTGCCATCAGCGTGGGCGTTTGCGCTCATTTTCTTTCATAACCTGCCATGCCGCCCCTGGCCGGCGCTGAAGCGCGCGGCGCCCTGCAAGGCATCGGCCAGGCAGGCTCGCCCGCCCTGCCACTCCTGCAGCAGGGCCTCGGCCGGCGGCAACCCGTCCTGCGCGATCGCGCTCGCCCTGTCGGCCCGCAGCGTGGCTTGCGGAAAGGCCGCGATCTCGCGGGCCAGCGCCAGGGCCGCCGCCAGCGCCTCACCCGGCGGCACGACCCGGTTGCACAGCCCCATGTGCAGGGCTTCGGGCGCCTCGACCTTGCGGCCCGTGAGGATCAGGTCGAGCGCCCGTGACAGTCCGATGAGGCGCGGCAGGCGCACCGTGCCACCGTCGATCAACGGCACGCCGAAGCGCCGGCAGTACACGCCGAAGTAGGCGTCCTCCTCCATCACGCGCAGATCGCACCACAGGGCCAGCTCCATGCCACCGGCCACGGCCGCACCGCTGACGGCGGCGATCACCGGCTTGCCCAATTGCAGGCGGCTCGGCCCCATGGGGCCGGGCGGGTCGATGCTCTCGGCGCTGAAGTCCAGCGACTGCGCCAGCGCCTCGGGCGCCATGCCTTCGGCCTGCAGCCGCGCACCGGACTGCAGGTCCCAGCCCGCGCAGAAGTGCCCGCCTGCGCCATGGAATACGGCCACGTCGGCCCCCTCGTCACGCTCGAAGTGGAGAAAGGCCGCATGCAACGCCTGGGCCGTAGCGGCGTCCACGGCGTTGCGGACGTCGGGGCGGCTCAATGTCACCAGCGTGACACGATCGTGTTTCTGCACCTCGATGGACATGGGCTTCTCCGGGCTCCGCATAGGACACAACCCTTATTGCGCAGGGCGTGGCTAGCGGTCAATATGGAACTTGCTACCTGTCAGAACCTGCAAAGGATCCGAGGGTTAGCCCCGAGTGCGACAGCCTCCGGGCACAGGCACCATTATTTATGCAAAGCAACTGCTTTGCATAAATATTCTGGAGGGCCAGGGTGCAATTCGTGCAACTGTTGATCAGCGGAGTCGCCCAGGGGTGCATCTACGGCCTCATCGCGCTCGGCTTCGTGCTCATCTACAAGGCCACGGAAACCGTGAGCTTCGCGCAGGGCGAGCTCATGATGCTGGGCGCCTTCTGCGGCCTGGCGCTGATGACGGTGCTCGGCTTTCCCTTCTGGGTGGCGGTGCTGGCCAGCATCGCGGCCATGGGCCTGTTCGGCACCGTGCTCGAGCGCATGGTGATCCGCCCCATCCTGGGCCAGCCAGCGTTCTCCATCGTCATGCTGACCATCGGCATCGGCTATGTGCTGCGCGGCCTGGTGACGATGATCCCGGCCATCGGCACCGAGACGCACACCCTGCCCGTGCCCTACAAGGACCTGTCGTTCAAGCTCGGCGCGCTGGTGCTCAATGCCGAGCAACTGGCCGTGATCGGCGCCACCGGCGTGCTGTGCGCGCTGCTGTTCGCGCTGTTCCGCTACAGCAAGCTGGGCATTGCCATGCAGGCCTCGTCGCAAAACCAGCTGGCGGCCTACTACATGGGCATCCCGGTGCAGCGTCTGAACGGCCTGGCCTGGGGCCTGGCCGCCGCCGTGGCGGCCGTGGCCGGGCTGCTGCTGGCGCCCATCACCTTCGTGCACGCCAACATGGGGCTGATCGGGCTCAAGGCCTTTCCGGCTGCTGTGGTGGGCGGCTTCGGCAGCCTGCCCGGTGCCATCGTGGGCGGCCTGGTGATCGGCATCGTGGAATCGTTCTCGGGCTTTTACCTGCCCGACGGATTCAAGGACACGGCGGCCTACATCGTGGTGCTGATCATGCTCATGGTCAAACCGAATGGACTGTTCGGCGAGAAGCTGAGAAAGAAAGTCTGACCCCATGCGCTTTCTCTTCAAGACCTCCTACGAGCAGGACATCCGGCTGGCAAAGCATGGCGGGCATGTGTTCTGGTACGGGCTGCTGTGCCTGGCCCTGCTGGCGGCGCCCTGGGTGGCGCCCGAGTACTGGCTGGCGCAGCTGACCTTCGTGCTCATCTATTCCATCGTCGGCCTGGGGCTGATGCTGCTGGCGGGCTTCACGGGGCTGTTCTCCCTGGGCCATGCGGCCTTTCTGGGCGTGGGGGCCTACACGCAGGCGGTGCTCACGGGCATGGGCTGGCCGTTCGCGCTGTCACTGGCCTGCGCGGCGGGCCTGTCGGCCGCCGTGGGCGTGATCGTGGGCCTGCCGGCGCTGCGTGTGAAAGGCATCTACCTGGGCATGGCCACACTATCCTTCGGCTTCATCGTCGAGGAGGTGTTCGCGCGCTGGGAGTCGGTGACCGGCGGCAACTCGGGCAAGCACCTGGTGCCCCCCGAGATGCTGGGCTTCAAGTTCGAGTCCACCGAGTCCTTCTACTTTCTGTGCCTCGTGATCGCCGTGGTCAGCACCCTGGCCATCCTGAACCTGCTGCGCTCGCCGACGGGCCGGGCCTTCGTGGCGATCCGAGACTCGGAGATCTCGGCCCAGAGCATGGGCATCCACCTGGCGCGCTACAAGACGCTGTCGTTCTCGCTCTCGGCCGCGCTGGCCGGCATCGGCGGCGCGCTGTACGCGCACAAGCTGCAGTTCATCTCGCCCGACCAGTTCAACATCCTGCAGTCCATCGACCTCTTGCTGATGATCGTGATCGGTGGCCTGGGCTCGGTGCATGGGGCCTTCCTGGGCGCCATCTTCCTGATCTCCATGCCGCAGCTGATCTCGCTGGGCAAGGACTGGCTGCCGGCCGCCATCGGCCAGGCGCCGGGCCTGCAGGCCGTGGTCTATGGCGCCGTGCTCATCCTCTTCGTGCTGTTCGAGCCCATGGGCCTGTATGGCCGCTGGCTCAAGGTGCGCACCTGGCTGCAGCTGTTCCCGTTCTACCGCAAGGGCCTGTTCAAGCGGCAGAAGTCCTTCCAGAAGTCCGATAGGCTGAAATGACCGACGACATCCTGCTCAGCGCCCAGAACCTCAGCGTGCGTTTCGGCGGCGTGCTGGCCGTGAACAACGTGGGCTTCGAGGTGCGCCGCGGCGAGGTGTTCACCCTGATCGGGCCCAACGGCGCGGGCAAGACCACGGTGTTCAACCTCATCAGCCGCATCTACACGCCCACCACCGGCACCATCACCTACGCCGGGCCGAACGGCATGCTGCCGCTGACCGACCAGCCGCCGCACAAGGTGGCCGGCCTGGGCATTGCACGCACCTTCCAGAACATCGAGCTGTTCGAGCATGCCAGCGTGCTGCACAACCTGCTGATCGGCCGCCACACGCGCCGCGAGACCGGGCTGTGGGCCGACATGCTGTTCACCCGCCGCGTGCGCGATGCCGAGGTCCGGGCGCGCGAGAAGGCCGAAGAGATCATCGACTTCCTGGACCTGCAGCACTACCGCGACACCCTGGTGGCCGGCCTGCCCTACGGCGTGCGCAAGGTGGTCGAACTGGCCCGGGCCCTGTGCACCGAGCCGCGCCTGCTGCTGCTGGACGAGCCCTCTTCGGGCCTGAACGTGGAGGAGACCGACGACATGGCCTTCTGGATCCAGGACATCCAGCACGAGCTCGGCATCACCGTGCTCATGGTGGAGCACGACATGTCGCTGGTGTCCAAGGTGTCCGACCGCGTGCTGGCCATGAACCAGGGCGAGGTGGTGGCCATGGGCACGCCGCGCGAGGTGCAATCGCACCCCGGCGTGATCGAGGCCTACCTGGGCACCATCGACGATGTGAGCAACCTGCGCCGCCCGGCGGGCAGCGCACCGGCAAGGATGGCCTGATGACCGTCATACCCTTCCCCTCCGGCCCGGGTGCCGGTGCCGCCGCAGACGCACCACCGCTGCTGCGCCTGCAGAACGTGGAGAGCGCCTACGGCCCGATCAAGGCCATCCGCGGCGTGAGCCTGCAGGTGCAGCGCGGCGAGATCGCGGCGGTGCTGGGCAGCAACGGCGCGGGCAAGACCACCATCCTCAAGACCATCTCGGGCATCATCGACCCGCGCCGCGGCTCCATCGAGTTCCAGGGCGCGAACATCACGGCCAACGACCCGGCCGCCATCGTGCGCCGGGGCCTGGTGCACGTGCCCGAGGGGCGCGAGGTGTTCGCCCTGCTCTCGGTGCGCGACAACCTGCTCATGGGCGCCTACACGCGCAGCGACGCTGACGCCGTGGCACGCGACCTGGAGGCGGTGTACGGCTACTTTCCCATCCTCAAGGAGCGCGCCGCGCAGGACGCAGGCCTGCTCTCGGGCGGCCAGCAGCAGATGCTGGCGATCTCGCGCGCGCTCATGGCCAGCCCCGAGCTGATCCTGCTCGAC
The DNA here is from genome assembly GCF_058783375.1 of Acidovorax sp. FW305-C-20-28. Classification (NCBI taxonomy): domain Bacteria; kingdom Pseudomonadati; phylum Pseudomonadota; class Betaproteobacteria; order Burkholderiales; family Comamonadaceae; genus Acidovorax; species Acidovorax sp. FW305-C-20-28. The sequence continues at coordinate 219,074 of NZ_JBYSYM010000002.1, read as the reverse complement.
GAGCCCAGCCTGGGCCTGTCGCCCAAGCTCACCAAGGAGATCTTCGAGATCGTGGTGCGCATCAACCGCGAGCGCGGCACCACCATCCTGCTGGTGGAGCAGAACGCCAACATGGCGCTCAACGCATCGGACTACGGCTATGTGCTGGAGAACGGCCGCATCGTGATGGAGGACAGCTGCGAGCGCCTGCGCGAGAAGGACGACATCAAGGAGTTCTACCTGGGCATGAAGGATGCCGGCGTGCGCGGCGAGCGGCGCTGGAAGAAAAAGAAGAACTGGAGGTGACGGCCATGTCCAACCTGTGGGACCTTGCACATATCCAGCCGGCCGGCACCGACGTGCTCGCGGGCGACACCCTGGCCGCGATGTTCTGGAACGGCGTGGCCCAGCGCGGCCCCAAGGTCTGGCTGCGCCAGAAGGAACTGGGCATCTGGAAGAGCTGGACCTGGAACCAGACCGCCGACGCCGTGCGCGAGATCGCGGGGGGCTTGATGGCGCTGGGCTTTGCGCCAGGCGACTGCGCGTCCGTGCTGTCGAGCACCAACATCGAATGGGTGCTGGCCGACCTGGCCGTGCTGAGCTGCGGTGGTGTGTCCAATGGGATCTACCCCACCGATGCAGCCAGCCAGGTGCACTACCTGTGCGAGGACTCGCGCACCACGGTGCTCTTCGTCGAGGACGACGAGCAACTGGACAAGGCGCTGGAGGTGCGCGGCGAGCTGCCGCTGCTGCGCAAGATCGTGGTCTTCGACATGGAGGGCCTGCGCGGCCTCTCGGACCCCGGCGTCATCAGCCTGGCCGCTTTGCGCGAGCTGGGCCGGGCCTGGAACGCCCAGCACGCAGGCGAGCTGGAGCGCCGCGTGCAGGCCTGCAAGCCCGAGGACGTGGCCATCCTGGTCTACACCTCGGGCACCACGGGCAAGCCCAAGGGCGCCATGCACACCCATGCGGCCCTGGCCTATACCGTGCGCGGCTACAACACGCTGATCTCGCGCACCGAGGACGACGAGGCCATGTGCTTCCTGCCGCTGTGCCACATCGCCGAGCGCATGGGGGGCGAGTACTTTTCGCTGTACACGGGTTCGCGCCTGAACTTCGTGGAGAACCCCGACACCGTGCCCGAGAACGTACGCGAAATCGCGCCCACCGTGTTCACCGCCGTGCCACGCGTATGGGAGAAGTTCTATTCGGGCGTGATGATCGCGCTCAAGGAATCCACGAAGCTGCAGCAGGCCGCGTACGCCTGGTCCATCGGCGTGGGCACGCGCATTGCCGAGCAGGTGCTGGCCGGCCAGCCCGTGGGCGCCGGGCAGAAGCTGCAGTTCCAGCTGGCGCGCTGGCTGGCGCTGGACAATGTGCGCAAGCTCATCGGCATCCACCGCGCGCGCTTTCTGGTCACCGGGGCGGCGCCCATCTCGCCGGACCTGGTCAAGTGGTACCTGGCGCTGGGCGTGCCCATGCTGGAAGTCTGGGGCATGACCGAGACCTGCGGCGCCGCCACGGGCGTGCCGGCCAGCCGCATCAAGCCGGGCTCCATCGGCCCGGCCGCGAGCTACAACGAGGTGCGCGTGGACCCGGACACGGGCGAGATCCAGGTGCGCGGCCCGAATGTCTTCAAGGGCTACCTGAACCTGCCCGAGAAGACGGCCGAGACCATCTCCCCCGACGGCTGGCTGCACACGGGCGACGTGGGCGTGATCGACGCCGATGGCTACCTGCGCATCACCGACCGCATGAAGGACATCATCATCACGGCCGGCGGCAAGAACATCACCCCCAGCGAGCTGGAGAACGAGCTCAAGTTCAGCCCCTACGTGACCGACGCCGTGGTGATCGGCGACGCGCGCCCCTACCTCACGGTGATCATCATGATCGACCAGGAGAACGTGGAGAAGTACGCGCAGGACCACGACGTGCCATTTTCCAACTACGCCAGCCTCACGCGTGCGCCCGAGGTGCAGGCGCTGATCCAGGCCGAAGTGGACCGGGTGAACACCCGCTTCGCGCGCGTGGAGCAGATCAAGAAGTTCTTCCTGCTCGACACCCAGCTCTCGGCCGAGGACGAGGAACTGACCCCCACCATGAAGCTCAAGCGCAAGCTGGTGCAGCAGAAATACGCGGCCCAGATCGAGGCCATGTACCGGTAAGAGGCTGAAAGCCACCCATAGGGAAAGTGCTGGTGCCCGGGGCCGGGCATCGTTCTATAACGACTGATCCATCCAAGGAGACGTGCCATGAGACTTCATCACTTTGCCGCGCTGGCCACCGTGGTCATGGCCGGCGCCGCCGCGCAGGCCCAGACGCAGGGCGTGGCCAAGGACAGCATCACGCTGGGCTCCATCCAGGATCTGTCGGGGCCGCTCGCGGGCTTTGGCAAGCAGGTGCGCCTGGGCATGATGCTGCGCGTGGACGAGGCCAACGAGCAGGGTGGCGTCAACGGCCGCAAGATCGACCTCAAGGTGGAAGACTCGGGCTACGACCCCAAGAAGGCGGTGCTGGCCGCGCAGAAGCTCGTCAACCAGGACAAGATCTTCATGATGGTGGCGCACATCGGCACGGCGCAGAACCTCGCGGCCATGCCGGTGCAGTTCAGCAAGAACGTGATCAACTTCTTTCCGGTGACGGCCGCGCGCGAGATGTACGAGCCCTTCCACAAGCTCAAGTACTCGTTCGCCGCAACCTACTACGACCAGATCCGCCTGGCCGCGCCCAAGCTCATCAAGGAAAAAGGCGCCAAGAAGATCTGCACCATCTACCAGGACGACGAGTTCGGCCTGGAGGTGATGCGCGGCGGCGAAGCAGCCCTGAAGACCATGGGCATGGACTTCACCGAAAGGACCTCGTACAAGCGCGGCGCCACCGACTTCTCGTCGCAGGTGGCCAAGATGAAGGCGGCCGAGTGCGACTTCGTGGTCCTGGGCACCATCATCCGCGAGACCATCGGCACCATCGGTGAGGCCCGCAAGACCGGTTTCAACCCCACCTTCCTCGGCTCGAGCGCGGCCTATACCGACCTCATCCACAAGCTGGGCGGCAAGCCCATGGACGGCCTGTACGCCACCATGACGGTGCAGCACCCCTACCTGGACGAGGCCTCGCAGCCCATCCGCTTCTGGGCCACCAAGTACAAGACCAAGTTCAACGAGGACCCCACCGTGTTCTCGGTCTACGGCTACAACGCCATCGATGCCTTCATCCGTGCCGCGCAGAAGGCCGGCACCGCACTGACCACCGACAGCTTCATCAAGGCCATGGACACCATGGTCATCCCGCCTGACATGTTCGGCAGCGCCGAAGCCAGCTTCAGCCCGCAGAAGCGCCTGGGCAGCGACCTGTCGCGCCTGTCGCAGATCCAGGACAGCAAGTGGAAGGTGGTATCGGACTACGTCAAGTAGGCCGCGAGAAGGCTCGCCTGCCAGGCCGCCCCAGGGGCGGCCTTTTTGTTGGCGCCGCTCCGTGGCAGAATTTTGAAAAGCATGCGCTTTGCAAAATTACATCGGAGACCCACACCATGATCGAACGCACCCTTTTCAATGCCGACCACCAGGCCTTTGCCGAGAGCTTTGCGCGCTTTCTCGACAAGGAGGTGGCGCCCCACCATGCGGCCTGGGAGGAGCAGGGCTACGTGGACCGCGCCGTATGGAGCAAGGCCGGCGAAAACGGTTTTCTGTGCATGAGCCTGCCCGAGGAATACGGCGGTGCGGGCGCCGACCGGCTGTATTCGGTGGCGCAGATGGAGGCCATCGCGCATGCGGGCTTCACCGGCCTGGGTTTCGGGCTGCACAGCGAGATCGTGGCCCCCTACATCCTGCACTACGGCACCGAGGAGCAAAAGCGCCGCTACCTGCCGCAACTGGCCAGCGGCGCCATGGTGGGCGCCATCGCCATGAGCGAACCGGCGGCCGGCAGCGACCTGCAGGGCATCAAGGCCACGGCCGTGAAGAGCGCCGACGGCTCGCACTACGTGCTCAACGGCAGCAAGACCTTCATCACCAACGGCTGGCATGCGGACCTGGTGATCGTGGTCGCCAAGACCGACCCGGCGGCGGGCGCCAAGGGCACCAGCCTGCTGCTGGTGGAGCGCGGCATGCCGGGCTTCGAGAAGGGCCAGCGCCTGAAAAAGCTGGGCATGAAGGCGCAGGACACCTCCGAGCTGTTCTTCACCGATGTGAAGGTGCCGGCCGAGAACCTGCTGGGCGGCACCGCCATGGAGGGGCGCGGCTTCATCTGCCTGATGGAGCAGTTGCCCTGGGAGCGCATGCAGATCGCCATCAGCGCGGTGGCGGCGGCCCAGGCGGCCATCGACTGGACGGTGGACTACGTCAAGCAGCGCAAGGTCTTCGGCCAGCCCGTGGCCAGCTACCAGAACACGCGCTACACCCTGGCCGAGCTGCAGACCGAGGTGCAGGTGGCGCGCGTCTTCGTGGACAAATGCTGCGAGCTGGTCGCGGCCGACCGGCTCGACACGGCCACCGCCAGCATGGCCAAGTACTGGACGACCGACCTGCAGTGCAAGGTGATGGACGAGTGCTTGCAGCTGCACGGCGGCTACGGCTACATGTGGGAATACCCCATCACCCGCGCCTACGCCGATGCCCGGGTGCAGCGCATCTACGGCGGCACCAACGAGATCATGAAGGAAGTGATCACCCGCGCCATGGGCCTGGGGAAGTAGCCCCTTCCCTGTCAGAGCAGCCAGGTTTCGCGGATTTCCTCGGGGCTGAGCTTGCGCGGGGCCGGGGCGGTGCCGCGCACCTGCAGCCAGTCGCGCACGCCATCCCTGCCGCTGAGGCCGCGCACCAGCAGCACGCCGGCGGCGATGCCGCGCACGGCCGCGGCACTGCGGCTGGGTGCCATCAGCGCGGACACTGCCAAGCCTGCGCCGGCGGCCAGTGCCAGGTGGTGCTCCAGGAAGAAGCCGGCGCGCGCATCGTCGTACTCGATGGCGTCGCGCGCCAGGCGTTGCAGGGATTCGGAAAGGGTTTTTGCCATGTTCTGGATATCGGTGAGAACCTGTTGTTCACAGGGTACAGGATAGCGTGCTGTCTGCGCATTTCCCTGCAGGCCGATTCCTACAAAAGCCGCTTACCAAATCCCACGCGCTGTTACAGAGCGGCCGCCTAAATTGGAAGTCAGGCGGCCTGCGCGTGCGGGCGCCGGAACGACGGTGTCCTTATCCTGGGAGACTTCCATGAGACATGCACGGCGCAGCAGCAGCACTTCCCCCTGGCTCATCGCCGCTGTCGGCGGCGCCCTCTTCGGCGTGGTATGCGGCATCGCGCGGGCGCAGGCGCCGGCCGATGCCTCTCCATCCTCGTCGAAGTCGATCCTGCCCTTTACCCAGGCCGGCTACGTCGGCCTGTCAGGCGGGCGTTCCCGGTACGACCTGTATTCCGGACCCTCCGGACTGGCTTACGACGATAGAGACACCGCCTGGAAGCTCAGCACCGGTGGATACTTTCACCGCAACTTCGGCGTCGAACTGGGTTACCTCGATTTCGGCCGCTCGTACCGGCTGGATGGCAGGACCAAGGCCCAGGGTGTCAACCTGAGCCTGGTCGGGCGCGCGCCCATCGGCGATCGTCTGGAGCTGTTTGCCAAGGCCGGTACCACCTACAGCCGCACGGTGACCTCCGCCCAGCCGGTCTATGGGCTGCGTACCGGCAGGGACAGCGGCATGGGCCTGTCTTTCGGCGTGGGCGCCAGCTGGGGCTTCACGCCCAATATCGCCGCCGTGCTGGAGTGGGAGCGCCACCGCCTGCACTTCGCGGACGATACGGCGCCCGCCGACATGGCCACCGTGGGCGTGCGCTACCGGTTCTGAGGCAGAACGACCGGGGCTGCGGGCCCCCGGCAGCGCCAGCAGCATGGCGCCGGGCCAGCTTCGGCAACCGTCTACCTCCTCGCCCTATTGCACGCGACCTGGCTGTTCGTAGTGCTCGTCCCAGCGCAACGCAAGGCCATGGGACGCGACGGGTTCACGCCAGACGAAATACAGCGTCGCCAGCACGATGAGGGCCGCCATGCCCATGAACGGCCCCAGCAGCCAGACGACCCCCAGTACCGCGAGCAGGCACGCGGCGATGTAGCGGATCCCCTCCTTGTCCAAGGCCCCATGCCCGGCCTGCGGCGGTTGCGGCGCGGAATGGTGGCTGGCCGGCGGATCTGCTTCGCGACGCTGGGTGCTGCTGCTCATGGTTCACCTGGATGGAAGAGAGGATGGACAAGGGGCTGGGAGATGAGTCTCGAAGTCCTGGCGCAGGACCGCCGTCAGCCAAACCAGCCAGCCCCTGCCATCCTGTTCCTACAGCCAGGGGGGATACCAGCTCCTCCGTGTCACCATTTATACAAAGCAGATGATCTGCATAAAGCCGCACCGCCCTATACTGCAGCGATAACTGGAGACACGCCATGACACAAGCCTATGTGTTCGATGCCATCCGCACGCCGCGGGGCAAGGGCAAGAAGGACGGCAGCCTGCACGAGGTCAAGCCCATCAGCCTGCTCACCGGCCTGCTGACCGAGCTGCAGCGGCGCCACCGCTTCGACACCGCCGCCGTGGACGACATCGTCATGGGCATCGTCTCGCCCGTGGGCGAGCAGGGCTCGGTGCTGCCCAAGGTGGCGGCGCTCAAGGCGGGCTGGGACTTCCGCGCGTCGGGCGTGCAGGTCAACCGCTTCTGCGCCTCGGGCCTGGAGGCGGTGAACCTGGCGGCGCAGAAAGTGCGCTCGGGCTGGGAAGACCTGGTCGTGGCCGGCGGCGTGGAAAGCATGAGCCGCGTGCCCATCGGCTCGGACGGCGGCGCTTGGGCACAGGACCCGGACACCAACTCGGCCACGCTGTTCGTGCCCCAGGGCATCGGCGCAGACCTGATCGCCACGCTGGACGGCTTCACGCGCTCCGACGTCGACGCCTATGCGGTCGAATCGCAGCGCCGCGCCGCCGCTGCGCGCGCGGCCGGCCATTTCAAGCAGTCGGTCGTTCCCGTGCAGGACTTCCTGGGCCTGCCCATCCTGGAGGAAGACGAGTTCATCAAGCCCCAGACCACGCTGGAAGGCCTAGCGGCGCTCAAGCCCTCGTTCGAGCAACTGGGCGGCATGGGCTTCGACGCCGTGGCGCTGCAGCGCTACCCGCAGGTGGAGCGCATCCACCACGTGCACCATGCGGGCAATGCCTCGGGCATCGTCGACGGAGCAGCGGCCGTGCTGATCGGCAACGAAGCAGCCGCAGCGGCGCACGGCCTCACGCCGCGCGCCCGCGTCGTGGCCACGGCGCTGAGCGGGGCCGATCCGACCATCATGCTCACCGGCCCCGTGCCCGCCGCGCGCAAGGCACTGGCCAAGGCGGGGCTGTCCATCGAGCAGATCGACCTGTTCGAGGTGAACGAGGCCTTTGCTGCCGTGCCCATGCGCTTCATGCGCGAGCTGGGGGTGCCGCACGAGAAGGTCAACGTCAACGGCGGCGCCATTGCCCTGGGCCACCCGCTGGGCGCCACGGGCGCCATGATCCTGGGCACGCTGATCGACGAGCTGCACCGCCAGCAGCTGCGCTACGGCCTGGCGACCTTGTGCGTGGGCGGCGGCATGGGCATCGCCACCATCGTCGAACGCGTCTAGGAAGGACCCCACAATGCAGACCATCCGCTATGAACTCCTCGATGCCGCCGACGGCAAGGTCGCGCTGATCACCTTCGATGAGCCCGGCTCCAGCGTCAACACCATGTGCCGCCAGTGGCAGGCCGATCTGGGCGAGGCCACGGCGCGCGTGCTGGCCGACCGCGCCCAGCTCAAGGGCGTGGTGCTGGCATCGGCCAAGACCAGCTTCTTCGCCGGGGCCGACCTCAAGGCCACGATACGGCTCACGCCGGCCGATGCGCCTACCGCCTTCGGCGAGATCGAGCGCATGAAAAAGCACTTTCGTACGCTGGAGACGCTGGGCATTCCCGTGGTCAGTTGCCTCAACGGCACGGCGCTGGGTGGCGGCTGGGAAGTGGCGCTGGTAGGGCACTACCGCATCGCCGTGGACAATGCACGCATCCAGTTCGGCCTGCCCGAGGTGACCCTGGGCCTGATGCCCGGCGCCACCGGCATCACCAAGATGACACGCCTGCTCGGCCTGATGGGCGCGCAGCCCTACCTGCTCGAAGGCCAGCTGTTCAACCCGCGCGAGGCGCTGGAGCTGCAGCTGGTGCACGAACTGGTGGCCACGCCCGAGCAACTGTTGCCCGCCGCGCTGGCGCGCATCGCCACCCACCCGCACTCGGTGCAGCCCTGGGACGACGAGAACCACAAGATGCCCGGCGGCACGCCCGCCAACCCCAAGGTGGCCGGTGCGCTGAGCGTGGCGCCTGCCATTCTCAAGAAGACCACGCGTGGCCGTTACCCGGCGCCCGAAGCCATCCTGGCCACCATGGTCGAAGGCGCCACCGTCGACTACGACACCGCGCTGCGCATCGAAAGCCGCTACCTGGCCCGCTTGATGACCGGCCCCGTGGCGCGCAACATGATCAACACGTTCTTCTTCGACATGAATGCGATCAAGAGCGGCCAGTCGCGCCCCGGCAGCTCTCCGCGCTACAAGCCGCAGAAGGTCGGCATCCTGGGCGCCGGCATGATGGGCGCGGGGATTGCCTGGGCCCAGGCCAGCAAGGGCATCGCCACCGTGCTCAAGGACGTGAGCGCGGAGAAGGCCGAGGCCGGCAAGGCCTACAGCGCCAAGCTCGCGCAGGCACGTGTGGACAAGGGCCGCATGGAGCCGGCCGTGCAGCAGGCGCTGCTCGAAAGAATCAAGGCGACAGCCGATGCCGCCGACCTGGCCGGCTGCGACCTGGTGATCGAGGCCGTGTTCGAGAACCGCGAGCTCAAGGCGAGCGTGACGCGCGAAGCCGAGCCCCAGTTGGCCGAGGGTGGCTTCTTTGCCAGCAACACTTCCACCCTGCCCATCAGCGGCCTGGCGCAGGCCAGCCGCCGGCCCGAGAAGTTTGTGGGCATCCACTTCTTCAGCCCGGTGGACAAGATGAAGCTGGTGGAGATCATCCGCGGCCAGGCCACGGACGACGAGACCGTGGCGCGCGCGTTTGACTATGTACAGGCCCTGGGCAAGGTGCCCATCGTGGTCAACGACTCGCGCGGTTTCTATACCAGCCGCACCTTCGGCACCTATGTGATGGAGGGCGCCGCCCTGCTCGGCGAGGGCGTGCCCGCCGCACTGATCGAGAACGCCGCCATGCAGGCTGGCATGCCCGTGGGGCCGCTGGCCGTGCTCGACGAGACGGCACTGACCCTGAGCGTGCATGTGCTCGACCAGACGCGTGCCGACTATGCGGCGGAGGGGCGCACCTACCTGGCGACGCCCGGCGAGCTGCTCGTGGAGCGCATGGTCAAGGAGCTCAAGCGCCCGGGCCGGGCGGGTGGAGGCGGGTTCTATGACTATCCCGCAGGTGGCAAGAAACAGTTGTGGACTCAGCTGCCGTCGCTGTTCGGACGCCCTGCCGACACTTCCAGCGCCCTGAGCGTGCAGGAGATCCAGGACCGCTTGCTGTACCGGCAGGCGGTGGAGACGGCGCGCTGCCTGGCGGAGGGGGTGCTCACGAGCGTGCACGATGCGAACATCGGGTCGATCTTCGGGATCGGGTTTCCGGCTTGGACTGGGGGGGCGATGCAGTTCATCTATGGAACCGGGGTGGAGGCCTTCCTTGCGCGGGCGGATGAGTTGGCGCAGAGGTTTGGGACGGGGTTTGCGCTGGATACTGCGGCGCGTGAGGCCATTGCGCGGTTTCAGCCTCGGTACTGAGTGCTGCGTGCAGTCGGCCAGTCGATCAACTTGCTTGATTGAGGGGCGGGAGCCGGGATGTGCGCCCGGCGGCGCACCTACTTTCTTTTTGCGCAAAAAGAAAGTAGGCAAAGAAACAGCGCCCCGCTGCCCGTGTCCCTTCGCTTCGCTACGGGCAACCTGCGATGCTCGTGCCTGGGGTGCACCGTGGAACTCGCTGCGTTCCCCCTGCGGGTGAACTTCGCTCAAACATCCACGGTGAGTCAGACAACGATGCGCGTGTCCTTTGGCACGCGCTCACCCCAGGCCCTGCGCTTCTCGGCACGGTCAGAAGGGGGTGGATACCCACACGGGCCATCGCTTCGCTCGGCTGCGTGGTCCTTCGCTGCGCTCGGCTCGCCAGGGCGATCACGCCCAAACCGTCGGCAGCGCGCAGCGCGTAACCGACCCCAGGCGTAGCTGCGATAGCAGCAGCCGTCCTTGACCCCGCTCCCCACCCCTTCTGGCTGCGCCGAGAAGCGCAGGGCCTGGGGTGGGTGCGTGTGCCGAAGGACACACGCACTTCGTGATCTGACTCGTCGCGGATGTTTGAGCGGAGTTCGAAGAACGCAGCGAGTTCCGCGACGCCACCCCAGGACCGAGCATCGCAGGTTGCCCGCAGCGAAGCGGAGGGACGCAGACTGGGGGCCGCCTTCTCTTTGGTGACTTTCTCTTGGCGGCCCAAGAGAAAGTTACTGCGCCGCCGGGCGCACATCCCGGCTCCCGCCCTCCAACAAGGCACGAGGTCACCATCACATCGGTGACCACGAAAAAGCAATCAATCTCAGGGAATCAAACCTTGCTGAAGTCAGGCTTGCGCTTCTCCATGAACGCAGAAAACGCCTCGCGCGCAGCCGGCTCGCGCAGCATGCGCCCAAAGCTCGCGCCCTCCTCGCCCATCCGCTCCAGCACCGGCTGCGTCTGCCCCTTCTTCATCAGCCGCTTGGTTTCGATCAAGGCCGACAAGGGCTTGGCCGCCAGCTTCTTGGCCTGCGCCTGCGCCACACCATTGCACTCGGTCGGTGGCACCACGCGATTCACCAGGCCCACTTCCAGCGCCGCCTCGGCCATGAAGGGCTCGCCCAGCAGCAGGGCCTCGGCCGCGCGGTGGTAGCCCATCATCTGCGGAACCAGCAGGCTGGAAGCCGCCTCGGGGCACAGGCCCAGGTTCACAAAGGGCATGGAGAACGCCGCGTTGTCGCCGGCATAGACCAGGTCGCAGTGGAACAGCAGGGTGGTACCGATGCCCACGGCCGGGCCGCAGACGGACGCGATGATGGGCTTGGGGAAGGCCGCAATGCCGTGCAGGAAACGGAACACCGGCGAATCCTGCGTGGCGGGCGGTTGCTGCAAAAAGTCGCCGATGTCATTGCCGGCACTGAAGATCGCCACGTCGCCCTGGAACACCACCACGCGCACGGCCACATCGGCTGCGGCGGCGGCCAGTGCATCGGCCATGGCCGCGTACATGGTGGTCGTGATGGAGTTCTTCTTGTCCACCCGGTTGAAGGTGATGGTGGTGACACCGGCTTCGGTGTGGACAAGGATGTCTTGGGTGGTGGTTGTGGCTTCGGTCATGGCTAAAGATCTCAGTTTCGGTGATGGCGACGGTCAACGTCGGACAGCAGAGCGATGGAGGATACCCAACGCCTGCATGCAGTCCGTCATTCCTTGTAATAGACGATCTGGTGGCTGGTGGCCAGCATGGTGCCGGCCTCGTTCCACAGCTGGGCGGTCTGGTCGAAGAAGCCGTTGCGGAACTCCTGGCCGCGCGCCTGGCCCAGCAGGTGGCCGGTACCGGTGGCGCGAAGCTGCTCGGCACTGGCATGGAAGTACACGGTGATGGACACCGTGCCGGCCGGCACGCGGCGCGCACGGCGCAGCCAGACGCGGGGGTAGAACACATCGGCCAGCGCGGTGAGTGACAGGAAATCCAGCGGCCGTGGCGGTGTATCGCGCATCCACAACTGGGTGGTGCTGTGGTCGCCAGTGCCATCCCAGGTGTTGGGGATGGGGCCCTTCAAGGGGCGCATTTCATAGCGGTTGATCCACTCCACGCCTTGCCGTGCAATCGGCTCCAGTGCGGCAGGCGGCGTGACCTCGGGCATGGGCATGTCGCCCACGCTCCAGGTCTCGCGGCGCACGGCGGTCACCGCGGTGCCGGTGGTGGTGACCACGGGTGCGCCTTCGGCATCGGCCTGCAGGATGGACAGCGTCCAATGCTGCGTGGAGCGGTTGGTGCGCACAGGCACGGCCTGGATGGTGAAAGCGCCCTCCACTAGAGCCCCTGCATAGTTGACGGTGAGCGACAGCGGGTCGCCCAGCCGGTCCGGGTGCTGCAGGATGGCCTGCAGCAAGGTGGCAGCCGTCACGCCGCCGAACGGCCCCACCATGTTCCAGTAACCGGGATGGGTCTGCCCCTGGTACTGGCCTGGTGCACCGGGCACGGCGGCCAGCTGCAGGGCCTCGTCCAGAGGATGGGCGGAAGAAGGAGAACGGGGCGTGGTCATAGGGCTCAGAGTGTGCCGCGAAACACGGGCTCAGGCCGTCGTGCCGGTGACTGTCGCCGTACCGGGTCCACGGCCCAGCCCGGCCAGCGCCTCCACCGCGCGCGGCCACAGGCTCTGCTGGAACTGGTCACGGAAAAAGCCGAAGTGCCCGATGCGGCGTGCCTGCACATCGGCCGGCGTGATGCGCTCCACCCGGCGCTCGGTGTTGGTGTACAGGTTGACCAGGTTGTGCGTGCCGCGCAGGGTCATGAGCTCGTCGTCGCTCATCGACAGTGCCAGCACCGGAAAGCGCACCGCGCCATAGCTTTGCGCGGCCGCCGCGCCCTCGGCGCCCACGCTGTAGGTGGGGGAGAGGCACCAGCGGCGCCACTGCAGGATCACCCCTGCCGGCAGGTCGCCCACCTTCTTGAGTGCCCGCCCCGGGAAGTACCCGCACAGCCGCGTGGCCAGCGGCACCAGCACCCACCAGAAATACGGCACCATGCGCTTGAGTTGGGGCGCGTTGTCGCGCCAGTAGCCGCTGCCCGCCGCCACGCTCAGCAGCCCGTCGACCTGCGCCGGGTTGCGCAACAGCCCCGGCAGTTGGGCCCCCAGGCTGTGCCCCAGCAGGTACAGCGGCTGCGCCGGCAGCGCGGCCTTGGCGCCGGTGATCACAGCCTCGTAGTCCTGCGCCCAATCGAACAGATCCGCCTTCACGGCCCGCATCGGGCCTTGCAGCGAATCCCCCTGCCCGCGGTAGTCGAACGTCGTGACCCGAAACCCCTGCTGCGCCAGCCAGCGCGCAAACGCTTCGTAGAACGCCTGCCGCACCCCCATGGCCCCGCCGATGACGACGCTGGCGCGCGCAGCGCCCGCACCACCTTCAGGCTCATACACGCGCAGCGCCAACGACACCGCATCCGTCACCTGCAAAGTCTGCTTATCCATGTTCGTCTCCTGTAAAAGCCGATCTGCGCCGGTTCAATGGAAAACACTTCAAACGCTTTGGGTTTTCATACCCCGCCCTCAAGGGAGTAGCGAGCGGGATGAGCTGCTAGGCGGACGGAGCGCAGGAACCGGAACGTACTTCCTGTACGTGAGGATTCCGAGCACCGCCCAACGACGCAGATCGCCCGCTCGGTAGCCTTACACCGCCTCAAAGATGCCGGCGGCGCCTTGGCCCATGCCTACGCACATCGTGACCATGCCGTACTTGAGCTTGTTGCGCTTGAGCGCATGCACCACCGTCGCCGAACGGATCGCACCCGTCGCACCCAGCGGGTGCCCCAGCGCAATCGCGCCGCCCATGGGGTTGACCTTGGAAGGGTCCATGCCCAGCGTGTTCATCACCGCCAGCGACTGCGCGGCAAAGGCTTCGTTCAGCTCGAACCAGTCGATGTCCTGCTGGTTCAGGCCTGCATAGCGCAGGGCCGCAGGAATGGCTTCGATGGGGCCGATGCCCATGATGTGCGGCGGCACGCCCTTGGACGCATAGCTCACGAAGCGCGCCAGCGGCGTCAGGCCGAAGCGCTTGACGGCGGACTCGCTGGCCAGGATCAGCGCGCCCGCGCCGTCGCTGGTCTGCGAGCTGTTGCCGGCGGTGACGGAGCCGCGCGCGGCGAACACCGTCTTCAGCTTGGCCAGGCCTTCGAGCGTGGTGTCGGGGCGGGCGCCCTCGTCCAGGCTCACGGTGCGGCTCTTGGCGATCGATTCCCCGGTTTCCAGGTTGGCCGTGCGGTCGGTCACCTCGATGGGCGTGATCTCGTCGGCAAAGTAGCCGGCCTGCTGGGCGGCCAGGGCCTTCTGGTGCGACTGCAGGGCGAACTGGTCCTGCGCATCGCGGCTGACCTTCCACTGCTGGGCCACCTTCTCGGCCGTGAGGCCCATGCCGTAGGCAATGCCCACATCGCCTTCGCGCTCGAAGATCGAGGGCGACAGCGAGGGCGAGTTGCCCATCATGGGCACCATGCTCATGCTTTCCACGCCAGCCGCGATCATCACGTCGGCTTCACCGACACGGATGCGGTCGGCCGCCATCTGCACGGCCGACAGGCCCGATGCGCAGAAGCGGTTGACGGTGATGCCACCCACGCTGGTGGGCAGGCCGGCCAGCACGGCGCCGATGCGCGCCACGTTCAGGCCCTGCTGGGCTTCGGGGATGGCACAGCCGCAAATGATGTCCTCGATGGCCTTGGGATCGAGGCCGGGCGCTGCGGCCAGCGCTGCCTTGAGCGTGGTCGCCAGCAGGTCGTCGGGCCGGGTGTTGCGGAAGAAGCCGCGGTGCGAGCGCCCGATGGGCGTGCGCGTGGCAGCAACGATGTAGGCTTCCTGGACTTGTTTGGCCATGGTGGTGAACTCCTTCAATTCTTGGCGGGGCGGCTGGAGGGAACCCAGGCCCACGTAAATGCACATTCGACCGGCTCGGCGCCGGCCTCATCGGTCACGGTGACGGTGACCTGGACCTCGCCCTTGTCGCTGGCCTGCATGGCGGCCTGCTGCTCGGCGCTGAGCACGGCCACGGCCTTGAGGCCGCCCGTGGCGCGCTTGCGAAAGGCCATGCTGAATTCCTTGGCCAGCGGCAGGCAGTCGTCGCGCACGTTCATGCCCACAACCATGCCGGTGGCCGTCTCGGCCAGCAGATTCATGGCCGAGGCGTGCACGCCGCCGATGTGGTTCTGCACGCGGTGCTCGTTGGCCAGATGCACTTCCACGCGGCCGGGCGTGAGCGACACGAACCGCACCCCGGCCGTGCCCGTGAAGGGCACGGCGCGGCGCAGGATGATGTTCTGCACGAAGCCGCGCATGAAGGCCGGGGCTTCGTCCAGCCGCATCAGCGAGCGCTGCAGCTTGTTCGGCGGGCGGGTGGTTTCGCTCATGGTGGACACAACAGCAAGGGCTCGGTCAGTTGCGCACGGGCTTGCCGGTGGACAGCATGCCCAGGATGCGCTCCTGCGTCTTGGGGTGCTCGATGAGGGCGCAGAACGCCTTGCGCTCCAGCGTCATCAGGTACTCCTCGCTCACCAGGGTGCCGGCATCCACATCACCGCCGCAAACCACTTCGGCGATCAGGCCGGCGATGTGGAAGTCGTGCTGGCTGATGAAGCCGCCGTCGCGCATGTTGACCAGCGAGCCCTTGATGGTGGCGATGCCGCTGCGGCCCGCCACCGGGAACAAACGCTTGGCGGGCGCACGCCAGCCGCCCTTGGCCAGGGATTTGGCCTCGTTGATGGCCACGTAGAGCAGCTCGTCCTTGTGCGGCACGATCACGTCGCTCTCCAGCACATAGCCAAGCTTGCGCGATTCCAGTGCGCTGGTGCCCACCTTGGCCATCGCTGCGGCCGTGAAGCCCTCGGTCAGGAAGGGCAGGATGTCCTTGCCCGTGGAGGTGGCGGCGTTCTCGGCCGCGCGGCGGGCGATGTAGGTCAGGCCACCGGCACCGGGCACCAGGCCCACGCCGACTTCCACCAGGCCGATGTAGCTTTCCATGTGCACCACGCGGCGGGCCGAGTGCACGGCCAGCTCGCAACCACCGCCCAGGGCCAGGCCGCGCACGGCAGCGACCACCGGCACGTTGGCGTAGCGGATGCGCAGCATGGTGTTCTGCAGTTCGGCCTCGGCCCCTTCTATGGCGCTCACGCCGGCCACCATGAAGGCGGGCAGCATGGCCTGCAGGTCGGCGCCGGCGCTGAAGGGCTCGTCGCCCGACCAGATCACCATGCCTTCGTAGTCCTTCTCGGCCAGGTCCACGGCCAGCGTGAGGCCTTCGGCCACGTCGGGGCTGATGGCATGCATCTTGGTCTTGATGCTGGCGATCACGACGCCGGTGCCGGGAGCGCGGTCCGCACCCTCCAGCGTCCACACGCGGATGGAGTCATCCTCGTGCAGCGTGGTGCCGGCGGTGGTGAATTCGGGCAGCGAGGTCTCGCCCAGCAGCTTCTCGGGGAAGTGCTGGCGCTCGTACACGGGCAGGGCACGGCGGGCGATGAATTTCTGTGCCGATGCGCTCCACGAACCCTGTGCGGTGTGCACGCCACCGGCTTCGGCCACGGGGCCCTTGAACACCCACTCGGGCAGCGGCGCCTTGGAGAGGGCCTTGCCGGCATCGATGTCTTCCTGGATCATCTTGGCCACGTCGAGCCAGCCGGCTTCCTGCCACAGCTCGAAGGGGCCCTGCTTCATGCCGAAGCCCCAGCGCATGGCCTGGTCCACATCGCGTGCGTTGTCGGCAATGGTGGCCAGGTGCACGGCGGCGTAGTGGAAGCTGTTGCGCAGGATGGCCCAGAGGAAGCGGCCTTGCGCGCCTTCGGAATTGCGCAGCAGGCGCAGGCGCTCGGCGGCGGGCTTCTTGAGCATGCGGCCGTACACCTCGTCGGCCTTCTGGCCACCGGGCACGTACTCTTCGCTTTCCAGGTCGAAGCGCAACACGTCGCGGCCGACCTTCTTGTAGAAACCGGCCTTGGCCTTCTGGCCCAGGTTGCCCAGTTCCAGCAGCTTCTTGAGCACGGCGGGCGTGCCGAAGCTGGCGTAGAACGGGTCGCTCTTCTCGTCCAGGTTGTCCTGCAGCGTCTTGATGACGTGGGCCATGGTGTCGAGGCCCACCACGTCAGCAGTGCGGAAGGTGCCGCTCGAAGCACGGCCGAGCTTCTTGCCCGTGAGGTCGTCCACCACGTCGAAAGACAGGCCGAAGTTCTCGACTTCCTTCATGGTCGCCAGCATGCCGGCGATGCCCACGCGGTTGGCGACGAAGTTGGGCGTGTCGTGCGCACGCACCACGCCCTTGCCCAGGCCGCTGGTGACAAAGGCTTCGAGCTGGTCCAGCACCTCGGGCGAGGTGGTGGGCGTGTTGATCAGTTCCACCAGCACCATGTAGCGCGGCGGGTTGAAGAAGTGGATGCCGCAGAAGCGCGGCTTGATGCTCTCGGGCAGCGCTTCGGAGAGCTTGGTGATCGACAGGCCCGAGGTGTTCGATGCCACGATGGCATGCGGTGCGACGAAGGGCGCGATCTTCTTGTACAGGTCGAGCTTCCAGTCCATGCGCTCGGCGATGGCCTCGATGATGAGGTCGCAGTCGCGCAGCTGTTCCAGGTGCTCTTCGTAGTTGGCCTGGCCGATCAGGGCCGCGTCGTCCGCCACGCCCAGCGGCGAGGGCTTGAGCTTCTTGAGGCCTTCGACGGCCTTGGTGACGATGCCGTTCTTCGGGCCTTCCTTGGCCGGCAGGTCGAACAGCACCACGGGCACCTTGACGTTGACCAGGTGCGCAGCGATCTGCGCGCCCATCACGCCCGCGCCGAGCACGGCGACTTTCTTCACTTGGAATCTTGACATCGGTGTTTTCTCCATGAGGGCGACGGCAGCGCCCTGCCCTCGTTGTTGCCTGCACCCGGCGAGCCCGTGGCGCATGCGGTTGTCTTGGTCTCTTACTGCACCCGCACCCAGGTCTGCGTGCGGCCGAAGGGGCCGATGGAGCCGCGCACCTCGAGCTTCTTGCCGCCCTCGATGGGCGTCATGCGCAGCGTGTAGTTGCGGCCGTTCTCGGGATCGAGGATCTTGCCGCCCTCCCACACATCCTTGCCTTCAGCCTTCTTGGCGCCGCGGATCAGCTCCAGGCCCACCAGCGGCTTGCCCTTGCGGTCATCGCTGCACTCGCCGCACACCTCGTCGGGCTTGGCGTCCTTGGACAGGCGCTTTTCGAGCACGCCGGTCAGGGCACCGCCACCGGCATCGCGGATGCGGATCTCGGCCTTGGCCTCGCCGGTCTTGTCGTCGACGTTGCGCCACAGGCCCTCGGGCGTCATCTGCGCCCAGGCCGGTGCCGCCGCTGCGGCCAACATGAGAACTGCTGTTGCTGTCTTGACCATGGTGCTGCTCCGGCTGAGAGGTCGAAATCCGCGGGTGGGGCTGCCGATCAGGCCAGGGCCAGGTCGGTGTCCATCAGCACCTTGCTGCCGGCACGGGCCGTGCGCATCAGCGTCGCGGTCTCGGGGAAGAGCTTGGCGAAGTAGAAGCGCGCCGTCTGCAGCTTGGCCTGGTAGAACGGGTCGGTGTTGCCGGCCGCGATTTCGCGCAGGGCCACCTGGGCCATGCGGGCGAACAGGTAGCCGAACACCAGGTGGCCGGCCACGCGCAGGTAGTCCACGGCAGCGGCGCCCACTTCGTCGGGGTTCTGCAGGCCCTTGAAGCCGATCTCGGTGGTGAACTTGGTCATCTGGTCGGCCAGGTAGGCGACGGGGTTGATGAACTCGGCCATCTTCTCGTTGACGCCTTCTTCCTCGATCAGCTTGCCCACCAGCTTGCCGAACTTCTTGAGCGTGGCGCCGTTGTTGCCCAGGATCTTGCGGCCCAGCAGGTCCAGCGACTGCACGGTGTTCGTGCCTTCGTAGATCATGTTGATGCGGTTGTCGCGCACGTACTGCTCCATGCCCCATTCCTTGATGAAGCCGTGGCCGCCGAAGACCTGCATGCACGCGTTGGTGGCGATGTGGCCGTTGTCGGTAATGAAGGCCTTCACGATGGGGGTCAGCAGGGCGACGAGTTCCTCGGAGTCCTTGCGCACCTTCTCATCGGCGTGGCCGTGGGCCTTGTCCAGCAGCAGCGTGCAGAAGATCTGCAGGGCACGGCCGCCTTCGGCATAGGCCTTGGCGGTGAGCAGCATCTTGCGCACATCGGGGTGCACGATGATGGGGTCGGCTTCCTTGTCCTTGGCCTTGGTGCCCGACAGGCTGCGCATCTGGATGCGGTCCTTGGCGTAGGCCAGGGCATTCTGGTAGGCCACTTCGGTCAGGCCCAGCGACTGGTTGCCCACGCCCAGGCGGGCAGCGTTCATCATCACGAACATGGCGGCCAGGCCCTTGTGCGGTTGGCCCACCAGGGTGCCGACGGCGCCGTCGATGGCGATCTGCGCAGTGGCGTTGCCGTGGATGCCCATCTTGTGCTCCAGGCCCGTGCAGTAGATCGGGTTGCGATCGCCCAGCGAACCATCGGCCTTGATGTTGAACTTGGGCACGACGAACAGGCTGATGCCCTTGCTGCCCTTGGGCGCATCGGGCAGGCGGGCCAGCACCAGGTGGACGATGTTGGCGGCCATGTCGTGCTCGCCGGCCGAGATGAAGATCTTGTTGCCGGTGATCTTGTAGGTGCCGTCGCCCTGGGGTTCGGCCTTGGTGCGCAGCAGGCCCAGGTCGGTACCGCAATGGGGTTCGGTCAGGCACATGGTGCCGGTCCACTCGCCGCTGGTCAGCTTGGGCAGGTACAAAGACTTCTGCTCTTCGGTGCCATGGGCGTGCAGGGCTTCGTAAGCGCCGTGCGACAGGCCGGGGTACATGGTCCAGGCCTGGTTGGCCGAGTTCATCATCTCGTACAGGCACTGGTTGAGCACGAACGGCAGGCCCTGGCCGCCGTAGGCAGGGTCGCAGGAGAGCGCTGCCCAGCCACCTTCGACGTACTTGGCATAGGCTTCCTTGAAGCCCTTGGGGGGCTTCACTTCGTGGGTCGCCTTGTCCAGCACGCAGCCTTCGGTGTCGCCGCTGATGTTGAGCGGGAAGGTGACTTCGGCCGCGAACTTGCCGGCCTCTTCGATCACCGCGTTGATGGTGTCCACATCCACTTCGGCATGCGCCGGCAGGGCCTTGAATTCGTCGCTGACCTTGAGCACTTCGTGCATGACGAATTGCATGTCGCGCAGGGGCGGCGTATAGCTGGGCATGGGGTTACTCCTTGGGGATGGTGGTTTGGTTGGAAACTTTGCGGCGTGCAGCAGCGGGTGCAGCTGTTGCCACCGGGGTGGCTGGAGCGCTGTAGCGCGCCAGGATGTTCTGAAAGCCCGTGACGGAACGCGCCATGGAGCCGGGTGTGCGCAGGAAACGCGCCTCGTAGTGCAGCGCCAGGATCAGGCCATGGATCTCGAAGAGCATCTGGTCGGCATTGGTGTCGGCGCGCAGCTCACCGCACTCCGCGCACTGCTCGATGGCGCGGCGCATGGCAGCCAGCCAGGTGAGCACCGAGCTGGCCAGCGCGTCGCGCACCGGGCCGTTGCGGTCGTCGAACTCGACGGCACCGCTGATGTAGATGCAGCCCGAGTCGATCTCGATCGAGGTGCGCTTCATCCAGTTGTCGAACAGCGCACTCAAGCGGGCCACGCCGCGCGGGGCGGCCATGGCGGGGTAGAACACTTCCTGCTCGAAGCGGGTGTGGTATTCGCGGATCACGGAGATCTGCAGTTCCTCGCGCGAGCCGAAGTGGGCGAACACGCCCGACTTGCTCATGCCTGTGACGTCGGCCAGGGCACCGATGGACAGGCCTTCGAGCCCGATGTGCGTGGCCAGGCCGAGCGCCGCCTCGACGATGACCGCCTTGGTCTGCTGGCCTTTTTGCAGGGCGCGGCCCGTGCCGCTGCGCGCACGCGGGATGCGGGTGACCGGGGTAGAGTCGGAGGTGGCGGGCATGCGTGCAAATAAAAACGAACGTTCGTACTATTCTGCAGCAAATTTGCCCCGGCACCAAAAGCCTCTCCAAAAATAGGGAGACCGTACCAAAACTTTGTTGCACGGCAGCGACCCGCGGCGGCGCGCAGGCGTGCGAAGGACTGGCGGCCCCGGGCGGCCCACAGTGCGAGGGCGGCTCGGAACCTGTTTGCGATCCCACAGGGGATCGCAAACAGCAGGTTCTTACACCATCAAGGCCAGGCTGGCGTCCAGGTGCTCGGAGGGCATGCGGCGAAAGCCCGAGCGCGCATAGCGCTGCAGCCGGCCCAGGGCGAAGGCCGTCAGCACGCTGGCGGCGACCTGGGCATCGACCGTGGGCGTGGCCGAATCCGGGTTGGCAGGCCGCAGGCACTGGCGCAGCGTGGACTCGATGCGGTCAAAGAACTGGTTCATGCGCTGCTGCAGGCGCTCGTGCTCGAACACCAGGGCATCGCCCACCATGACGCGCACCATGCCGGGGTTGCGTTCGCCGAACTGCAGCAGCACGGCGACGATGCGCGCCGCCTGGCGCCGCCCCACTTCAGGAGGCTGGGCCGGGTCGGGCACCTCGCGCCCGGTGATCTGCTGCACCAGCGCGAAAACCGATTGCTCGATGAAGTCGATCAGGCCTTCGAACATCTGCGCCTTGCTGGCAAAGTGGCGGTAGAGCGCAGCCTCGCTGACGGAAAGGCGGGACGCCAGCGCCGCAGTGGTGATGCGCTCGGCCCCCGGCTGCTCCAGCATGGTCGCCAGCATCTGCAGGATCTGCACCCGGCGCTCCCCGGGCTTGGGCCGCTTGCGTGCTGTGGAAGATTCCTCGGCATCGGCAGTGCTGGCGGGCTCGGTGGGCTGTGAAAGATCGGACATGCGCAAAGATGGTGTGAAGGCACGCAGGCCCCGCAAGGGCCTCGGCGCCCGGAGGCCCGTGGTTCCTGCCCCAATGGCCGGCGTGCCGCAAACGGCAGGCCGCCGTCCAGCGGCAGGGCGTAAATCATGTGTGGAAATGATTCTCGCACAGCCCCCGGGGGTGGCCAGGCAAGCGGGCGGTGCTACAGCGGAAACACCACAGTCACCATCAGGCCCCGGCCCTGCGCCCCGCTGCCCAGGGTCAGCGAGGCCCGGTGCACGCGCGCAATCTCGTCGGCGATCGCCAGGCCCAGGCCCGTGCCCTCGCCCACCGTGCCCGGCACCCGGTAAAAGCGCTGCATCACCCGGGTGCGCTCGGCGTCGGGCACGCCAGGGCCATCGTCTTCCACCTGCAGAAAGACGCGCGGCGGCCCGCTCTTGCCCTGGCGCATGCCGCAGCGGATGGTGAC
Source organism: Acidovorax sp. FW305-C-20-28 (assembly GCF_058783375.1). Classification (NCBI taxonomy): domain Bacteria; kingdom Pseudomonadati; phylum Pseudomonadota; class Betaproteobacteria; order Burkholderiales; family Comamonadaceae; genus Acidovorax; species Acidovorax sp. FW305-C-20-28. Next base: position 196,999 of record NZ_JBYSYM010000002.1, on the reverse strand, counting down.
GATGCCGGAGGCCGGGGTGTACTTGATGGCGTTGTCCACCAGGTTGGACAGCAATTCACGCAGCAGCCAGCCGTGGCCCGTGACGTGCACGGGCTGCACCTCGATCCCCAGGTCCAGGCCCTTGCCGGTGGCCGGGTCGAGAAAGGTCTCGAGCAGGGTTTCGCACAGGTCCTTGAGGTCCACGCGCTGGGGTTGCTGGGCATCGAGGCTGCGCGCGTCAGCGCGCGACAGGGCCAGCAGTTGGTGCGCCAGCTGCGAGGTGCGGCGCGTGGCATTGCGCAGCTTCTCGATCTGGTCCACGCCCAGCACGATGGCGCCCTGCGTGCGCCCGTCGGTGGACACGGGGCCCTTCTTGTCCTGCCCGGATGGCCCTTGCCGCTGGGGGGCCGCAGCCTTGGCCATCATGGCCCAGGCCTCCACCTGGGCCTGCAGGCCGGCCAGCGGGGTGCGCAGCTGGTGCGCCGCATCGGCCACGAAGCGGCGCTGGCCCTCGGCCTGGGCATTGACCAGGGCGAACAGGCGGTTGAGCGAGTGCACGAGCGGCCGCACCTCGGACGGCGAGGCGGCTTCGTCGATCGGGCTCAGATCACGCGGCGAGCGGTGCTCCACGGCTTCGGCCAGGTCCACCAGCGGCTTGAAGGCCTGGCGCACGGCCCAGTGGATGGCCAGCGCAGCGGCTGCCACCAGCACCAGGTTGGGCAGCAGCACACGCAGCAGCAGCTGCTGGGCCCACTGCTGGCGCGGGTCGGAGCCATCGGCCAGGGCCACGACCATCTCGCCTGCCCCGGTGCGGCCACGCTGCACGGCCACGCGGTAGGTCACGCCGCCGTATTCCATGCTGTGGAATTCAGGCGCCTGGGTGGTGGGCACGGCGCTGTGCACCCAGTCGTCGCCCAGCAGCAGCTTGCCCGACGGGTCGCGCACGCTGTAGCCCGAGAAGCCGGCGTTCTGGCGCAGAAAGTCCTCCAGCGGCGGGGCCAGCAACAGCAGCGGCGGGTCGTTGTCGCGGATGGCCGGCGCCAGCACCGAATCGGACAGGGCCGGCAGCAGGCGCAGCAGGCGCTGGTCGTGCTGGCCCGCCGCCTCGTCGGCCGAGCGGTAGTCCAGCCAGACGCCGATGGTGGCCAGCACGCACAGCGGCAGCACCAGCAGCAGCAGCAGCCGGTTGCGCAGGTCGGAGGTCATGGCCCGCAGTCCGGGCCGTCGCGCAGGAGGGATCCGGGTTTCCATGGTGGGGGCCGCGAGCAGAAAAAGAGGAGGTGTCAGCCGGCCTGGAGTTCCAGCCGGTAGCCAAACCCCCGGATCGAGCGCAGGGCCACGCCATGCGGCTCCAGCTTGCCGCGCAGGCGCGAGACATACACCTCGACCGCATTGGGGGTGATTTCCTTGTCCCAGCCGGTGAGCGCCTGCAGCAGCTTGTCCTTGCTGGCGGGCTTGGGGGCGTTGATGAGCAGGTACTCGAGCACCGTCCACTCGCGCGGGCCGAGCTCGATCACCTGCTCGCTGCCATCGGCACGCACGCTGGCGCGCCGCCCGGCGGTGTCCAGTTCCAGCGGGCCGAAGCTCAGGACGGCCGTGGTGGCGGCCTGCGAGCGGCGCAGCAGGGCGCGCAGGCGCGCCAGCAGCTCAGGCAGCTCGAAGGGCTTGACCATGTAATCGTCGGCCCCCAGGTCCAGACCCTGCACCCGGTCATGCAGGGCGTCGCGCGCGGTCAGGATCAGCACCGGCATCGAGGGACTGGCCATGTCGGGGCGGCGCAGGCGGCGCGTGAGCTCCAGGCCGTCCATGGCCGGCAGGCCGATGTCGATGATGGCGGCGTCGAAAGACTCCACGCGCAGCACCTCTTCGGCACGCTCGCCGCTGCCGACCCAGTCCACCGCGTAGCCCGCATCGGACAGGCCGAGCTTGATGCCGCTGGCGACCATGACATCGTCCTCGACGAGCAGCAGTCTCATGCGGCGCTCCGAACGTTCAATGGCTGCGGATCATGGTGCCGTAGGCCTGATCGGTCAGGATTTCCAGCAGCATGGCATGCGGCACGCGGCCGTCGATGATGTGCACGGCATGCACGCCGGCCTTGGCAGCGTCCAGTGCACCCGAGATCTTGGGCAGCATGCCGCCGGAGATGGTGCCGTCGGCAAACAGGGCGTCGATCTCGCGCGCGGTGAGGTCGGTGAGCAGTTGGCCCTGCTTGTCCAGTACGCCGGGCGTATTGGTCAGCAGCATGAGTTTTTCGGCCTGCAGCACCGTGGCCAGCTTGCTGGCCACCACGTCGGCGTTGATGTTGTAGCTCTCGTTGTTCTCGCCAAAGCCGATGGGACTGATCACGGGGATGAAGGCATCGTCCTGCAGCGCCTTGACCACGCTCGGGTCGATGGACAGGATATCGCCCACCTGGCCCACGTCGTGCTCGATGCTCGGGTCCTTGTTGTCCACCAGCTTGAGCTTTTGCGCGCGGATCATGCCGCCATCGCGCCCCGTGAGGCCGACAGCCTTGCCGCCGGCCTGGTTGATCAGGCCCACGATGTCCTGCTGCACCTCGCCGGCGAGCACCCACTCCACCACTTCCATGGTTTCGGCGTCGGTCACGCGCATGCCCTGCACGAACTCGCCCTTCTTGCCCAGGCGGTTCAGGGCCGTCTCGATCTGCGGGCCACCGCCGTGCACCACCACGGGATTCATGCCTACGAGCTTGAGCAGCACCACGTCTTCGGCAAAGTCGGCCTGCAGGGCCGGGTCGGTCATGGCGTTGCCGCCGTACTTGATGACCATGGTCTTGCCATGGAACTTGCGGATGTAAGGCAGCGCCTGGGCCAGGATTTCAGCCTTGTCGCGGGGTGCAATCGAGAGAAGATCGGTCATGGGGGCGTGCCGTCAAGAGAAAACGATGATGCGCAAATTGTGCCGCATTCGCGGGCCGGTCTTGCATGCAGTACCCGTGCATTCCGTTATCCATTGCACGACCCAACACCCACAGCCGCAAAAAACTGGCGCGCCCCATACCAGTGCTCCCGCGCAAGGGCCGCCCCGCCGCGCTGGGAGCGTCCCCCTGGGGGGATGGCGCCGCAGGCGACTCAGGGGGGATTCACCGCCTCAACCAGTCCGGCACCTTGAACCGCACGATGGCCAGGTAGGCCACCACGTAGCTGATGACGAACAGCCAGCAAAAGCCCATCAGCACCAGGGTGTTGTTCCAGAACAGAATGGCCGGCACCACGGTGAGCAGGGTGAAGCCCCAGAGGTAGGGCGAGGTGCGGTTGTTGCGCATGAGCACGCGGCGCGACTCGTCGTCGTGGAATACGCCGCGCACGATGCGCCGGTAGATCAACTGGTGGAAATGCAGGGCATCGGCCACGCCGGGCGAGACCCCGCGCACGGCCTTGCGGTAGATCGAGAACACGGTCTCCCAGACCGGGTAGATCAGGAGCAGCATGGGGAACCAGGGAGAGACATCGGCATTGCGCTGTACCAGGGAGATGCTGGCCAGGGCAATGACGACGCCCCATACATAGGCCCCGCCATCCCCCGCAAAGAGCATGCCCCGCGGGTAGTTCCAGACCAGAAACCCGCCCGTGGCCGCCGCCGTGGTGACCAACAAGGCCGCAAGTGAGCGGTCACCCACCTGCAATGCCACGTGCGCCAGTGCGAGGCAGACGATGATGGCGACCATGCCGGCCAGGCCGTTGTAGCCGTCGATGATGTTGAAGGCGTGGGGCAAGCCGGCCACGGCCAGCACCACGATGGCCAGACCCAGCCATGGGCAGACCGACAGCAGCATGTCGAACCAGGGCAGACCGAGCCGGGGGACCGAAAGATCCAGGAGAAAGATGGCCAGGAGCCCCGAAGCGCCGGTCAGCGCCAGACGGTAGCGCACAGCCAGCCGCTGGGTCATGTCCTCGGCGATGCCGCCCAGCACCGCAGGCAGCAGCACCAGCAGCCAGCTGCCGACCCACCAGCCCAGCCGCAGCGACCCGGGGTCGCCCAGAAAGGACTGCAGGATGCCCAGACCCCAGGCGCAGGCCAGGCCCAGCAGCAGGGCGGCGCCTCCGAGGCGGGGCACATCGCCCATGTGAAAGCGCTGCGGCATGCCGTTTCCGTAGGCGGACGCGTGTCCCCGCACCCAGCGTACGACGAACCCCGCAGCCATCGCCGCCACCAGAAAACCCACCACGGACAACCAAATCATGAGGCGCCAATCGTAACTGCAGGGCCTGTATCGGCAAGTAACCTCATGTACCCCTGCGTGCGGCTGGTCACACAAATGGCGCCAAGCCGCGATGACACGAATGCATCTCGATTGCATCCGGACGCCCGACGGCCCGCCGAGCCCCCCTGCACTGGAGGCCCCTCGGAGCGGGACACGGCGGCGAAGTGCGTCCGACTCAAAGGGCCAGCCAGGCGTTGATCTCGGACACGCTGGCTGCGCGCTCATCCCCGGCCAGCGATTGCAGGCGCAGACGGGAGGCCACATAGGTATAGCGCGCTTGCGCCAGGTCGCGCAGAGCGGTCGTCTTTTGCTGCTCGGCGTTCAGCACGTCCAGCGTGGTGCGGGCACCGGCCTTGAACGACATCTGGTTGGACAGCACCGCCTGCTCGGCCGAGCGCACAGCCTGCTCCAGGGCACTGATGCGCAGCACGCCCTCGGTCATGCCGCGGAACTCGCGGTGCACCCGCACACTGAGGTCCAGGCGCGCGGCCTCCAGCAGCTCGCGCGCCCGCTCGGCACTGGCGACGGCCTGGCGCACGGTGGAGTTGACGTAGCCGCCAGCGTAGATGGGAATGGTCAGCTGCAGGCCGATGGACTTGTTGTCATAGCGCGAGTTGACACTGGTCACACTGTCACTGCTGTTGCGCGACCACTGCGCGACCGCGTCGAGCGTGGGCTTGTGCCCCGCCTTGGCTTTGTCGATCTCGAAGGTCGCAGCCTCCAGCCGGGCCCGCAAGGCCTTCACATCCGGGCTGGCCTGCTCGGCCCGGGCAATCCAGTCGTCCAAGAGGCTGGGCGTGGGGGCTCCTGGCGTGAAACGCGCCAGATCCAGGCGGGCGAGCGTTCCCACCGGCTGGCCGGTGATGGTTTCGAGCTTGCGGCGGGTGAACTCCACATTCTGCTGCACCTCCAGCTCCTGGGCACGGGTCATGTCCAGCCGCGCCTGGGCTTCGTCGATATCGGTGCGGGTGCCGCTGCCCGCCGCAAAGCCCTTCTTGGCTGCATCGAGCTGGGTGGTGTAGGTGCTCTTTTGCGCGCTGATGAGCGCCAGCTGCTCCTCGGCCAGCAGCGCCTCGAAGTAGGCTTCGCCGACACGCACCACAAGGTTTTGCTCCGCACTTTCGAGCGTGGCGTCTGCATCCTTCACCGTGGCCTCGGCCTGCTTGACCAGTGCACCGATGAAGGGACGGTACAGCGGCTGGCGAATGGTGAGCGCTTGGTTGCCGCTGTAGTATTTGTTCTCCGTGGTGACCGGTTGACCCAGGATGTTCTGGGTTTCACTGGTGAGGTCGTTCTTGTTGCGCCCCGCAGAAATGGAAATGTTGGGCAAGCGCTGCGCCTGCGCCTGTGGCAATTGCTCGCGGTTGGCATCGGCGGTGGCGCGCGACGAACGGATGGTTGCGTCGTTGGCCAGGGCGGCCTCGTAGGCCTGGCGCAGGTCGATGGACCACGCTGGCGCGGCCATCAGCAGCCCGGCGACTGCGGCGGCCAGGCAGCCCAGGCGGGCCGAGGGCCCTCTCCGGCTGCGGCCCGCAGGCAGGGAGGCATGTCGTTGGAAGGTCATGGCTTTACTCCTCGGTCATGGATGCCGCCAGCCGCTTGGTCAACGGATGCAGCAGGTAGGTCAGCATGGAGCGCTCGCCCGTCTTGAAGATCACCTCCACCGGCATGCCGGGCTGCAGTTGGCGCTTGCCCAGCTTCTTCATGCCTTCCGGCGTCACCTGGATGCGCGCAAGGTAGTAGCTGACGTTGGTTTGCGGCTCCACCAGCAGGTCTGCAGAGATCGATGCCACCTTGCCATCCACGACCAACTGGGGGGAATGGGCAAACGAAGAAAAGCGCACATCCACAGGCAGGCTGGAATGCACCCGGTCGATCAGGTGCGGGGGCACATGCGCCTCCAGCAGCAGCGAGGCATCCTTGGGCACGATGTCCATGAGCTTCTGTCCGGGCGCGATCACGCCGCCCACCGTCTGGATGGCGAGACCCACCACCTGGCCGGCCGCCGGCGCCTTGATCTCCGTCCGCCCGAGGTCATCGGTGACGGCGTGCAGCTTCTCGTTGTCCGACAGCACCTCGCGGCTGACGTCGGCCAGATTGCTTTCGACTTCCTTTCGGTACTCCTGCTGGCGCGACATCGCACGCTGGCGCAGCTCGCCAATGGTGCGGCGGGCGCGGATGGTATTGCCCTGCAGATCGGCGATCCCCGTCGTGGAGTCCGCCACCATGCGCTCCATCTCCAGTTGGCGGTTGCGCGGCGCATAGCCCTCCTTGACGAGACCGCGCAGGTTGCCCAGTTCCTCATTGAGCAGCGACAACTGGCTCTTGCGGCTGGCCAGCATGCCGTCATAGGCCTGCAGCAACCCTTCCTGCCCCTGGATGCTTTCCTCGATGGATTGCAGGTCGGAGCGCAGCAGGCTGCGCCGGGTCTGGAAGAGCTGTTCCTGGTTCTGCATCTGCTGGCGGATCAGCGGATCCGATGCCGCCGCCTGGAGATCGGCGTGGAAGCTGATGCTGGCCAGGTTGCCCTGTTCAGCCAGCAGGCGCCCCTGCATGGCGCGCAGGCCCAGGTAGCGCTGGCGCACCGACTCGTAGTTGGCCCGGGACATCGCCGAGTCGAGACGGATCAGCAACTGGCCTTCCTGCACCTCGTCGCCCTCGCGCACCAGCACCTCCTTGACGATGCCACCGCTGAGGTGCTGCACCGCCTTGCGCTTGGTATCGATGGCCACAATGCCTGCAGCCGGAACCCCTTCGTCCAGCGGTGCCAGCGAGGCCCACAACAGGAAGCCTCCGAAACCGATGGCGAGCGCCCACAGCCCCATGCGTCCAGCGCGGCCCGAATCGGCGGTGGAGGGCAGCGCGAGGGCATCGTTGCCGTCGAGCGCGGGATCCGGCTTCTTATTCAAAGGAAACAATGATTTGACCATGTCAGTACCCGACAGAAAAAGGCATCAATAAAACGAAGTCCACCCTGTACCGGCTCATGCCGGCAAGGGCTGCAGGCCACCGGTGGGCGCTGCGGGCGGCGCAGACTGCGCTGCCGCAGCGGCATGCCCGGCGCGCAAGGCGTCCAGCACGGCGTCGCGCGGGCCATCAGCCACCACCGCACCGTCCTGAAGGACCAGCAGGCGGTCTGCAACGGCCAGAATGCCCGGCCGGTGGGTGATCAAAAACACGGTGCAGCCCTTGGACTTGAGCCCCAGCACGGCGCGCACGAGAGCCGCTTCACCCACATCGTCCAGATTGGCGTTGGGCTCATCGAGCACCACCATCACCGGATCGCCATACATCGCGCGGGCCAGGCCCACACGCTGGCGCTGCCCTCCGGACAGCAGGTTCCCCGCTTCACCGATGGGGGTGTCGTAACCCTTGGGAAAGCGCAGGATCATTTCGTGCAGACCTGCACTGCGCGCCGCAGCGATGACCTTCTCCGGATCCACCTCGCCGAACCGCGCAATGTTCTCGGCGATGGAGCCTTCGAACAACTCGATATCCTGTGGCAGGTAGCCCAGATAGGGCCCCAACTCCATCCGATCCCAGCCCTCCATGGGCAGGCCATCGAGCAGGACTTCGCCGGAGGCTCCAGGCCAAATGCCCATCAGACAGCGCGCCAGCGTGGACTTGCCCGAACCCGAGGGGCCGAGGACGACGGTCACGGTCCCGGCAGAGGCCGCCGTGCTCACACCTTTGAGGATGGGCGTGGGACGACCAGGGGCCGTTGCCACCAGATCGCGCACGAGGACATCGCCCTTGGGCGCCACGCGGGACAGCGACGCGTCCCGCTCCGGATGCAGGCGCAACAGGTCTTCCAGACGCTCGAACGCGCTGCGCGCCCCGATGAAGCTGCGCCACGTGCCGACCAGCATGTCGATGGGTGCCAGTGCACGCCCCATGAGCACGTTGGCGGCAATCATGCCCCCCGGCGAGAGCTGGCCGTCGATCACCAGCAGGGCGCCTATGCCCAGCGCAAGCGACTGCTGGCTGTAGCGGATGAACTTGCTCCAGGAACCGATGCGGTGCGTGAGCGCTTGCGCGCGGCCATGCAGCTCCAGAGCCGTGCCGTGGCGCTTGGCCCAATGGGGGCGCAGGTTGTGGACCATGCCCATGGATTCCAGCGCTTCCGCGTTGCGCAGCTTGCTTTGCAGGTACGCGCCCGACTCTGCCGTGGCCTTGGAAGCCGCCTCTGCGGGGGCCACCGTCTGTCGGTGGCCGAACCAGGCCAGAGCCCCCTGGAACGCCGCAAACACCAGCGCTGCATAGCCCAGCACGGGGTGCAGGAAGAACAGCACCGCCAGATAGATGGGTGCCCATGGAATGTCGAAGAACGCCAGAATGCCGTTGCCCGTGACGAACTGGCGAACCTGGATCAGGTCGGAGAAGGCCCGCGCCACCGACGCGCCGGTCTGGCTCAACCGCGCTTCGAAGCTGGCATTGAAGACACGGGTGCTGAGCACTCCGTCGAGCCGCTGCCCTGCATGCACCAGCACGCGGGAGCGCATCCACTCGGAGAACGCCATCACGACGAACAGGAACAAGGTGATGAGCGACATCACCATCAAGGTCAGTTCGCTGCGGCTGGACATGACGCGGTCAAACACCTGCAGCATGTACATCGTGGGCGCCAGCATGAGCACATTGGCTACCATGCTGAAGATACCGACCACGACGAACTCCCGACGGAAGGACCACAGGGCTTCAGTGAGTTCGCTGCGGTGGAAAAAACCAGTTTTCTTCATGAGGGGACTCGGTGGATATCAGGATGCAGCCAGGGCCGGGGCCGAACCCTGCGGCGCTGTCTGCGGGCCTTGTTGCGCCTGGGCTTGGGCCTGCGCCTGCGCCTGCTGCGCAGCCTGGTTCAGGGCTGCGATGACCTCATCGCGCGGTCCGAAGACCTGCTGGATCCCATCCCGCAGCACCAGCATCTTGTCGGCCACGGCCAGCACACTGGTGCGGTGGGTCATGATGACGAAGGTGGTGCCCCGCTGCTTGGCAGCCAGGATGGCCTGGGCCAGAGCCGCATCACCTTGTTCGTCCAGGCTGGAATTGGGTTCGTCCAGCACCACGAACACGGGATCGTCGTACAGCGCACGCGCCAATCCCACCCGCTGGCGCTGCCCGCCGGACAGCCGGGCCCCATCCGCCCCCACAGGGTTGTCGTAGCCATGCGGCAGCGACAGGATGAACTCATGCAGGCCAACCGCACGTGCCGCAGCCTCCACCTTGGCCATGTCGACCTTGCCAAAGCGGGCGATGTTCTCGGCCAAAGTGCCCTCGAACAGCTCCACCCCCTGGGGCAGATAACCCATGTAGGGGCCCAGCTCAGCCTTGTTCCAGGTGTAGACGTCGGCACCATCGAGGCGTACCTTGCCCCCGGCTGCAGGCCACAGGCCCACCAGCAGACGGGCCAGGGTGGTCTTGCCCGAGGCCGACGGCCCCACGACCACCAGCACCTCACCGGGGTTCAATGCAAAGGCGACGCCCCGCAGGATATGGGCGGGATTGCCGGGAGCCGATGCGATCAGTTGCTCGACCTGCAGCGCTCCACGGGGAGCCGGCAATGCCATGGTCGGTGCCGTTGCAGGCAGCGCCGTCAACAGCTGGTCCAGCCGCATCCAGGCATCCCGCACGTTCACGACCGTCTGCCACTGCGTCACGACCTGGACCAGGGGGGCCAGCATGCGCCCGCCCAGGATGGAGGCAACGATCATCATCCCTGCGCCACCATTGAGTTGGTTGCGCAGAAGCAGCCAGGCCCCGAGCCCCAGGAGCAGCGAGCTCAGGGTGTTCTGCACGAACTTGGAGATCGCCTGGAAACCGCCGGCGCGCTCGGACGCGAGTGCCTGCAGACGCAGGAAATCACGCTGCTTGTTCTGCCAGCGCTTGTGGGTATCGCGCAGCATGCCCATGGACTCGATCACCTCGGCATTGCGCAGGGCGCCGTCGGCATACTGCTGCGCGGCGATCGAACTGCCGTTGGCCTGCATCAGCGGCGGCTTGGTGGCGCGCTCGTTGAACCAGGCCACAATGACCTGCAGCACCCCGAAGACAAGCGCTGTCCAGCCCAGCAACGGGCTGATCATGAACAAAAGCACCATCATCACCAGCGCGATGGGCGCCTCCATCACCGCCAGCAGCGCTGGTGAGTACAGAAAGTCACGCACCATCCGGAAATCATTGAAGGGCTGCTGCGACCCTCCGGGCAGGCGCTTGAGACTGGCTTCGAAGATCACACCAAAGACGCGTCCGCTCATGCGATGGTCGAGCTCCACGCTGGCCGAACGCATCACCTCGCTGCGCGCCCACTCCAGCACCTCCATGAGCACATAGGCGCCCATCACCAGCAAGGTGAGCATGACGAGGGTCAGGTGGTTGCGCGTGTTCACCACCCGGTCGTAGACCTCCAGCATGTACACGGACGGCGCCAGCACCAGCAGGCTGGAGAACAAGCTGAACCAACTGGAGCGGACAAAGAAAGGTCGCAGCGAGGAAATCGCTTCACGCAGCTCAGAAGAAGGGAGGTTGGGTTTCATACTGTCTCGTGGACCATGATGTATTCGGGGATCTCGCCATCGGGCATGGACAGATCTGGCGCAGGCGCGGCGCCATCGGTCTCGCTGCCCAGCAAAAAGGACAATTCATAGACGCCATCGGCCCGCTGCGACAGGACGATCTCGCGCAGCTTGCGCTCGTGAAAGCTCGCCTCGTCTTCCGGGCGCAGGGCCAGCTGAAAGCGCATGCGCCCGTCCAGCGTGAACATGGACAATTGCCCGCCCTTGACGCTCAAGGTGTGGCGATCAAAGTACACCGGGCAGGTGTCTGCGAATTGGAGCAGGGGCAGCGGCTTGTCCCCCAGCCGCGCAAGATTGAAGGGGCTGGCAGGGTGCTGAAAGATCAGGCGCCCCGTGCGAGACACCGAATAGATGGCGTTGCACACCATCTGCGAGCCCATTTCGGGAAACTGCTCACGCAACTGGCGGTAGGTAAGGTGGTGCAGTGCCACCCGGTTCCACACCCGCGTCTGCTGCACCACCGGCGCGAGCGCATTGCAGACATTGGCAAACCCGGTCTGCAATGCGCGCAGCCGCCCCACCTGCTCGGGTGTGGCATTGAGCGGAATGCGCAGGAGAGAATTCATATAGGAAACGGAGTGTACCAGTTCCTATATGAATTTTTTGACACCCCACTCGGGCACCGCCTTCCCGGAGTGACCCGAATCACAGGCAACGGAAGATGCACGCCCGGGCAGGGCCGCCGAGGGCAGGAGAAACCCTTCGTCAGGGCCTTCGGGGCCCGGCGTGGTCAGACGTAGTCAAGCCCCCGCGCGCCCAGCCCCACCAGGTCGATATGGGCGGCATTGATATCCAGGTTGGCTACCGCCACCGTGAAAGACGCACTGGTATAGGCGCCCGATCGGATCAATCCGGCCAGGGATTGCACTGTGGCGGCATCTGCGGAGCCCCCCACCACGTTCCCGTACAGCAGCGCCACCACCTGCTCCGGCGTTGCAGATGCGCCCAGCACCGCATTCAGTCCCAACTGCGCCAGTTGCAACTGCGACGCGCCCGAGTCCACCACGCCCAGCACCGCCCCCACCAGCTCCCGGCTGGCCAGCCCGGCAGGGCCGACCAGCGCCCCCAGCAGGCGCGCTGCCGTTCCCGCAGCGCCATCGAGGTCCAGCGCCACGGAGCGGTCCGAAAAGCGAACGCGCTCGATCTGCAGCAAGGTATCGGTGCCATCGCGCCCGGCGGTGCCGTCCACCAGCTGCCAGCCCCCGTCCTTGCGGGTGAGCGAATACCCGCCCCGCGCACCGTGGGCCACAAGGGTGTCCACCCCGCCCGCACCATTGAACGTCTCATTGGCCTGCGTGCTGGTGAATACATCGGGCCCCGCCGTGCCCACGGGCTGGCTGGAAAATGTCAGCGTCGGGCCGTTCGTGGAATTCATGCCCCACGTGCCGCCCAGACCATCCCGCCCATAGATCCAGTCCAGAGCCAGCAGATCGTAGGCCTGGAACGTCGTCTTGTAGGGACCGGCACGCGTGTACGACATCACGGTGTTGTTGGTGTTGTCCTGCGATGCGGGCAGTGGCCGCGCGGAGTCGAACGGGTGCGCCAGCCCCAATGCATGCCCTACCTCGTGCAGAAGCACCTCGTAACCGGCACCACCCGCCGTCGGCTGGTTGTTGATGCCGGCATGCTCCACGTTGTCCAGGTAGACCACCGATTCGGCATTGAGCTGGGTCAGCGTCTGGCTGCCGTTGTAGCTGTAGTTGTAGAAGGTGGAGGCCAGCCCGGCCGTCGATGCCCCCGGGATGTTGGTGGCGACGAAATGCAGATCCGCCTGGGCAGAACTGCCCACCTCGGTGAAGGTGATGCCCGTGACCGCCGCCGCATGCTGCAGTATCTGCCGCGTGGCCTGCTGCTGCGCGGCGTTGAATGCAGTGATCGGGCGCCCCGCATCGGATGCGGCCACGCTGCCGGGGCTGGCATCGAAGGTGTAGTACAGCACCTTGCGGCCATCGGGAAAGAAGTTCCACGGCGAGGGGTTGTCCAGCAGGGCGTCGGCCTGCGGGTTGCCGGAGTACACGATGCGCTGGAGATCGGAAACGGTGGCCATGGTCGGGCTTTCCTTTCAGTCAGCCACATTCCTTCCAGACCCTCCAGCCTGCCAAGAGCAGGCCACCAACAAAAGGGGGCAGAGAAAGAGTCCGGCTGCAGGACACAGAAGTGCCGCACCACTGTATCACCGGTGCCCGCGCACCGCCGCTATGGAAAACCAATGGTCGCCCTCGCAGCGGCCTACTCTGTCACCCGACCGCATGAGCCCAGCGCTCCAAAAGCAAACGCCGCCCGCCCGCAATGCGGGCCGGCGGCGTGGGCATGGTGCGCAGCGGCTTATTTGCCTGCGGGCTTGTCGGCAGCGGCCTTGTCCTGTGGCGGGGCAGCCTTGCGCAGCAGCGCTTCCAGGTCATTGCGCATCTTGTCGGCATCAAGACCGGCGGGGATTGGCGTGGGGGTTTGGTTCGGTGTGTTCATGCCCTTACGTTATCACCGGCGCTTCAGCCAAGGTCCATTAACCCTGCAATGTCTCTGTTAAACGGGAGGCCGGGTCCCTGCCTGGCTCAGTCGCAGCGCACCCCGGATTCCCCCGAAAAGCGCATGCTGCGGCACTATTGCGCTATCAAAAGCACCTTCAGCCAGTCGCCTGGGCCGGAGCGACCCGAACAAACCGTCACCCCTCATACCGCCGCGACACACTGCCAGACGGCAGTGCCTGGCCCGCTTACTTCGCCAGATTCCGGAACAGCGATGGGCTTTCCGCCTGGCCGAGCCCGGTGCCTTCGGCGATCGGCAATTCGCGAGCGACGCTGCTGGACGAGACATTCGCCATCACCGAGTTGACCGGCGCCACCCCCACGGACCCGTCGCCCAGCACCGTCAGCTCGTACACCGTCCAGACATTGTTGGCGCCGGTGTAGGGCGCGGCCGGCGGCGTGAACGTGTAGGCCTGTCCATTCGAAAGCTCCAGCCGCACATTGGCATTCGATGTACCGAGGTTGCCCGAGCCCGAGTAGTGGTGCACCGAATAGCGGTAGACGCCTGGGCGCAGGGCCCCTCCTGCACCGCCCGTGCTCGCCGTGGGTGGGCAGGTCACCGTTTCCGGGCCGTAGGAGGAGATGTCATCCACGTCCAGTGCACACATGTCCCCCGAATTCTTCGAGGCAAAGTACACATGCCAGCGCGCTGCCCCGCTGGCAGCAGGTCCTGTCAGGTGCGAATCCAGATCGCGCGGGTTCTCACCCCAGGTCAGGATGGTGCGGAACTGGCCCGCAGCCAAGCCACCCGCACTGCCACTGGCCGGCGACAGGGCTACCGCCACCTGGTTGGGCGCAGCGCAGTTGAGCAGCACGGTCTGGTTGGCGGGCGAGTAATTGGGCGCCGTCGTGGTCACCGTGAAGAAACCCTGGGCCAGCCCCGTGAACGAGGCCACGCCCTGTGCATTGGTGGTCGCCGAGCGCGTGCCCAGCGTGACCGACGCATTGACCAGCGGCTGGTTCGCGCCCCGCAGGGCGTCGAACACCGTCACCTGTGCGCTGGCGCACTGCACCGCACCCGACCCGCCGGTCTGCTGCAGGCCCACAGGCACCAGGTGCAAGGTGGTGGGGTCAAAGCGGAACAGGATGTTGTAGTTGGACTCCACCGTGGTGGTGGTGCCGGGCTGCTGCGGATTGGCCACCGGCACCAGCAGGCGCAGGTTTTCCAGCAGCACGTCCGTCTGGTTGACACCTGCACCGCGGGTGCCCGAGAAATCGATGACCTGCGCCTGCGCCCCCAGTGCCAGAGCAGCGGTTGCTGCGACGATGGCGCCACGCGCCCATTGGGCAATGCCGTATGTGTTCATGAAACCTGCCTCTCGTTGATAGGACGCGAAGCGTAGGGGATTGCAGCCCTCCGCTCTCCACATGACATCGATGCAAAAGAACCCCCTTGAGAACAGTAGGCCACCAAAGCAAAAGAAACAAGGTATTTACATCCAAATGGTTGATCCGCCCTGTTTCAAATTGATGGCCCAGGCAACGATTGGGCACAAATTAATGGGGATGGGCGCATGCGATCAGCGCATCGACCCCTTGGGTAACAATCAAGCGCCCTCCCTGACAATCCACCGGACCACCCACTTGCATAAGTTTTTGACGCATCCCATCGCAGTGCTTGTACTGGTCGTTGGCGCAGTGTTTGCGCTCTACGGCGACATCCCGCAACTGTGGTGGTGCTGTGATGATCCAGCCATCTTGCTGCACGCCCAGAAGTACACGCCGCTGGAGTACTTCACCGTGCCGCAGGCGTGGCGGGCCCTGGTCCCTTTCAGCCTCACCCCCTGGCTTTCGCTGGTCTATGACCTGGACATCGCACTGTTCGGCTATGAGCCCCGGGGCTTCTTTGTCCACCACCTGTTGACGCTGGCCGGGTGCGCATGGCTGCTGCACCGCATTGCTGCGCGCTGGACCGGTGAGATCGCGGCGCTTGTGGCACCGGCCATGTTCCTGGTGGGCACGCCGGTGGCCCAGGCGACGCAACTGCTCATGGTGCGGCACTACCTGGAAGGCCTGCTGTTCTTTCTGCTGGCCATCTGGTGGGCTGTTCGCGCGCTGGACGGCGGCCCCCGGCCATTGCGGTGGCTCGCCACCCTCGCCTTTGCCGTGTCCATCACCGCCAAGGAGATTTTCATCCCCCTGGGGTTCATTCCCTTTCTGCTGCCGCTGGGCAGCTTCCGGCAGCGCCTGGCGGTGGCCTGGCCCTGGCTGGTCGTCATCGCACTGTACGTTGCCTGGCGAGGCTTCATGCTGGGCAACTTTGTGGGCGGATACCGGCCCGCCGCGGACATTGCCGGCAACCTGCTTGCCGACACCGTGACGGCGTTTGCCGCCGTTCCGGCGATGTTGTGGAGCGCTCCGCTGGTGGCGACTGCGGGCCTTGCGGCACTGGCAGCTGCGGCCGCGTGGCGGCACGGAAAGCCCCCGGGCGTGCTGCTGCTTTTCTGGGTCGTTTTGCTGCCCACATGGCTCTTTGCGCCACTGCTGCCTCTGGTGCGCCTGCCGGGCCTGGCCGAGCGGTACTTCATCATTCCATGGGCCGCGCTCTCCTTGATCTGCACGCTGGCGCTGGCGTATGCATGGCGGGAGCGACCCCGGTGGGTGCAGGCGGGGCTCCTCGCGGCCGTACTGGCCGTGTCGGTGCCCGGCTGGCTGCTGTCCAGCCCTTCAGCGCACGCCGCAGTGCGCAACAACACGCTGTTTCGAGCCATCGGCACGGCCTACCTGGAGCGCGACGCAGCCACTGCCATCTGGGGAGACCCGGGCGTGCCCGCCTGGTTTGTGCATGGGCTCGAGCGCCTGCGCCCCGCCATGGGGCGCACTGGCCCGCCGCCGCTGTCGGTGGCCGACGAGTCGGATCTGGCCGGTCGCCCACCCGCCCAGCTCCCCCAGCAGGTACTGCGCTACAGCGGCAGCGTGCTGGGCATGGAAGACATCCGTGCCGACGTGCCGGCCATGCTGCAACGCTGGCATGCGCGCCTGACCCCCGCCACCCTGGCCGTGGACGTCGGCTATGACACCAAGCACAGGGTTTTGGCATGGAAGCTGGAAGCGCCGGCAGGTGCCAGCTTTGCCCTGCTCTCCAACGGGAATGCGACGGCCGTGCCAGACCAGGGCCAACTCCGTGTGGAGCAGCAGCCGCAGGGCTGCTTTCGCATTCGCGTGGCGCACGCGGATGGACGGCTGTCCTACTCGCCCTTGCTGCCCTGGCCTGCGGCCCCCAGCCCGGAACACACTACCTCCGCATCCACGGCAACGGCCCGCACCCGTTGGGCCGGACCTGGAGACCTGTTCGAGACCAGCCCACCCGCTCCATGCCCGGCGCAGGCCAACAGCGCCCCTCCCGGATAAAGCGGGAAGTCTCCCCTCTCGGACACCGCCACGACCGCGGGGCAGGCGTTCGAACCCTGCAAAGACTGCACGCCCGCCCTCGCATGCCACACGAGGCGAAATGGCCCTAACGCATTCGCTTTATTTTTACAAAGCACTTGCTTGCTAAAAATAAAGTGTTTTGCTATCGTGCGCAGCATGGAATCCCCCGCTACCCGGCGCAAACGTCCCTCGGCCACCCTGGCCCCTGAAGCCCCTCCCACGCCCGTTGCCCGCCCTCGCAAGGCCCCGGTGGCCACCACGGACGAACCCCGGCGCCCACGCGGCCGCCCGCGCAAGACCGCCGAAGCAGTCGACGACGGCAACCGCCGCCGCAAGCTCATGGACGGTGCCGCCAAGCTGTTTCTGACCAAGGGCTTTGCGGCCACCACCACGCGCGACATCGCGGCGGCCGCCGGCATGCACAGCGGCTCGCCCTTCTACCATTTCGAAAGCAAGGGGGCCCTGCTCCACGCCGTGATGAACGAAGGCATGGTCATGGCCCTGCAAAGCCAGCAGCAGGCGCTGGCCGCCCTGCCCGCAACCGCCACGCCGCGAGAGCAGCTGCGGGTGCTGATCCGCCACCATTTCGAGATCCTGCTGGGCCCGCGCAGCGGCTTCATCCCGGTGATGCTCTACGAATGGCGCTCGCTGACACCCGCACAGCGCAAAGGCATCGGCCGCGTCAAGGACGCCTACGAGGCCGCTTGGATGCCCACCCTGGAAGCCCTGTCCCGGCAGGGCGCACTGCAGGCCGCTCCCAGCGTGGCGCGCCTGTTCCTCTTTGGCGCCCTCAATTGGGCCGTGCAATGGTTTGCCCCCAAGGGCGGCAAGTCGCTGGACGAGCTCACCGCCGAGGCGCTCGCACTGTTCATTCGGGAGGCATGAGCCATGTACCAGAGCGTGTTTGCCCCGGACCTCTTTGCGGGACAGGTGGTGATCATCACCGGCGGCGGCTCGGGCATCGGCCGCTGCACCGCGCATGAACTGGCCCGGCTGGGGGCACAGGTGGTGCTGGTCGGGCGCAAGGCCGACAAACTCCAGTCGGTGCAAGCGGAAATTACCGCAGACGGCGGGCGGGCTTCCTGGCATGCCTGCGACATCCGCTCCGAGGAAGCCGTGGGCATCGTCGTGCAGCAGGCCCTGGCCGAGCACGGCCGCATCGACGCGCTGGTGAACAACGCGGGCGGCCAGTTCATGGCGCCGCTGGCCACCATTTCCGCCAAGGGCTGGGAAGCGGTGCTGAACACCAACCTGACCGGCGGCTTCCTGATGGCGCGCGAGTGCCACCGGCAGTGGATGCAGGCCCAGGGCGGCAGCATCGTCAACATCGTGGCCGACATGTGGGGCTCCATGCCGGGCATGGGCCACAGCGGCGCGGCGCGTGCCGGCATGGTCAGCTTCACCGAGACCGCGGCCCTTGAATGGGCTGCAAACGGTGTGCGCGTGAATGCCGTGGCACCCGGTTACATCGCATCGAGCGGCATGGACAACTACCCCCCCGCCGCGGCCGACATGCTGCGCGCCATGCGCCACACCGTGCCGCAGGGGCGCTTCGGTACCGAGGCCGAGATTTCTGCCGCCATCGTCTTTCTGCTCAGCCCTGCCGCCAGCTTCATCAACGGGACCACCGTGCGCGTCGACGGCGCCCGCCCCCAGGCCCGCCTGGGCTGGCCCATGCAGGTACCCGATGCCGCAACGCGGCAACGGCCTGCCGTGCGGCTGTTCGAGGGCTTCCACCGCGCCCAGGTACCGCGCGTGTTTGCCGATCAACCCCAACAACGCGGAGAGGTCGAATGACGGCATTCAGCTCCCGCTTCCATGGCAGCTCACCGGATGCCCTGCGCCGCCGCAGCGCACAGTTGGCACGCCTGGAGGCCCTGCGCGCGTTGGAGGACCGCGCAGCGCAGGCCTCGGCCCGCTCCCAGCCGCAGTTCGACAAGCGCGGCCAGCTGCTGCCGCGCCAGCGTGTGGCGCTGCTGCTCGATGCCGGCACGCCCTGGCTGCCGCTGGCCACGCTGGCCGGCTACCTGCAGGACACGAAGGACCCGGCGAAGTCCGTGCCTGGTGGCGGCATCGTGGCCGGCATCGGCATGGTCTCGGGCGTGCGCTGCATGGTGGTGGCCAGTGACTCGGGCATCGAGGCCGGCGCCATCCAGCCCATGGGGCTGGAGAAGATCCTGCGCGTGCAGGAGATCGCGCTGCACAACCGCCTGCCCTTCGTGCACCTGGTCGAGAGTGCTGGCGCCAATCTCATGCGCTACCGGGTAGAGGGCTTCGTGCACGGCGGCAGCCTGTTCCGCAACCTGGCGCGGCTATCGGCAGCCGGTATACCGGTCATCACGGTGCAGCACGGCTCGGGCACGGCGGGTGGGGCTTACATGCCTGGTCTGTCGGACGTGGTGGTCATGGTGCAGGGGCGCTCACGCGCCTTTTTGGCCGGGCCACCGCTGCTCAAGGCCGCCACAGGCGAGATCGCGACCGAGGAGGAGCTGGGCGGCGCCGAGATGCACACCAGCGTCTCGGGCCTCGGAGAGTACCTGGCACAGGACGACCGCGAGGCCATTGGCATGGCGCGCGCCATTGTGGCGGCATCGGGCTGGGAGAACCCACAGGCAGCCACGCAGGCTCCGGGCCCCTCGCTCGATGCCGAAGACCTGCTGGCCCTGATGCCCGACGACCTGCGCCAGCCCGTGGACATGCGCGAGGTGATCGCGCGCATCGTGGATGGCTCCGAGCTGCTGGAGTTCAAGGCCCGCTATGGCATGGCCACCGTGTGCGCCCAGGCGCGCATCGACGGCCGCCCCGTGGGCTTCATCACCAACAATGGCCCTATCGACGTGGCGGGTGCCAACAAGGCGGCGCACTTCATCCAGCGGATGTGCCAGCTCGGCCACCCCATCGTCTACCTGCAGAACACCACCGGCTACATGGTGGGCAAGGACAGTGAGCAGGGCGGCATGATCAAGCACGGCAGCAAGATGATCCAGGCGGTGGCCAACGCCACGGTGCCGCAGATCACCATCCAGTGCGGCGCGAGCTTTGGCGCGGGCAACTACGGCATGTGCGGGCGCGGCTATGCGCCGCGCTTCCTGTTCAGCTGGCCTGGCGCCAAGACCGCCGTGATGGGCGGCGAGCAGGCAGCGCGCACCATGCAGATCGTGACCGAAGCCGCCCTGGCGCGCAAAGGCATCACGCCCGACGCGGCCGAGTCGCAGGCCCAGTTCGACAAGATCGTGGCCATGTTCGAAGCCCAGGCCGACGCCTTCTACACCAGCGGCCTGCTGCTGGACGACGGCGTGATCGACCCGCGCGACACCCGTGCCGTGCTGACCCTGTGCCTGAGCACATGTGCCGACGCACAGGCACGCACGGTCCGCCCCATGCAGTTCGGGGTGGCGCGCATGTAGGTCCCCTTTCCCGCTTTTTCTTGCACTGGTCCACACAAAAATCAACGGAGACACACCATGCATTTCACGCACGAGCACCGCGAGATCCAGAAGACTCTCAAGCGCTTCATCGACGAAGAGATCAACCCCCATGTGGACGAATGGGAGGCGGCCGAGATCTTCCCGGCGCACGAGGTCTTCAAGAAGATGGGCAAGCTCGGCCTGCTGGGCCTGTGCAAGCCTGAGGAATACGGTGGCTCGGGCCTGGACTATTCCTATTCCGTGGCCATGGCCGAGACCCTGGGCCATGTGCACTGCGGCGGCGTGCCCATGGCCATCGGCGTGCAGACGGACATGTGCACACCGGCCCTGGCGCGCCACGGCAGCGACGAGCTCAAGCGCGACTTCCTGGCCCCGGCCATCGCGGGCGATACGGTGGGTTGCATCGGCGTGAGCGAACCGGCTGCAGGCAGCGACGTCTCGGGCATCAAGACCACGGCGCGCAAGGATGGCGACGACTATGTGATCAGCGGGCAGAAGATGTGGATCACCAACAGCCTGCAGGCCGACTGGATGTGCATGCTGGTCAACACCGGCGAAGGCCCTGTGCACCGCAACAAGAGCCTGGTGATGGTGCCCCTGCGCGATGGCCCTGGCGGCCAGCTCACCAAGGGCGTGGAGGTGGCGCAGAAGATCCGCAAGATCGGCATGCACAGCAGCGATACGGGCCTGCTCTACTTCGACGAGGTGCGCGTGCCGCAGCGCTACCGCATCGGGGCCGAGGGCCAGGGTTTCATCTACCAGATGCAGCAGTTCCAGGAGGAGCGGCTGTGGTGCGCATCGAGCACGCTGGAGTCGCTGAGCAACTGCATCGGCTGGACCATCGAATGGGCGCAGGAACGCAAGCTCTTCGGCGGTGCGCTGGCCGATCAACAGTGGGTGCAGTTCAAGCTGGCCGAGCTCAAGACCGAGGTCGAGGCCCTGCGCGCCCTGACCTACCGCGCTTGCGAACTCTATGTGCGCGGCCAGGATGTGCTGGAGCTGGCCTCCATGGCCAAGCTCAAGGCCGGGCGCCTGAACCGCGAAGTGCCCGACACCTGCCTGCAGTTCTGGGGCGGCATGGGCTTCACGCTGGAGAACAAGGTCTCGCGCATGTTCCGCGACGGGCGCCTGGCCTCCATCGGCGGCGGGGCCGATGAAGTGATGCTGGGCATCCTCGCCAAGACCATGGGCATCGCCAAGCGGCCTGCCGCCCACTGAGCCAGCCAGGACACCGCATGCCCGATACCCTGTTGATCACCCGTGCGCCGCTGGGTGCCGGCCTTGCCGTCGAGACCTGGACCCTCAACGACCCAGCCAGCCGCAACGCGCTGACCGATGCCATGGTGGACGCCCTGCTGGCGGCCTGCACCCGCGCCCGCAACGATGGCGCGCTGCGCGGCGTGGTGCTGCGCGGTGCGGGCGGGCATTTCTGTGCAGGCGGCAGCCTGGGCGGCTTTGCCAAGGCCATCGGCCAGCCGCTCGGTGCGGGCATGCCCGACCCGCTGGTGCCGCTGAACCGCCGCTTCGGTACGCTGCTGCAGGCGCTGTGCGGCCTGCCCCAATGGCTGGTGATCGCGGTGCAAGGTGCCGCCATGGGCGGCGGCCTGGGCCTGGCCTGCTGCGGCGACCTGGTGCTTGCGGATGCGAATGCCCAGTTCGGGGCGCCCGAGGTCACCCTGGGTCTGGTGCCCGCACAGATTGCGCCCTTCGTGGTGCGCCGGTTGGGGCCGGCGGCGGCACGGCGCTGGCTGCTGTCGGGCGCACGCAGTGGGGCAGCCGCCGCGCAACAGGCCGGGCTGGTCGATGAGGTGGTGGACGGTCCCATGGACGAGGCCGTGCAAGCCGCCGTGCAGCGCCTGGCCAGCACGGCGCCCCAGGCCATTGCCGCCACCAAGCATCTGTTGGCGCAGGTGCAAGGCACGCTGCCCTTGCCCGCACTGCTGGACGATGCCGCACACCTGTTTGCCCATGCCCTGCGCGGGCCGGAGGCGCCGCAGGGGCTGGCCGCATTCACGGCCCGCAAGCCACCACCATGGAGCGCTTCGGCATGAAAAAAATCCTGATCGCCAACCGTGGAGAGATCGCGCGACGGATCGCCCACACGGCGCACCGCATGGGCATTGCCTCCGTGGCGGTCTACTCCGACCCCGATGCCCAGGCCCTGCATGTGCGCGAGGCCACGCAGGCCGTGGCCCTGGGAGGCAGCAGCAGTGCGGACTGCTACCTGCGCATCGACAAGCTGCTGGCGGCGGCGCGCACTACGGGTGCCGACGCTGTGCACCCGGGCTATGGCTTCCTCAGCGAGAACGCCGACTTTGCCCAGGCCGTGGTGGATGCCGGCCTCACCTGGATCGGCCCGCCACCCGCAGCCATCCGCGCGCTGGGCAGCAAGGCCGGCGCCAAGGCGCTGGCCCAGGCGCAAGGTGTGCCCTGCCTGCCCGGCTATGCAGGCAGTGACCAAAGCGACGAGCGCTTTGCCACTGAAGCGGCGCGCATCGGCTTTCCGCTGATGGTGAAGGCCGTGGCGGGCGGTGGCGGGCGCGGCATGCGGCTGGTGACCGAGGCTGCGCAGTTGTCCCCAGCGCTGGCCAGCGCACGCTCGGAAGCGCTGGCCAGCTTCGGCAATGGCGACCTGCTGGTCGAGCGCGCCCTGCTGGCCCCGCGCCATGTGGAGGTGCAGGTGTTTGCCGATACACACGGCCACTGCATCCACCTGGGCGAGCGCGATTGCTCGGTGCAACGGCGGCACCAGAAACTCATCGAGGAGTCGCCGAGCCCCGCTGTCGACGCCGCCCTGCGCGAGCGCATGGGCGCCTGCGCGGTGGCACTGGCACAGGCCGCGGGGTACGTGGGTGCAGGCACCGTGGAATTTCTGCTCGACGGGGAGCACGGCGACTTCTACCTGATGGAGATGAACACCCGTCTGCAAGTGGAGCACCCTGTGACCGAGGCGCTCACGGGCCTGGACCTGGTGGAGTGGCAGATCCGCGTGGCGCGCGGCGAGCCCCTTCCCCTCGCGCAAGAACAAGTGGCGCTCGACGGCCATGCCATCGAGGTGCGGTTGTGTGCGGAGGACGCGCATTTCACGCCGCACACGGGACGGGTGCTGCACTTCGAGGCGCCCCCGGCGACCGCATTCGAGACCGCGCCGCTGGGCGGCCTGCGCTTTGACCACGCGCTGGAAGCAGGCACCGAGGTCACGCCCCACTACGACGCCATGCTGGGCAAGCTCATCGTGCATGCCGCCACGCGCGGCGAGGCCATCGATGCGCTGGTGCGCGCCCTGCATGGCACCACCTTGCTCGGGCTGCCCAGCAACCGCGCCTTGCTGGCGGCTTGCCTCGACCACCCGCAGTTCCGCGCCGGGCAGGCGCGCGTGCCCTTTCTCTCGCACCAAGGCGACGCCCTGCGCGCCACGCTGCGCGCGCACGAAGAAACGGCGCTGCTGCCCAGCGCCATGGCGGCCTTGTTCCCGCCCCGCGCCACCACCCTGCCCTGCCGCTTTGCACGCCCCATGCGGCTGCGCTACCAGGGCGAGGTGCTGCCCATCGCCGTGCGTGAAACGACCCCCGGGCGCTTGCTGGTGGACCCCAAGGCCGAGGCGCAGCCCATGGCCATGGCACTGACCCTCTTGCCCGATGGCCGCGTGCAATGCCTGGTGGATGGTGTCGCGCACAAGGTGCGCACGGCCACTGTGGCCCCCCACCGCTGGCACTGGCAGGCCAGTGGCGTGGATGGGTGGGTGGAAGACGCCTCATGGGAGCCCGCCGCACGCGCAGGCGCGGCCAGTGGCGCCAATGAACTGCGGGCCCCCTTCAACGGCCGCGTGGTGGCCGCGCCCGTGACGGCAGGCGTGGCCCTGCAGGCCGGCGAAACGGTGGTGGTGCTCGAATCCATGAAGCTGGAACACAGCCTTGCTTGCCCGGCCGCGGTGACGGTGACCGAGCTGCTGGTGGCGCCAGGCCAGCAGGTCGCACCGGGCCAGGTGCTGGCGCGCTTTGCGGCGCAGGAGGCGTGAGGCCATGCTGCTTTCACAGGACGACGAAGACCTGCACGCCGACCGCGCAGCCTTGACCGACACGGTCACGCGCTTTGCCCGCACCGAGATCGCCCCGCATGTGGACGCCTGGGACGCCGCGGGCGAGTTCCCGCGTGCGCTGTACCGCCGTGCGGGCGAACTGGGCCTGCTGGGCCTGGGCTACCCCGAGCAGTACGGCGGCACGCCCGCCAGCTACGCGCTGCGCCTGCCGCTGTGGCAGGCCCTGTGCCGCCATGGCACCAGTGGCGGCGTGCTGGCCAGCCTGCTGTCGCACAACATCGGCCTGCCACCGGTGCTGGCGCACGGCAGCGATGCGGTGCGCGATGAGGTGATTCCACCGGTGCTGGCCGGCGAACGCATTGCCGCGCTGGCCATCACCGAGCCCGGCGGCGGCTCCGATGTGGCACAGCTGGCCACCACCGCGCGGCGCGAGGGCGATGAGTACGTGGTCAATGGCGAGAAGGTGTTCATCACCTCGGGCATGCGCGCCGACTGGATCACCGTGGCCGTGCGCACGGGCGAGCCCGGCAGCCGGGGCAGCGGCGGCATATCGATGCTGCTGGTGCCCGGCCACAGCGCCGGCCTGTCGCGCAGCGCACTGGCCAAGATGGGCTGGCTGTGTTCTGACACCGCCCACCTGCGCTTCGACAATGTGCGCGTGCCAGCACGCTACCTGTTGGGTGCCGAGGGCGACGGGTTTCGCACCATCATGGGCAACTTCAATGGCGAGCGCTTTGGCCTGGCGGCATCGGCCCTGGGTTTTGCCGAGGCCTGTTACGACGAGGCCCTGGCCTGGGCGCGCCAGCGCAAGACCTTCGGCGCCCCTCTGGTCAGCCACCAGGTCATACGCCACAAGCTGGTGGACATGCAGATGCGCATGCACTCCACAGCCGCCTGGCTCGAAGCTGTGGCCGCGCAGGCCGACGCGGGCCACACGGGTGCCGAGTGGGTGGCCCAGGTCTGCCTGCTCAAGAACCACGCCACCCAGACCATGCAGTTCTGCGCCGACCAGGCCGTGCAGATCCTGGGCGGCATGGGCTATATGCGCGGCACCGTGAGCGAACGCATCTACCGCGAGGTCAAGGTCATGATGATCGGCGGCGGCGCCGAGGAAATCATGAAAGACCTGGCGGCGCGCCAGCTCGGAATCTGAGGACACCCACCATGACGACCCCCCACTCCGACAAAGCCATCATCACCTGCGCCATCACCGGCGTGCTGACCGACCCCACCCAGCACCATGTGCCCGTGACGCCCGAGCAACTGGCGCGCGAGGCGCGCCGTGCGGTGGACGCAGGTGCCGCCGTGGTGCATGTGCACTTTCGCCAGCAGGAGGCGGGCAAGGGCCATCTGCCCTCGTGGGACCCGCAGGTGGCGCGCGACTGCGTGCAGGCCATGCGCGAGGAATGCCCTGGCCTTGTCATCAACCAGACCACCGGCGTGGTGGGCCCGCACTACCAGGGCCCGCTCGACTGCCTGCGCGCCACCCGGCCCGAAATGGCGGCCTGCAATGCTGGCTCGCTCAACTACCTCAAGGTGCGCAGCAACGGCACCTGGGCCTGGCCGCCCATGCTGTTCGACAACCAGCCCGCCAAGGTCAAGGACTTCATCGACGTGATGCTGGAGACGGGCACCCTGCCCGAGTTCGAATGCTTCGACGTGGGCATCGTGCGCTGCGTGGAGATGTATGTGCAGACCGGCATGTACACCGAGCGCCTGCCCGAATACAACTTTGTGATGGGGGTCGAATCGGGCATGCCGGCCGACCCGGACCTGCTGCCCATTCTGCTCAAGCTCAAGATCCAGGATGCGCCCTGGCAGGCCACCGTGATCGGCCGCCAGGAGATCTGGCCTGTGCACCAGCGCGTGGCCGAACTGGGTGGCCACTTGCGCACGGGGCTGGAAGATACGTTCTATTTGCCCGACGGCAGCAAGGCCACATCGAATGGGCCGTTGATTGAGCGGCTGGCCCAGTATGCGCGCAAAGCAGGGCGCAGCGTGGCGTCGCCGCAGGAGGCGCGGGAGCTGCTGGGCTTGCAGGCATCCATCGCTTGATGGAGCCGAGGACGCCCAGTCTCCCGAGAGAAAGAAAGTCGCTCTCAGACCAGCAATGCGCCGGTTACATCCGTGGGGGCTGCAGCACCCACCAGTTGTACCGTTGCCGCGTCGACCGGTTGGTGCTCCACTGCGGAACTCCAGCCGGCAGCGCCCCTGGGCGAAGGGGTGCCGTTGGCCGAGTTGGTGGAGTACATGTACGCGTCCGCGATCTCCTTGGCCCATGCAGCGGCGGGGGCGTTGAAGTAAGCCAGCTCACCGGTAGCGTTTTCCAGGCCCAGCAGCGCATGGCCCAATTGCACCGCCACAATGCCGACATTCTCCTTGCCCACGGCGTCCAGGTACGAGACCAGCGAGCCTTGCAGGCCGATGTCGTACGACAGTCCCATGTTGGTCACGATCTTCAACGCCAGGGCGCCCGACGACAGGTGCTGGTAATTGGCGCCGAACTGGAAGGCATAGGCCTCCCAGCTCTGCGGTGAGAAACCAGCAGCCATCTTCTGCTGGTAGAAAACCGTGCTGGAGGGGGATTGGTCGTTGAACGCGCGGTTCAGGATGGTGACTTCGAGTTCGGCAGAGAGTGCAACGGCCACAAACAGCTCCAAAAAATGTGAAACCTGCAGAGCATAGGGCCTATGGGCTCGTGCTTACAAGAAAACATTGCTCGCCAATTTGGGCCATGGACATCGGCCCCAGCCCTTGGCGACTGGTTGGGCAGGTGCTCCGTGTTGCGGCGAGACGGCAGCGCCAGTGCCTTGGACAGCCGGCGAAGCCACCTCCAACGATGGCCGGCTTCAGATCACTTGCAGGGCCTTCAGCATCGGCACATGCTTTTGGGCAAATGCATTGGCCAGTTCCATCAATTCGGCCACATTTTCCTCCGGGGTTTCCAGTGCCTTGCCCGACTTGACCAGCTTGTGTCCCTGCAGGCTGAGGATCTGCCACGCCAGTTGCGCCCATTCGGCTGGTTGCTTCTTTCCCTGCGCCATGGCCAGCAGAAAGAACTGCTGCGTGCGGCCGACGGCAATGCCGCCGCCAGTCACCGGGCTGGCCAGAAAGCCCACGTCGTTGCTGCCCCGCGACTGGTTGACCAGCCAGGTGTTGAGCTTGTCGGTGGACTTGCGCAGCTTGGGCACCACAGCATCTTCCTGCACGGGCGCCAGGTGCCCTGCCCCGGCACCAGCCAGCACCATCACGGACTGCTGGATTTGCGCGAAGTTGATGCCCTTGCCCTGCAAGGCCTGCTCCATCTGCCCCAGCGTGCGCGGCTTGTGGTCAGCCATCAGTTCCAGCAGCGGCGCATAGATCACTTCATTGAGCGTGACCTCACCCACCGCACCCGTCATCTTGAGGGAAACATCTGCGTGGTGGGTCACCAGCACCACTTTCAGTGAGCGCAGTGCCTCCGCCTGGTCAATGGCATTGAGCCTGCGCGCCCCCTTGACCCAGTAGTCGCGCCGGAACTGCTGGTTGACGATGAAATCGCGTGTGCTCTCGCGCAGATTGACATCGGGAATGCCTTTCAGGAACTGCTGCTGCTCGGCATTCAAGTTCAATGCATCGACATGGTCAAGTACATGTGCCGTGCAAGCGAACTGCACTTTGGCTGGCTCCAGCCACTCGGCCATGGTGGCAAAGTGCATGGGCACCCAGTCGCGGTTGAAGTACTCGTGCGCCAGGTACTGCTTGGGCAAGGTCTTGAGCCGGGTCATTCGCTCCGCGACGGACGTATTGACCCGGCTGTAAAGCGGGTTGGTGGCCAGCAACTTCTCGGCAAAATCCACCGCCCCGTCAATGCGATTCAGGGTGCCGCTGCCTTCGGCGCCCATCACAGCGGCATGCTGTGACAGCAGGTGGCGCATGGGCGCAAAGGCGGCCCAGCCGGGCAAGGTGTTGTAGCTGATGTAGAGCACGCCGCCCACCTTGAGCCGGGTGCGGATGAACTCCACGATGACGGCACGGTTCTCGTCGCTGATCCAGCTCCATATGCCATGCAGGCCGATGTAGTCGAACTGCGGCAGGTCGGTGCGGCGGGCAAATTCATCAAAGGCCTGGTCGTACAGGCGCGCCCCTGAGCCGGACACGGCCGCCAATTGCTGCGCATAGCCGGCCTGCGCCGGATTGAAATCCGTTCCATGCCATTCGACCACACTGGCCGCCGCATGCATGCCCACACTGAGGCCCTGGCCAAAGCCCAGTTCGCAGGCTGCCCCCACTTCAGGGAACACCAGGCCCTGGTTCAAGAAAGCCAGTTTGACCCGCAGGGGATTGAGCTCGGGGTAGTAGCCGTAGGTATAGCCAATGTCGGCCACATAGCCGGCGGTCCAATCTGACATGCGGTGCCTCTCCTTGTTGAAGCTTGCATTCTTACATGCCCTCTCGGTGCCCCATGACGGCCGGTAGCCACGATGCCTGGGGACACGTTTCAGCGCTTCGTTGGCTCAGGCAGACGAGCGACTGGCAGCATGCAGCCTTTGGCGATGGCGTTCGAGCATCTGGGTGCAGGCCTCCTGCACCGCGTGGGTGAAGCCGGGTTCGTCCATCAGGGCGCTGGCCTGCAGTTGCTCACGCAAGGTGGCACGCACCTGGGCCAGCCGTGGCAGGTCGCTGGCCAACGCCACCACCGTCTCTACATACTCCGGCACGCTATGGGCCACCCACTCGGGTCGTCCCGCGCCGTGCAGGATGGCCGATCCCAATCGCCCCACCCCTGGCCTGTCGCTCAGCGTGACATAGGGCACGCCCATGTACAGCGATTCGAACAGCGTGGTGCCACTGTTGTGGGGAAAGCAGTCCAGCGAAATGTCCACCCCGCGCAGAACATCCCAGGGCGGACTGTGAAAGCCGCAGGCGATGCGTTCGGGCGCCACCCCCAGCGCAGCAAACCGCGCCTGGGTCTGTCGCGCGAGTTCGGCATCGCGCATGTTCTTGCTGTCGATGCGCAGCACCGACCCGGGCACGCGCAAAAGCACCTGGGCCCAGGCAGCGAACAGCTCGTCGTTGAAGCGAATCGAGCGGCTCAGTGTGGCAAAGGTCACGTGGCCGGCCGCTAGCGCCGGCAAAGGCCCTGGGTCTCCCATGCCCGGTGCCGGCCGGTAGGCCAGAAACGGGCGGTCAAGCCGCCAGGGCAGCTCGGCAAAGTACTGATCGTCCGGCGCGGGCACGGCATGCGCGTCGGTCAGAAAGTAGTCCATGGCGGCAAGTCCCGTGGAGGAGCCGAACCCCAGCCAGCTCACCGACACCGGTGCCGGCTTGAGTGCGAACACATCGAGCCGATTGCCCCCCGTGTGGCCCGAGAGATCCACCAGCACATCCACCCCGCTGGCGCGCACCAGGTCGGCCACTTCATGGTCGGTCATGCCCTTGATGAAATGCCAATGGTCCACCATGGTTTGGTAGGCCGGCAACACCTCCGCCGGGCCCGAAAGGTTGGCAAAGGCCGATACCTCGAATCGCGTGTGGTCATGGTGGGCCAACAGGGGCTGCAGGAAAAGCCGCACCGGGTGCTGCGTGAAGTCAGCCGACACATAGCCGATATGGATACGCCGGTCAGGGCGCTCCGGCAGGGGAGGCACTGCAGCCGCAGGTGATGATGGTGGCGCGGCACCAAAGCAATGGGCCGCGAACGCTTGGTACTGCTCCAGGATCTGCCGCGGGGTCTTGTGGGGGTGGTTGTTCAGCGCAAACAGCCATTTGCCCCAGTACTTGCGCTCGCGCGGCCTGGCGGCCAGCACCTGCATGAACAGCGCTTCGCTGGCCGCATGCTCGCCCAGGCTGGCATGCAGGGATGCCAGCTCCACCATGGCATCCAGCTTCTGGGCCTGGGTTGCCGATGGAGATGCAATGGCCTCCACAAGATAGCGCCGCGCGTCCCCCAAAGCCTGGGTCTCATGGCACAGCAGGCCCATGGCCATGAGGCCCGTGGCATTGCCGGCCTCGAGCGACATAGCATGCCGGAAGGACTCCACGGCCTCGTCGATACGGGCCTGTGCGCGCAGCACATTGCCCAGGTTGATCCAGCCGTTCACATCGCGCTCTTGCAGCGCCAGCTTGCGGCGTATCAGTGTCTCGGCCTCAGTCAGCAAGCCCAGGTTCTGGCTGGCAATGCTGAGGTTGTTCAGCACCATGGTGTCTTCGGGCTGCAGCGCAAGCGCTTGCGACAAGGCCGCATGGGCCTGGCGGTGCGCCCCCAGCTCCATGAAGACGGCGCCCAGTGCCGACTGCACCTGCGCGGGAGGGTGACCGTGGGCCAATGCCTGCTCCAGCGGCGCCTGTGCCTCGGCATAGTGGCCCAGGCCCATGCGCGCAATGCCCAGATGGAACCAGGCCTGGCCAAAGCGTGGCGCGAGGTGAACGGCCTGCTCGAAAGCCTTTTGCGCCGGCTCGAACCGCCCCTGCGTGTACAGAACATCCCCCACTTTGTTGGACAGCACTGCAAGTGCCGCCTGCGACTGGCCGGTCGGCGGGGTGAGCGCAGCCACCCGTTGCAAGGCCTGCTGAAAAGCCGCCAGGGCACCGTCCAGTGACCCGAAGTGGCGCCGCACGTCACCCAGCGTAGTCCAAGCCTGTGCATTGTCGGGCGCCAACTCGCACACCCGCTGTGCTGCTTCGAGAGCCTTCGCGCCATCGCCCAGTGCGAAGGCACAGCGAACCACCCAGCCCCAGGCCACTGCGTCCTGGGCGTGCAGCTCGACATGGGCCTGCGCCTGGGCCAGGCACAGTGCGAATTCGCGCTGCTGCGCGAGCTGCGCCAGGCGGTCATGGATAGGATGGGCGGCTGAGGACATGGCGGGGAAACAAACGGCGGGGTGCACAGCGTACCAGCGTCCGCAGCCGTCACGGAACAAGCATCTGTAGCGTGCTCCATGAACAAAGCCCCCCAGGCTTGTACCTGGGGGGCTTTGCAGAAAGCTTTCTGCAGCGGCTCAGCGGTATGCCATGCCTTGCTGCAGGCAGCACCTCTGAGCGATCATGCCGAGGTCCACGAAGAAGCAGCCAGCGATGCCACACCGGTCAGCTTGACCAGGCTGTCGTCAACCGTCAGAGCAGCCGTGCCGTCGTTCGTCAGGATGTAGGTATCGGAACCGTATTGGAACGCGATGGCCTTGTTGACACCAGCGGTGGTGGCAGCCAGTTGGGCAGCGGTGAGCAGCGACGACGAAGCGGCGATGTTGGCCAGTTGCGTGCCGGTAGGAGCCGCCTTGGTCGTGCCAGCGGCCGACGTCAGGTTGATCACGTCGGTGCCGCTGACGAAGTCGGTCACTTCGAAAGCCGAAGCCGCCAGCTTGGCAGCCGTGCTGATGTCCAGATCCTTGGCGCCAGCGCCGGTCAGGCCCGTGATGTTCAGCGTGTCAGCGCCGCCCCCCAGGGTGACCTTGTTCACGCCCAGGGCGTTGATGTTGACCGTGTCAGCACCATCGCCAGCAACCAGGGTGATCTTGGCGTCCGCCGTGCCGGTGATGTTGAACGTGTCAGCACCCACACCGCCGATGATGGCCACAGCCGTCGAACCGGTGGTGGTGAACGTCAGGGCCAGGGCCTTGGTCAGTGCCGAGGCGTCGATCACCGTGGCATTGGGGGCTGTCACCGTGGCGGTCAGCGCGCCTGCACCGGTGATCGTGACTTTCTCGGCCAGGTTGGCAGCGACCACCACGTTGTTGGTGCCCGACACAGAGTTCACCGTGAGGTTCTCGATGCTGCCCACCGTGAGGGTTGCGCCGCCCGTTGCACTGGCCAGGGCCAAGGTGGCCGCATCGGCAGCGCCCGACGCACCGGCGAATTCGAAGGTCGCCGACGCCGAGCTGCCCGTCACACCGATTTGCGTGCCCAGCTTGATACCCGAGAAGGTGATGGTGCCGGCGGCACCGCCCAGACCGGCAACGCCTGCCTTGCCTGCGGCAGCGGTCGAGCCATCAGACCACAGTTCGGTCGTGCCAGTGAAACCAGCGGCATTCACGATGATGTTGCCACCAGCGCCACCGTCTTCGCCCGCGCCCGCATTGCCAGCACCACCGCTCACATTGGCCTTGATATAGACCTTTTCCACATTGTTGAGTGTGGGAGCAATCGTGAAGCCGGCACCAGGGGTGCCAACACCGGCTACCGGGGCGTCGGTACCAGCGGCGGTCAGCGTGGCCTTCAGCGAGTCCACACCAGCACCTGCATCGATTACGTCGCTGCTGCCCAGGAAGCCCGAAGTGCTGGCCAGGATGGTGTCGTTGTTGGCGGTGCTCTTGAACTTGGCTTCCGACGCGGCAGGCGAAACGAAATCGTCACCGGAGGTCAGCGACAGCGTCACGCCGGTCACTGCCGTGTCGGTGGTACCTGCAGGCGATGCACTGGTGTTGGCGGGGTTGGCCGAGTAGGTGTACGAAGCGGCAACTTCGCTGTTCCATGCAGCAGCAGCGGCGTTGAATGCAGCCAGATCGCCGGTGGCGGTTTCCAGGCCCGCCAGGATCTGGCCCAGTTGCAGCGCCACGATGCCGACATTGGCCTTGCCCACTTGCACCAGGTAATCCTTGACGGCCGTTTGCAGGGCAGCGTTGGGCAGCACGCCCAGGTTGGTCAGCAGCTTGGTGGACAGTTGGTCTTCGGTTTGCGTGGTGAATCCCGCGCCGAACGACAGGGCAAACGCGTTGGCACCCACCGCAGTCGCTTGTGCCACCTGGTTGTTGTACACGGAATGTGCAGGGGACTGGTCGTTGAACACGCGGTTCAGCGTGGTGACGATGGCGTCGCTGCCGAAGATTTGAACAGGCATTGGATCCTTGAGAACAGTGAATGCAGGAAAGAGGGGCGCAACCTTGACTGAGCCGGTGGGTCGGCAGGCGCATATGCTTTTCGTTACATGATTGCACATTCATTATCATATGAAATGAGAATCATTGCCAATTTTGCTTTTATTACTATTCTCAAATAACGAGTGCCGCTCTTGCCAGCCCTGCTTCATTCATGCTGGTCGGTAAACGACCTGCCTTGTACAACACCCAGGCAGCGCCATAGAGGCTGAAGAAATTCACGAGTGCCGCCTACAACTGCCCCAGGCGAGGCACACAGTGATGCGTGCCATGCAGGAGGCTAGCCCACGCTTCGGCAAAGAAAAAGCCCCCCAGGCTTGCACCTGGGGGGCTTTGAGAAAGCAGCTTGCAGCGGTTCAGCGATTTGCCGAGCCTTGCAGGCGACTCTCTAGACCAATTAGGCCGAGGTCCACGAAGCGCCCGACAGGGAAGCCACGCCAGTCAGCTTGATCAGGCTGTCGTCCACGCTCAGAGCTGCAGTTGCATCGTTCGTCAGGATGTAGGTGTCAGAGCCGTACTGGAATGCGATGGCCTTGGAAGCACCAGCCGTGGTAGCGGCCAGTTGGGCAGCGGTCAGCAGCGACGACGAAGCGGCGATGTTGGCCAGTTGCGTGCCGGTAGGCGTAGCCTTGGCCGTGGCAGCAGCAGACGTCAGGTTGATCACGTCGGTGCCGCTGACGAAGTCGGTCACTTCGAAAGCCGAAGCCGCCAGCTTGGCAGCCGTGCTGATGTCCAGATCCTTGGCGCCAGCGCCGGTCAGGCCCGTGATGTTCAGCGTGTCAGCGCCGCCACCCAGGGTGACCTTGTTCACGCCCAGGGCGTTGATGTTGACCGTGTCAGCACCGTCGCCAGCAACCAGGGTGATCTTGGCGTCAGCCGTGCCGGTGATGTTGAACGTGTCAGCGCCCACGCCGCCGGTGATGGCCACAGCCGTCGAGCCGGTGGTGGTGAACGTCAGGCCCAGGGCCTTGGTCAGAGCCGAAGCGTCGATCACGGTCACGTTGGCGCCGGTCACGGTGGTGGTCAGGCCTTGGTCGCCGGTGATGACGATCTTTTCAGCCAGGTCAGCCGTGATCTTGGCATTGTTGACGGTCGTGGCTGCCACGGTACCAGCCGTGCTCTTCACGTTCAGGGTTTCGATGGCGGTCACGATCGCTTCGTCAGCGCCGGTGGCGTCAGCGAACACGATGTTGGCCGAGTCAGCAGCGCCGGTGGCACCAGCAAACTTGACGGTGTGGGCGTAGCCAGCAACCGAGTTGGAGATGGCAACGGTGGTAGCCAGGTTCACGCCGGAAACGGTCGTGGCGGCGCCCGTGGCGTCAACCCACAGTTCGGTCAGGCCAGTCGAAGACGAAGCGACGAATTCCGAAGCAGCGGTCGAGGTCAGGAAGACCTTTTCGATGTTTTGCAGCGTAGGCGTCACGGTCACGTTGCCCAGGGTAGCCTTCAGCGTGTCAACGCCAGCGCCGCCGTCCACCACGTCGGTAGCCGACAGGAAACCAGCGGTGGTTGCCAGGATGGTGTCGTTGTTGGCCGTGGTCTTGAACTTGGCTTCCGAAGCGGCTGGCGAGATGAAGTCGTCACCGGAGGTCAGCGACAGAGTCACGCCGGTCACCGAGGTGTCGCTGTCGCCGACAGGCGAAGCGCTGGTGTTGGCTGGGTTGGCCGAGTAGGTGTACGAAGCGGTCACTTCGTTGTTCCACTTCACAGCAGCTGCGTTGAAGGCAGCCAGGTCGCCGGTAGCGGTTTCCAGGCCCGACAGGATGTTGGCCAGTTGCAGAGCAACGATACCAACGTTGGCCTTGCCCACTTGCACCAGGTAGTCCTTGACGGCTGCTTGCAGAGCGGTGTTAGGCAGCACGCCCAGGTTGCCCAGGATCTTGGTGGACAGTTGGTCTTCCGTTTGCGTGGTGAAACCAGCGCCGAACGACAGCGCAAACGCGTTGATGCCAACCGAAGTAGCTTGCGTCACTTGGTTGTTGTACACGGCGTACGAAGGCGACTGGTCGTTGAACGCGCGGTTCAGCGAGGTCACAGCTGCGTCGATACCAAAGATTTGTTGAGGCATTTGAAACTTCCTATTTACAGTTAAGAAATGAAAACAAGTTGCTAAAGCAAGGCCAGCCCGTCTGATGCACCACGCTTGCATGCCGTGCGTGCCAGTTCAGCCCCATCTTTACAAGTTTGCTCTGGCATTATCACACGCACTTTTAAAAAAATGCCAGTGATCAAGAGCAATGC
Organism: Acidovorax sp. FW305-C-20-28; assembly: GCF_058783375.1. NCBI lineage: Bacteria > Pseudomonadati > Pseudomonadota > Betaproteobacteria > Burkholderiales > Comamonadaceae > Acidovorax > Acidovorax sp. FW305-C-20-28. The sequence goes on along the minus strand of NZ_JBYSYM010000002.1, from coordinate 161,763 downwards.
CTAGCCAACTTGGGATCAAGTGTAGCAACCAACCCACCGGAGGGGGCGTGATGCGGATCACAAGTACTGTGCGCTTGCTGGCGAGGCTTGCAGACCGCCCCCAATGTTGCAACAAGCCAACAGCCGCCCCCCGTCCAAGGGCTACCACTGCCCTCTGATCGCGAGGTAGGGCCCGCTGCTGCGGATCGCAAACAGCGGCAGGTTGGCGGTCTGCCTGAAACCTTCGAAGCCGAGCACGGCCACGGCCCCGGGCGCCAGGCGCGGCAGGGGATGCTGGTATTCGGCCCGCATGGACAGGCGGGTGGTGTTGCGCACACGGCCGTTGTCGAGGATGGGGCTGTAGGCCGTGGTGTCGCGGTTGTGGCCCAGCTCCGCATCGAGGTACCAGCGCGGCCCCAGGTGGGCCGCGGCACGCAGGCTGTATTGCTGCTGGCGGCCGCCGGGGCGGGTGGCGTCGGTGGGAAAGTCCACGCCAGCACGCAGGCCGATCTGCCACTGGCTGATCGCCAGGCCTGCGCCATCGGCCAGCACCTGCTGGGGCTGGGCGTTGCAGCTCCACAGCCAGGCCAAGCCCGCATAGCGACCCGACAGCACGGGGTTGCTATAGAGATTGCGCAGCTGCGCCTCCACACCCACCCGCGTGTTGCATATAGACGACAGGCCTTGTGGACCAGGCAGGCCCGTGCCATTGGCCGGCATGTATTTGTCTTGCAACTGCAGGCCCGTGCCCAGGTGCAAGCTGGTGTAGCGGGTGCCGCCGCGCGTGTGCAGGCTGGCGATGGCGGCGCCGGTGTAGTGCTGCAGCAAGGTGGTATTGCCTGCAGAGCCCAGCTCCCCCGCCAAGCGGGAATATTCGCCCGCCAGCTCTGCCTGCGTGGTTTCGGTCTGCGGCGCGCGCGGGCTGGACCGCGAGAGCACGGCAGCGGCCATCTCCACGCGCTGGCCGTCCGCCCATTGGCGTGCCAGGTCCATGCGCAGGTCGGCACGGGTGTAGGTGCCGGGGCGGGGCAGGCTGCTCTCTTCCACCGGCAAGGTGATGTTGCCGGTGGGCAGTGTCAGGGTCAGGCTGGTGATGCCGGGGGCCCCAGCCAGGTTGCTGTCGCGCCCCAGCCGCAGACCGGCGTGGCGGCGCCACAGCCAGCCGGTGTTGGCGCGCCCCGCGGCCGCATAGCGCTGCTGGGCCTGGGCCAGGCTGGCGCGCAAGGTGTCGGGCAGGTCGGGCCGGGCCAGCCACTGGCCCAGCAACTGGGTGGCGCTGAGCAGGTCCCCCACCCCGGCCAGGGCCACGGCGTAGTCGAGCCCGGCCTGGATCTGGTCGGGTGCCAGCATGAGCGAGCGCTCCAGGTGCTCGGCAGCCTCGTCGTAGCGGCCCTCCTTGTTGAGCAGGGTCCCCAGCTGTGCCAGCCATTCGGGCACGCGCTGACAGGTGATCACATAGGGGATCAGGCGGTCCGCGGGCGTGCCTTCGGGCACCGGCACGCACACGGCAGCCACGGCGGCCTGCGTGGCACTGGGTTCTGCGCCAGCCGGCGACACCTGAGGAACGTTGAACGCTGGCGCTATCTCCTTGGCCGGAGCCGACAGGGGCGGCAGCGGGCTGCCCTTGCCTTGCGCCTGCGCAGTTGTGGCCGCGCACAGGACCGCAGCAAACAGCCACACCGTGCGGGGCATTGAACCCAGGGGGGTGGAGGCTGCGCGGGAGTCGGCAGAAAAACGGTAGTGCCGCCTACGCTGTGCCATGGGCTGTGGGTTGGTCCACCTGGCTGTCCTCTGGCGCAGGCGGGTGCTCGGCCACCAGGGTATCCAGGGGCACAGCATATATATGGTGGGGCACTCGCAGCCCTTCGAGCAGGAAGGTGCCCATGGACTGCAGGTGCTGTGTTTCCAGCGGACCACTGCCTTCGGCCCGCGCGCCAACCGAGAATTGGCCACCCAATTGAGCGGCCATGCCCTCCCCCACCAGGATGGGGTGCGCGAGGTCCACGGTCAGGTCCACCAGCCGGCTGGCAATGGTGATGGTGCGCCCCATCACGGTATGGGTACGGCGGCTGGCCAGGCCGAAGGACCCTACCATGGCGGGGCCGGTCTCCAGGCCCAGCCCCAAGCTCAGGGGTTCCAGGCCGGCGGGCGCAGGGTCGGGCAGCAGCTTGAAGGACTCCGCGAGCAGGTCGAGCGCGGCGGCAACGGCCTGCCGTGAATGGACCTGGGCATGCTGGTCCTCGGCGGCCGATGGCACAGGGGCATCATCCGCACCGTTCCACACGGCAACGACGGCATCGCCCTGGAAGGACTCGATGACACCACCGTGCGCCTGCACGATGCGGCTTGCCGCAGAGAAGAAAGCGTGCAGCACGGCCGCGGCTTCTTCGGGCGGGCGGGCCTCACAGTAGGCCGAGAAATTGCGGATGTCGGCCAGCAGCACGCTGACCTGCCGCGTGCTGGCGCGGATGGCGCTCGAAGGTGGCTGCAAGGCCAGGGCCGCCGCCACGGGCGCTGGCAGGTAGCTGGCCAGATGCTGGTAGAGGCGATCGCGCTCACTGCGGCTGCGCGCATGCTCGATGGTGCCGGCAAACACCCCTGCCTGCAGCACGAAGAGTGCGGGCAGCAGCCAGCCCACCCAGACATCGGCCAACCACAGGGCCAGGGCATGTGCAACGACCAGTGCCAGCGCATAGGCCAGTGCGGCCATGGGCAACAGGTACACCGGCATGCGCAGCATGGGCGATGGCGTCAGCGCCTGGGCATCGCGTGCAGACCCACTGCCCTGCCCGGCCAGCCGCACAAGCAGCCACAGCAGCAGTGCACCCAGCACGGCTGCGGCTGCCTGCAAGGGCACTGCAGCGCGCGGCGTATAGGGTGTGTGCCCGTCCACCAGGGCGCTCAGGATCTGGGCATGCGCAAACAGCCCGGCGCTGGCGCCGCTGTAGGGCGTGGCAATGGTGTCGTTCATGCCAAAGGCGCTGGCACCCACCAGCACCCAGGCACCAGTCATGATGTCGCTCGGCACACGGCCCGCCAGCACGTCGGCGGCAGGGATGCTCACGAAGCTGTCGGGGTGCAGACGCCAGGCCACGCGCATATTGCCCCGCTCATCCAGCGGGAGCGCGGGCAGGGCCTGGCCAGCGCTGCCCAGGGTCCAGGGCGCGTCCCACCAACCGCCGCGCTGTAGCAGCAGGCTGGTCTCGGAGGTGGCACGCAGCAGCGAGGCAATGGCCAGCGAGGGGTAGGACTTGCCCTGCCAGCAGATGATGGCGGGCTGGTGGCGCACCACCCCATCGTCGGCGATGCGCGGGCTGATGTGCCCGGTACGCCCCTGGGGCATGTCACCCAGCGCCGCCAGCGCTGGAAAGTTGGACAAATGCCCCAGCGCCTCCGAGAAAGGGGCTGGGCAAGTGGCCCAGTCGAGCGCACCCGCAGATTGGCCCACCCGTGGGGCTGCCTGCTCGCTGAGCTGTGGCAAACCCGTACCAGGGCCGGACGCACCCAGCGCAAAAACCTGGGCGAGAACCGGACGGTGCTCGGCCACGGCAGCCAGCAGCGAGGCATCGTCGTCGCGCGGATCGGTGAAGACCACATCCAGGATCTGCTCACGCGCGCCCAACTGGGCGATCTGTTCGATCAGGCGCGCCTGCGTGCTGCGTGGCCAGGGCCAGGGGCCGACTTCGGCAAGCGATTTTTCATCGATATCGACGACCAGGACGCGGCGCTCCTCGGTCTTCTGGGAACCCAGGCGCCAGATCCAGTCACCCGCGCGCTCCTCCACCGCCAGCAGTGCAGGCCCCAAAAGCAGTGAAAGCAGCAGGCTGACAATGGCAGCAGCTGCCAGACCTGCCAGCAGAGCCCGGTGTCGTCCTACCGGACGTCGTCTGTCCGCTGGCAGCTGGCGTGGCGTCAATCAGCGCCCCCAGAGGGTGACGCCGCTGAGCGAACCTTGGGGCAGGCTTTTCTCGAAAGCATAGGCGGCTTCGGTGCCATTCGCATTCAGACCACCGACGAGGTTGGCATTGGACGAAGTCGGCACGAACTGCCCCGCGGCGCTCACATTGCCCGTCGACTGGATATTCTGCGAACCGATGCTCTTGCTGGCCATGTACAGCGAAGTCTGGAACAGCGAGCGAGCGAAGTCCACCTGCAAGGCGCCACTCTGCACTGCCACGGCTTCGATGGCGGTTTGTGCGTCCTTGTAGAACTGGGCAGTGGCGTTGGCCAGACGGAAGTTGACAATCCCCTCCTGGGGCAGCTTGCCCTGGGCATCCGGCTGCTGAAAGAGCGCGTACGAGGGGTTGCCCACCACGCGCGTCCAGCCCGACTTCAATGCGGTTTCGTAATCCACCACGAAGCTATCGCCCTCGGTACGCGAAGTCCAGGGGTTGCGAGCCCAGGCCAACTGGGTCACCTGGGGAGGCTGCACAGGAACCGTGGGCTCGACCACCGCAGGTGGCGGCGCTGGCGCTGGCGGCGGAGCGGGTGGCGGAGGGGCCACCGTCACCGGTGGCTCGGGCGCAGGCGGAGGGGCCACCGGTGCGACCGGCGGCGTATAGACGGCCACTTCCACCGCCTTCTGCTCGCTCGTGAGCGACTTGACGGGGGTGGGCTCGGCGCGCAGGTCATCCAGGGTCTGGGACTGCGTTTTTTCAGTGCGCGCCGCCGTGATTTCCACCGCGCGCGCATTGCGCGCCACGGTATCGGTGGCCACCAGCAGGGGCGTGGCATCGCGACGGCTGTACTCGAGAATCTGGCCCTTCATGTCGTCGGACAGCAGCTTCTCGTGGCCACTGATGCAGGGGCCGACGCTGGCACCGCAGCCATTGTTGGCCAGCGGGGTCAGGGTGATGGCACCGGTGTAGACCGATGCAGCCGTGCGCTCCATGTCGGAGCGCACGACGAAGTCCGTGCCTTTGACGCCAATGGCGGCCACGGGCGTGTTCAGGCGAAAGCGCTCGCGCGCGGCCTCGCCCCAGCTGCCGGTGATGGAGCGCACCACGCCTTCATCGAGGCGGAACTTGATGGCGCCCAGCTGCGGCTGCTGCGCAGAATGGCTGTAGCTTTCGATGTGCAGGCGGCTGGCCGGCCGCACGCTCAGGCGACCACCATCCACAAAGCGCAGGTGCACGTGGCCACCGGCCTTGGTTTCGATGCGGTCACCGACGCGCACGGCAGCGCCACGGTCGAGAACACGGCTGCTGCCGTCTTCCTGCAGGATGGAGGCCGCCCCGATGACAAACGTGGCTTCGCCCACGACCGCGCCCAAGGGTTGCCCGGGGGTGGAGGCAAGCGCCACGCCGCCCATCCCCATCAAGGGGAAGGCAAGGCAGGCAGCAATGGGGTGCAATCGGTGGTTCATGGTGTGCCTTTCGGACAACAGAGAATGCCTGGCGGCGCCAAAACGGGCGCAGGCCAGGAAATAGCTCTGGTCCCTATTTTCGCTCATGTCTGTTTCACAGTGTGTGAGCACGGTCACACACCACTCGCCGCAGCGCTGGCAATATGCTGGGAGCGCTGCCAGTGGTGTAATGCCGCCATGCGCTGCTCGGCGCAAGCCGGCAAACATTCCACGGGTGCATGGCACGATCCGATTCCGGATCTGCATCTCCTGGCGCCCGTTGGGCGCCGTTTCAGCGGCTTCGTATTATCGGCTCAAGCCGCGTTTTTCCCTATCTATGCCCGTTTCCGTTCAGTTGTTGAGCCAGTTTCCTTTGCTGCAGCCATTGGCGCGCGAAGCCCTGGAGCCACTGTCGGCACGCATGGCGCTGCGCTCCTTTGCCCGCCGCGCCATGGTGATGGGCAAGGAAAACCCGACCCAGGAACTGGGTTTTCTGGTGGAAGGGCGGCTTCAGGGGGTGGATTTCACGGTGGATGGCCGCAGTGTGGGCATGTACTTCGTGGATCCTGGGGACTACTTTGGTGAGCTGGCCCTGGTGGATGGAAAACCCCCTTCGGAATTCGTCATCGCCGCGGTGAAATCCACGGTGGCCTTTCTCGATGGTGCTGCAGCCCGCGAGCTGATCCTGGGACACCCCGCGCTGGCGCAGGCCGTGATGACCCGGCTGGCACAGCGGGTGCGCACCGTCATGGCACAACGCACGCTGCTGAGCCTTCCCAACCCGTTTCAGCGGCTTTGCGTATTGCTTTTACAATTGCCGCAGCGCCCGGTCGATGGGGTGGTCGAGGTCGCACAGGCCCCCACCCACCAGGAGTTGGCCATCATGATCAATGCCAGCCGGGAGACGGTCACACGGGCGTTCCAGGTGCTGTTCCTGCACAAGGTGCTGGTACGGGAAGGCAACATCCTCAAGCTGATGCAGCCTGAACTGATGCGCGATATCGCAGAAGGACGCGCAGACCCTCCCAAAGCCTGACCCCCTTCCACCCATGGTGCCCCTTTCGGGTCGCCCCCGGTGCCCCCTCGTACTACGGTTACTGTCTTGAGATTCCTGCTGTCTTATCTGTGGCCCTGGCGCCACCTGCCCCTGGTGCTGCAACTGGCGCGCCGCGAAGTGCATGCCCGCTATCGCCAGTCCTGGCTGGGCATGGTGTGGGTGGTGCTCACCCCCCTGCTGATGCTGGGGGTGTACACATTGGTGTTCCGCCACGTCATGCGCGTGCGCTGGCATGGCGTGGATGAAGGCAACCTGGCCTTTGCATTGCGCATCTACGCGGGCCTGGCGGTATTCGGCTTCTTCGCGGAATGCGTGAATCGTTCGCCCAATCTGGTGCTGGAGCAGCCCCACCTGGTCAAGAAGGTCGTATTCCCGCTGGAGATCATGCCCTGGGTGAATGCAGCCAGCGCTTCGGTGGGCCTTGCGGTGTCGGCGCTGCTGCTGGTAGGGCTGGCATTGCTGAGCGGCCACGGGCTGCCCATCACCGCCCTGGCCTTGCCCCTGGTCTGGCTGCCGCTGTTGCCGTTGGTGCTCGGCCTGGGCTGGTTTCTGGCCGGCGTGGGCACTTATGTGCGAGACGTAGGCCAGGTGCTGGGCATGGCGGTCGCGGCCCTGATGTTCCTGAGTCCGATCTTCTTTCCGGTGGAGGCGCTGCCCGAGGCCGTGCGCCCCTGGCTGCTGCTCAACCCTCTGGCCTGGGTGATGACAGGCACACGCGAAGTGCTGCTCAATGGCCGCTGGCCCGACTGGCAGGCCCTGGCGGTGCTGCTGGCCGCGTGCGCTGCCGTGGCAGCGGCAGGCGCGGCCTTCTTCCACAAGGTTCGCACGGGGTTCTCCGATGTCGTTTGAAACCCCTGCGCTCGACAACGGTCTGGCCATCGAAGCCCGCAACGTGGGCAAGCGGTTCTCGCTGTTCTCGCAGCCCAGCGACCGCCTCAAGCAGCTTCTGTGGGGCCGGTACAAACAATACAGCCGTGACTTCTGGGCCCTGCAGGACGTGAACTTCGACATCCGCCGCGGTGAAGTGGTGGGCTTGGTGGGCCGCAACGGCGCCGGCAAGTCCACACTGCTGCAGATGGTGTGCGGAACGCTCGCTCCGACCCAAGGCACCCTGGCGGTACGCGGACGCGTGGCTGCGCTGCTGGAGCTGGGTGCAGGCTTCAGCCCTGACTTCAGTGGGCTGGAGAATGTCTACATGAACGCCGCCATCCTCGGGATGGGCCGCGCGCAGGTCGACGAGCGCCTGGACGGCATCCTGGCGTTTGCCGACATCGGGCACTTCATCCACCAACCGGTCAAGACCTATTCCAGCGGCATGTTCGTGCGCCTGGCATTTGCCGTGGCCACCAGTGTGGAGCCCGACATCCTGGTGATCGACGAGGCCCTGTCGGTCGGCGATGGCGCATTTGCACGCAAATCCTTTGACCGCATCATGGACATGAAGGACCGGGGTGCGACCATCCTGTTCTGCTCGCACTCCATGTACCACGTGCAGGCCTTGTGCTCGCGCGCCCTGTGGCTGGAGAGCGGGCGCATGCGGATGTGGGATGAAGCGCCCAAGGTGACGGCTGCCTACGAGACTTCGCTGGTGATGGAAGATGCCCCCAGCCGTGAAGGGGCGCAAGGGCCGGCCTCTGCCGGGACACCCAGCCCCTCCTCGACCGCATCCGACCCGTTCGAAGCCGACTCCGTGGCGCATGGCGCCAGGGTGCGCAAGGCGCCCGACGGCACTGCCGTGATCACCGATATACAAGCCCTGGCCGATGGCGTGGCCGGGCGAGAGCTGGCCATTCACTCCGGGCGCACCACGCTTGAACTGCGCATGCAATTCGACAGCGACCCCGCCCTGCCCTGCCCTTCGATGGCCATCGGCATCGCCCACGCCAATGGCACCGTGGTGGCCAGTGCCGGCAATGCCAACGATGGGGTCGAACTGCAAAGGGATGCCAACGGCACGGGAGTCGGTGTGCTCACCCTGCCGCGCCTGCCCCTGCTGCAGGGCGACTACACGATTTCGGTGATCCTGGCCTGCGAGCGAGGCCTGCATCCCTACGAGATCGTGGAGCGTGCCATCACGCTGCGCGTGGTGCAGACCGGGCTGGAGCAAGGCCTGGTGAGCCTGCCCCACCAATGGAACAGCAGGGCCGGCCAGTGAGCACGCGGTCCTGGCATGCCGTCGACCTGGGCGCGGCCCAGATGGACGAGATACGCACCCTGTTTGCACAGGTGTTCGGCCACCCCATGAGCGAAGCGCTCTGGCGCTGGAAGTACGATGGCGGGCGAGGCCGCGCCACCGGAACGCGGGGCGACGATGGCAGCCTGCTGGCCCACTATGGCGGCACGGCCCGGACCCTGGTCTGCGCGGGCGAACCTGTGCAGGCGGTGCAACTGGGCGACGTGATGGTCAAGACCGAGGCCCGGGGCATCCTGTCGCGGCAGGGGCCGTTCGCCACCGCCACCCAGGCCTTCCTGCAAAACCATGTCGGCACGCCGGAGGGCTTTGCGCTGGGGTTCGGATTTCCCAATGCACGCCACACGCGCCTGGGCGAAAAACTGGGCATGTACACCCCAGCGGGAGAGATTCTCGAGTTGCGCTGGAGCCTCCCATCCTGCGCCGCGCCCTTCTGGAAACGGCCCTGGACCACCTCCCCTGTCGACTGGGGCATGGCCAGCACGGACGCGCGGCTCAATGCCCTGTGGCACGCACTGCGTGGCAGCGCCCAGGGCTTTGTCCTGCCCCAGCGGGACGCGCACTGGTGGCGACACCGGTTTGCCAACCATCCCGATGGCGCCTACCGCTGCTGGTGGGTGCGCGGCCGCTATTCGCGGCGCATCCTGGGGGCCGTGGTATTGCGACCCGCGAACAATGGAAGCGCCGACTGGGAACTGCTCGACTGGTTGGGCGCCCTCACAGACACGCCGGTCCTGCTGGCCGCCGCGCGCGAGCTCGCAGCCCGATGCGGCGCGAGCGTGTTGAGCAGCTGGATCAGCCAGCCCCTGGCACGGCAGCTGCTGGACATGGCGCCTCCCGTGGATGGCATCCACCCTGCGGAGCAGATCGCCTGCCCGCACTGCATGACGCAGCGCATGTCGGCCACCGTTCCGGCCGGCATACGCAGCCAGCCATGGTGGCTCACCGGAGGGGATACAGATTTTCGCTAAGCTTGGCCCTTGAGGCCTGCGCGCAGCCCTTGGCCCTCTGCAGGCCCCTGCGTTGTTTTCCACGATGATGGACAAGAGCCCCTGCAATGGGCCCGTGCCAATCCTTTTTACCGAATTTTATGCACAGCGCACACGAAGTTTCAGATTTTTACGCACAGAACCGCGACTACTGGATCGCCCTGGGCAGCAAGGAAGCCGCACCGCCCACCGTGATGCTCAATTTCGGCCTGTGGTCGAACGGGGTGGACCACCTGTACGAAGCGCAGCAGTCGCTGGTGCATCACATCATCGACGCCTTGCCCAAGGATGGAACCCAGGGCGTGGAGGTGGGCTGTGGCATCGGCGGGATCAGCATCAATGTGCTCAAGCAACTGCCGCATGCGCGCATGACCGGGGTGGACATCGCCGAGGGCCAATTGGCGCTGGCGCAGGCCAATGCCCGTGCCCATGGAGTGCAGGACCGCTTCCAGGCACAGCAGGGCAATTCCATGGCCCTGCCCCTGCAGGACAACGCGTTCGACTTCGGGCTGTGCATCGAGTCATCGTTCCACTACGACAACAAGCCTTCGTTCTTCGGCGAGATCTTCCGCACCTTGCGGCCGGGCGGCCGCGCCGTGGTGGCAGACATCACCTGTTCGCGCGTGGAGGGCGTCCGTTTCCGCCAGGGCAACTACTTCGAAAGCGCGCAGACCTACCACGGCCTCATTCGCGATGCAGGCTTCGAGCTGGTGTCGACCGAGGACATCGGACCGGAGGTGTATGGCCCGCTGTACCACCATGTGCATGCATTCAATGCGGGCCAGCCCGGCAACCGCAGCCGCATCTCCAAGTACTGGTCACTGGTGCTGAACAACTACCGTGAACTCGCCCAGGAAGGTGCCATGGGGTACCACATCTTCGTGTTGAAAAAGCCGGAAGCCCCGGCGCAAAGCCGTTGAAACAGTTTCCGCGCTGGCTGTCGCGGGGCGTGGCACATCTGGACTACGGCCTGGTGCTGCCCCTGCTGGCGCGGCTGCCGCGCTGGCTTGCCCGCCCGCTGTGGATACTGCGCGGCTGCATCAACTATGCAATGGACTGGGACTGGCGCACCTTGTCGCTGGGCCACGGCTATGTGCGCGAAGCCACGCAGCACGCCATGGCGCAGTTGCGCATGCAGGCCGGGGAGGGCACGCTGCCGCTCCGGTTGACGCTGCGGCGCTTCGTGTGCATGTCGCGCGAGGAGGTCGAGGCCGCGCGGCTGACCCGCCTGGACCGCACGGCCATCCGGGCCCGGATCACCGGTCTGGAGCCCCTGCTCAAGGCACGCGACAACAAGCAGGGCGTGGTGCTCATGACCGCGCATTTCGACAGCCTCTATGTAGGGTTGGCTGCGCTGGCCGAAGCCGGTCTCACGGTCAACCTCATGGCCACCCGACTCACGGACGATGCCATGGTGCCGCCCGCCATCAGCCGGCACTTTGCCACCAAGGCTGCGGCGCTGAACCGGCTGCTGGCGCCTGGGCGGGTGATGCACCTCGAGGACAGCATGCGTGTTTTCGTCAGTGCGCTACGCCGCGGGGAAATCGTGGTCATCGCCTGCGATGGCCCCTCCACCTCGCAGGACCGGGCGCAGCCCGTGGAGTTTCTGGGCGCACGGAGGCTGATGGCGTCGGGCCCGCAGTTTCTGGCCCGGGCGGGCCGCGCTCCCCTGGCGCTCTACACCTGCCAGGAAGGGCCAGGCGGACACTTCACGGTGGAAGTCACCGAACCCGTCACCCTGGAAAACGGCGGCCTGCAACAGGCCTACACCGCACTTGAACGCCATCTGCTGGCCCATCCCTGGCAATGGTGGGCTGCCGACCTGTACCGCACCTATGTGGCCGCGGAGGCCACGAGCGCATGATGGCGACCAAAGCCGTACCAAGGATGGTTGACCGTGTCTGATTTTCTCTTTGTCAGTGCCGTGAGCAGCTTCGACACCGTGCGCGAGCGCTTGCTGGCGTCCCCTTGCATGGCGGCCGGCAAGCAGCCGCTGGTGCTGCGCTGGAACGCCGCGTCCGCAGCCCAGGTGTTCAACGCCGTGATGGACTCCCGCCCCCCGCAGGAATGGGTGGTGTGGGTGCACCAGGACGTGGTCCTGCCCGGGGACTGGGACACCTTGTTCGCCCAGGCCATCGCGCAGGCCGAGCAGCGGCTGGGGCGCCTGTCCGTCGTCGGAGCCTATGGTGTGGTCGGTGCCGGAGACGCCGCCGTTCACGCTGGCCATGTGCTGGACCGCAGCCAGGTGCTGCGCGGCCCGGCACCCCTGCCCTGCCTCGTGGACAGCCTGGACGAGCTGCTGGTGGCCGTGCGCAGCGACAGCGGCCTGCGCATGGACCCGGCGCTGGGTTGGGACTTCTATGCCACCGACCTGGTGCTGCAGGCCCAGGCGGCGGGCCTGCAGGCCGCCGCCGTGGATGCGTTTTGCGAGCACTGGTCCAACACCCCGCAGCACCCACCCTTGCCCCGATCCACTGCACAGCGCATAGCGCGCAGCGGAGCGGCCTTCGAGGCCAAGTGGCAGCAGAAATTCCCCCTCACGACGACCTGCGTGGCGATCCACCAGCGCGGTGATGTGCGCGCCCAGGCGCAGGCCATGCTCGCGGCCGACGCGCAACCCCTGGACCAGGAGGCGCCATGAGCACCATCGCATTGGTCATTGTCTCCACCGCATCGAGCCCGTTGTCTTCGGAAGAATTCCGCTATGGCTGGGAGCAATTGCACCGCGCCCTGCCAGCGCCCACGGTGTGGCAGGAGACGCCCGAGCCGGCCAGTCCGCAGGCGTGGAGCCAGGCGCTGAACCGGGCATCGGCAATCGCACCACTGCAGGAAAATGCCCGTGTGCTGCTGCTGCGCCACGGCCATGCCATGGTCGGGCCCGACGTGCTGGATCGGCTGGCCCGGGCGCTCGACGATGCGCAGGGCACGCTCACGGCCGTGCACGCGTTCGACCCGGGCTTTCCGCCGGCCTTGGGCCCCGATTACTGCACCGTGCGCGGCATGGAGCGCTACCTGGAACAGTTGGGCGCCAGCGAACTCCCCCTGCTGCCCGACAGCGGGCAGCACGCACCGCTGGTGACCCTGACCACCGCGGCCGCCGTGCGTGCCGGCACCGTGCGCAGCAACGCCCAGTGGGTGCCCGGCGCTTTCGTGCACGACTTCGCCAGCTACCACCAGGCCCGGCGCGAAGACATGCTGCCCTTGCTGCCTGCCGGTGTGACCCGCGTGCTGGATGTGGGTGGCGGCGAGGGGGGCTTTCTTCAGGCAATCAAGGAACAGCGTGGCTGCGAGACCCACCTGGCCGAGTATTCGGAAGAGGCCTGCCACACAGCGCGCAACCAGGTCGACCATGTGTGGCAAGGCGACTTTCTGACCCAGCCATTCACCGGGTTGCCAGGGCACGGCGAAGGCGCATTCGATTGCATCAGCTTCCTGGATGTGCTGGAACATGCCAATGACCCACGGGCCTGGCTGGCCCGCGCCCGGAACCTGCTGGCGCCGGGCGGATCGGTTCTCCTGTCCATCCCCAATGTGGGCCACTGGGGCGTGGTGGCCGACCTGATCGAAGGACGCTGGGACTACTGCCCGTTGGGCATCCATTGCGTGACCCATGTGCGCTTCTTCACCTGGAAGACCTTGCAGGACCTGCTGGCGAGCGCGGGATTCCAGGTGGAACACCTGGAGCGCGTGCCGGTGCCGGCCCCGGACGACTGGGCCCAGCACTGGGCCCGTAGTCCGCGCCTGAAGGCGGATCCGGAGAGCTGGAACACCTATGCCTTCCTGGTGCGTGCCACCCCCCTTCGGGAGGGCTCATGGGTTTGAGCTGCTGCGCCATTCTGGTGAACTACCGGGGGGCTGCAGAGATTGCTGCGGCTGTCGAATCCGTGTGGGCCGATGCACCCGGCATCGAAGTGCGCGTCGTCGACAACAGTGACGATGATGCCGAATGGGCCCTGCTGCAATCGCTGTTGCCGCGGTTCGTGCACCTCCATCGCGCGGAAGGCAATATCGGTTTTGGCCGGGGCTGCGATCTGGCGGTCCGCGCCTCGTCCGCCGACTGCTTCTTTCTGGTGAATCCCGATGTGCGCCTGGTCCCGGGATGCACGGCAGCACTGGCCGATGCACTGGCCCGTGACACGACCCTGGGAGCGGTCGCCCCTCGCCAGTTCCTGGACGCGGCCTTGCAATGGCGCTTACCCCCCAGTTGGTTGCCCACGGCCGTGCGCGCATGGGCCACCGAGCGCGCCCGCCGCGAGCCCGCCATCCGAAGCAAGATCCGCCACGCCACGGGGGCAGAAGCCCTGCGCTATTGGCAGGTCCGGCAAGTGCCGCTGCGCCAACGGGCACTCTCGGGCGGTGCGGTCATGGTGCATCGCCGCGCCCTGGATGCAGAAGGCAAGCTGTTCGACCCCCGCTTTTTCATGTACTTCGAGGACTCGGACCTCTGCATGCGCTTGCGCCGTCGGGGCTGGGGCATGGCCATGGTGCCCGGAGCGAAGGCGGTACACGCCTGGCGCAACGCGCCCCACAAACAAGGACTGATGGAAGCAGCTGCCGCCGCCTACTTTGGCAAGCACTATGCCGACGATCGCTGGCTTCAGAAGGCCCGGCAGTTGCAGCACACCCCACCGGACCCCATGGGTGACCCCCGTCAGCCGTTTGTGCGAACGGCCAACGGTATTGCGCTGGCAGTGCCCGACGCACTGCAGACGGCCTGGCTGCTGGAGCTCAGCCCAGACCCTCTGCGGCAGATCTGCATCGGACACCTGGGAACCGGGGCCCGTGCATTCGTCTCCTACACCACACTGGAGCACTTCGGGGCGAGTTCGGTGTTTGTGCGCTTGCGTGGCAGCCGGTTGGATACCCATGGCGAGGAACTGGTGACCCAATTCGACCCTCCCCATGCCGCCCCTCAGGAGGCAGACACAGACCCAGCGCGCTGAATGGCGCCAGCACCTCTGCGTGGCGATACATCCCGTAGCGCAAAGCCCAGCCGCCACTCTGCGAAAATCCTGCCTACAGACGGGCTGGGCATGCTGCAAGGCCGCCAGGTATCCGTCTTTGCCTCGCACATTTTTTCTGCGCGCCCGTCCTGGCAACAGGCTGCAGCTACGCCACTTGTCCTTCGCCAGGCTTGCCTGGCCTTTCGATTTCTTCGGAGCGAGTACATGCCTACTCTTGGTTTTCTTTCCGCCCCAACGGGCAAGCAGCCGCCCCGCTCCGTGGCGCTGGCCATGGCTGCAGCAGGCATTGCCCTCGGTGGGCAGGCACTGGCCCAGACTCCACAAAAGCCCACACCTGGCACCGTTGCGCGCCCTGCCGCAACAACGCCTCCCCCTTCGGGGACCGCTCCCGCAGCCCCCCCACCCGCCCCTGTCCACATGGGCGCGGCCAACCCCTTCGATACCCAGCGCAAGGCATGGCCGGACCGTGTGCCGCCTGTGCCGCCGCCGCCTCCTCCTCCACCACCCGCGGTGGTCACCGACCAGGATCTGCAGTTGTACGGCGTGGTGATTGCGGGCAGCGTCAAGATGGCCAACGTGCGCCTGGGCCCACGTTTTGCCAGTGCCGCCACGGAAGGGCGCCCCTTTTCGAGCTTTCGGGAAGGACAGGCACTGGGCGAGTTCACACTGGCACAGATCCACCCCACGCACGTGGTGCTGTCGGCTCCCGGCGGGCAGCAGAGCATTTATTTCACCAAGAAGACCGACCGTGCCTCCGGCCCCGCTGCGCCGGCCCCTGTGGCCCAGGGGCAGCCCCCCGTTCAGGGAGCGATGCCTGTCGTGCAGGCGCCAGCGGGAGACCCAGCCGCGCAGGCTGCTGCTGCGGCGGCCAGTCCCCAGCCGACCGCCAATGTCGCACAAGCAGCGGCGCAACAACAAACCGCGGCGGCGCCAGCACCGGCACCGGCGGCCAATTCACCCAACTCCGCCAACACGGTGTTCAACAGCCTTTCCGAGGCCCTGAATGCGGCACGCAACAATGCCAACATGCAGCAAAACCAGGGTGCCAACCCCTTCCAGGTTCCCAACGTTCCCAGGTAGCGGGCGGCCCATGAGCGCGACGCGGCCCTGAGCGCAGTGAGCGCCGACGGCGGCGTCGCAGGTGCAGCACACCGCACACCATGTTCGGAAATGAAAAAAGGCCCCTCGGGGCCTTTTTCATTGCAGCATCGGCTGGTGGGTTACCAGATCTTGCCCTTGTTGACGAAGGCGCCGCTGCTGTTCCTGAAGCCGAAGTAGATCTCGATGTTGAACGCGCGCAGGTCTTCCGCGGTCAAGTCCATCGAAGGCGAGAACTTCAGCGTGCTCGCATTCGTGATCTGGCTGGAATAGGCCACGGTCTCAGGATTGGGCAACACCAATTGGGCCCAGCCATCCACCTTGCGGAAGAACCACACGTCGGTCGTGAAGAACAGGCCGTTGGCCGGGATGCGCGCCGCGATCCACACGCTGGTCTTCTCGCTGGCGGCGACGTCTGCAGAGGTCTGCGTCAACGTGATATCGAGCTTCAGCGGCTGGCCGGCAGTGGACACCACATTGGTGGTCACGGAACCCGCCGTGGTTGGCGTGGTAGGTGTCGTTGGAGTCGTCGGCGTGGTGGGCGTGGTAGGCGTCGTCGGCGTGGTGGGCGTCGTCGGGGTCGTCGGCGAAGCGGCATCCACAGGGTCCGGGAAGGGACTGGTGGTCCAAGAAATCTTGGCATAACCGGCCGCATACTTGGGCATGTCCACGTCAATGGCGCCCTGGTAGTCGAAGAGCGCAGCGCCGCTCAGCTGGCGAACATAGAGCCACTTGCCCTGGTCGGTGCTGCCGCGGTTGGCGTCGAGCTGGCCGCCCACGAAGCGCAGGGTACCGCCACCGTCGTGCACGACGAAGTGGTCGACATCTTCATTGATCAGGCGTGCGAACGAGGTATCGATGCGCTCGTTGACCTGGGCGGCCGAGTACTCGCCAGCGTTCAAGGGCGCGACCCGGGTAGGCTCCTTGCCATAGCGCAGCACGAAGGCCGACTGGGTACCCTGGGGGGCATAGCCGGAGAACAGGAACGAACGCGAACCTGCAGGAATATAGACCTTGAACTCCTGGCTCTGCATCTGGAAGCCAGTGAACTCAGGAAGGGAGAGGGAACCGCCGCCAGGGAAGGCACAACCACCGGTGCCGAAGCCGATGGCGCAACCGGTCACACCTGCTGGATCGTACTGCGCCTTGAAACCAACCTTGGTGTCAAAGGGGTAGACGAAGGTGCCGGGCGCTGGGGGCAGGGCGATCTTGTGCGCAGACTGGTGCATCGACACAAAGTTCGCAGCCTGGGCGAACGTGCCCATCGCAGCCAAAAAAATAACAATTAGATACCGCATTACATCCACCCAAAAAAAAAAGGCCGCGAGCTCTCGCCGGCGGCCTTTTTACTAGAGTCGCAACTTCTTAGTTAGAAGGAGCGTAGTGCCACGTGACTTCTGGGCCAATCGTGTTGATGTAGGTAACGATGCCAGGACCGCCCGACTTGCCCAGGTTCACAGAAGGAGCCGAGGTTTGGCCAACGGAGACCGTTGGGTTGGCGTAGCGAACGTTAGCCCAGCCAGCGGTGAACGAACCCACGCTGATTTGGCTGCCGAAGGCCAGCCAGTCGTGTTCGAACACGCTGGTGACGGATGCAGCAGGCAGAGGCGAGATGTTGAACGCTGGGCCGGTGATGCGGTTTTCGCTGTAGTCGAACACGTCGGCGGTGATAGCAACCTTCGCAGCGAAGGGGTACTGACCGCTGATGACGTTACGGTACGTCAGCTTCGTGGGGAACGTGAAGGAGACCAGCGAAGACTGGTTGCCACCAACAACGTAAGGCACGACGAACGAGGTCTTCCACAGTGCGTCTTCGATGTCAGCCACCGTAGCTTGCGAACGTGGAGCGCCCAGGCTGGAGTCAACACCGATGTTTTGCTTGATGCGGTTGTTGTAGTCAGCCAGTGCCAGGGTAGGCAGCGAAGCGTTTTGGCCGTTCAGCGAGTTGGAGATGGTCAGGAAACCAGCCAGCACGTTAGGCGTGTTGGTGTCGGCCACCACTGCTGGAGCAGCGTCGAATGCAGCCTTGATGGCAGCCTTGGACACGCCAGGAGCGTTAGGAGCGATGTCGAATGCTTGCGATTCGATGATCGTGATGTAACCGATGTTGGTCAGAGGAGCACGGCCTTCACCAGCACCGCTCACGATCACTGCTGGGGTAGCAGCGGAAGCGAAGTTGTTGGAGTTAGGCAGCAGGATCGAATCGTCGGAAGACGTCACGACCGAGCGCGTCGTTTGACCGTTGGCACCGGCAGCTTGGCTGGCGATGGTACCAACCCACACGTCGCCAGGCGACAAGTAGATCAAGAAGTCCAGACGTTCTTCGGAGCGCTCGTTGTCGTGAATCACGACCTTGGCCACCACGGATTGCGTCAGGCTCGTGTTGATAACCTTCAACTCACTTTGCCATCCCCCACCGATGAAATAGGAGGGAGCAACCAGCAAATCACCCAGGCCGGCGTGATTCACGGTCACAGCGTTTGCAGCACCAGCAGCGAGCATGGCGCCCATTGCTACAGCAAGAAGTTTCTTCTTCATCACAGATTTCTCCATAAAAATTAAAAAAAGCACCTGAGCAAGCCCACACTCATAGCTTTACAAGTTTACACCAGATACTTCAACAATCCGCCCCGCGTACACAAACTAGACAAGCGGACTCTATGGACTGTTGATTCGCATCCTACACAATCGCCCCCCGGTTTGCGCAGGGGTGCGCAGATAAAATGTGTTTGGTGTCACAACTAGGGCGATGGATGTTGCACCTCTGCAACAAGCGCCCGTTGTCCTTTTTCCTGTGCTGCACGCGGCAAGCCTGTGGCCTGCCCCGTCCGGCACAGCGGGCCGACAGCAACACACCATCGAGGCCGATCGGCTGGTGCCCACCGGCCCTTGCGGGTACTGCTACCGCCCTTCTCATCAGCGCGACTTCAGAACGGGGTCCAGGTTGACGTGCTTCCATTGCCCGTCTTTATCCACCCAAATATCGGAGGTGCGCACCGTGTTGTCGGGTTTCTTGCCGGTCGGGTCGACCAGTGTGAGTTCCACGTCCACGTTCACATGCTTTCCATCCTGCACCACACCATGCACCTTGAACGATTTCAGGGTCCAGGCTTTCGCATGGTAGTCGGCATAGAACTTGGCATCGGTGCGGCCAGGGTCGATCCCGTCCTCCAGCGCATAACGCACGCCCCAGCTGCGGTCCACATGGGCTTGCCAGTAGCGCTTGAAGTTAGTCATTACACCCAGCTCCACCAGCTTGGGCTCCAGCGCCGCCGACTCGAACACAATGGTCAGCGGCTTGGACGACGCAGCCTGGGCCGCTCCTGCGCCGGCAGCAGGCGGCTGGCCAGCACAACCTGCGAGCCAAGGCAGCGCCGCGACCAGGGCGGTGGCAAGCGTGATCTTTCGTGCAATTTTCTTCATAGGTCTAGCGAGATAGTGTGGATCTTCAATGGATCACCGGGGGGTGAACCATACGGGGTGATGGCTCTTGCAGCGTGTGAAAGAGAACCAATGGGATATGGGCCACCTGCTGATAGTTCACATCAATGGTGCCACCGGGCCCGCTGCGACGCACCGCTTCGCTGGCCAGCAACACATAGGGCGCAGCCACCGCGAAGGCGCAGTCGGTCTGCGGGACCGGAGCGCTTTGGCACCGCATGGGCGGCATCACGTCATCGCGCCCCAGGATGGCATCGTAGTCCGCCATGATGGCCACCGTATCAGGGCGAGCCCGCACCAGCGTGAACATTTCTTCCAGGGCCTGGAAGGACAGCGTCATCCCCTCCTGCAGCGCCAGCCGGTACTGGCCACGCACGGGGACGGCACCCTGGGCATCTCCTGCGGAAACGACCCGTACATCCAGCTGACGGAAATCCGCCATGGCCCGCTTCACCGCCGGAGACTGCCCGGCATGCTCCACCAGCACCAGTTCCCAGGCCGAGTAGGTCTGCCGCACCAGCGAGAAGAAGGTTGCGGTGAGTGCCGCCACATCGGAAGGCTGCACGACCACCGAGACGAAGGGTGCTGCCGCAGCCACGCCGGGCGCGCTGCGATCGTCCCGGTCCTTCATGCGGCGGGAGAACAGGCGCACGCCGTCGCGCAGCCGCATCCAGGCGCTGGCAGGAAGCACGGCGCGCACCACATTCTTGGCGTAGTAGACCGCATGCTCCACCGGCCCCAGGCCCGCAGGCGCATCGCCTCCCGGGCCGGTGATCAGGCGGTAGTACTGCGACATGTAGCGCGCCAGGTCGTTGGCCAGCAACTGCCGCTCGCGCACGGCGGTGAGCTCGGACCGCAAATGCTCCAGATCGGTGCGTGCTGCGGCCAGCTTGCGGTCCAGGTCGGTGGCCACCGTGGGCGATGCGCCAGCAGCCACCGGCGCCGCCGAGAGGGTCTTGGGGGGATTGATGGCGCGGATGGACACCCCGGCCGCCAGCGTGCGCAGGCAATGCTCGGGCAGCGCTCCCAGGGCGTCCATGACGGCCCGGTCCTGCGGCAGGGCTGCGCCCGTTCCCGAACGGTGCAGCGCATCGACGACGTCGCCCAGCGCCGTGGCACGCAGCAGCGCCGCGGCTTCGGCCGGCAGGCGGTCCAGGTAGACCCCGAGGAACCAGCTCAGCGACCACTGCGGGTGCTGGTGCGGCTCCACACCGCTCCAGCGCAGGTCGAACTCACGGAACCATTCGCGCAGACCCGTCTCGGTGGCGTTGTAGAAGTGGTGAGGGTAGCCGTGCTCGGGCTGCAGGAAGGCCGTGTCGATCTTGACCACACCGCCGGGCTTGAGCACGCGGCGGATCTCCTCCACCGCGGCCTGCGGGTACTGCAGGTGCTCGAACACCGCCTGGCTGATCACCGCGGAAAAGCTGTTGTCACGGAATGGCAGCCGGTCGGCCGAGCCCACCACATCCGTCATGGGGTAGCGGAAGATGTCGATCTGCACCACGTTGTCCCAGCGCTGCAGTTTGCCACCTGCGCCCAGGTCCAGCACCCACCCATCCTTGTGCTCCTCGATGATCTTGAGCGACTCCTGGCTGTAGGGGTGGCGCGACACCGGATCGTCCACCGACGCTTCACCCGTGCCTGCTTCCTCGATGGTTTCCGGCAGCAACACCGGCACACCATTGCGCAGCGGGTAGGCCGTGCCGCAGCCGCCGCACACCACCTGGCTCGGGTGCTGGTTCAGCCTGCCGCCGCAACGTGGGCAAGCCAGCAGCGGCAAAAGAGAGTCAAGTCGGCTCATACGATGGATAAAAGGAAGGAAGCGGTCATGGAGCAGGGACGGCGAGCGCGCCGCCTCAGGAAACCCGGGGTGGCCAGGCCAGCGAGAAGTCCTCGGCGTCGATGGTCAGGTTGGGGTTGTAGCAGGGGTCGTTGGCCAGCAAGGCGGGCCAGCGGGTCTGCAGGATCTTCACTTCCGAGTTGAAGCGCTTTTGCTTTTCCGGCGTGTCCTCGTAGCCGCGCGAGACGGATTCGTGGTGGATCAGCTCCGCGTAGGGCGTCCAGTGGTTGCGGTAGCCCGCCTCGCGCACACGCAGGCAGAAGTCCACGTCGTTGAAGGCCACCGCGAGGGTCTCGTCCAGGCCATTGACCTGTTCGTAGATCGACTTGCGCAGGAGCAGGCAGGCCGCCGTCACCGCCACGAAGTCCTGCGCCAGCACGGCGCGGCCCATGTAGCCGTGCTGGCCACGGGCCAGCAGCTTGTGCGCATGGCCGGCCACGCCGCAGACCAGCACCACGCCAGCGTGCTGGATGCGGCCATCGGGGTACCACAGCCGCGCCCCCACGCAACCCACGCCCGGCTCCAGGGCGGGGCCCACCATCTCGTCGAGCCACTCGGGGTGGGTCGCCTCGATGTCGTTGTTCATGAGCAGCACGAACTCACCGCGCGTGGCCTCGTGCACCGCGCGGTTGTTGATGGCCGAGAAGTTGAACGGGCCATCGTCGCGCAGCACGCGGATCTGGCCCGAGGCCGTGCGCTCGGCCAGCAGCTGCAGCGAGGCGGGCTCGTCGCTGCCGTTGTCCATCACGATGATCTCGTAATTGGGGTAGCGGGTCTGCACCAGGCTGTCCAGGCACTGGCGCAGGATCTTCTCGCCGTTGCGCGTGGGGATGACGATGCTCACCAGCGGCGGGTTGGCCGGAATGCCCCAGCGCACGCGGTACATGCCCGAGGCCTCGGGCGCCTCCAGCACCTCGCCCTGCAGGCCGCGGCGCTGCAGGTGCTCCTGCAGGGCGCGCCGGCCGGCCTCGAAGGCGTAGCTCTTGTTGCCATGGCCCGATGCCGTGCTGCCGGTCGCTGTGCGCCAGTGGTAGAGGATCTGGGGCACATGGAGCACCGCGGCCGCATCCACGCTGTCGACGGCGCGCAGCGCCAGGTCATAGTCCTGCGCGCCCTCGAAGCCCACGCGCGGGCCGCCGAGCTGGCGCATGAACTCGGCCTCATAGACCGCGAAGTGGCACATGTAGTTGTGCGAGCGCAGCAGGCCCAGGTTGAAGTCGGGCTTGAAATAGGGGTCGAAGCGCCGGCCGGTCTGGTCGATCTTGTCCTCGTCGGAGTACAACACCTTGCCCAGGGGATTGCGGACGAAGGCCTGCATGGCCCGCAGCAAGGCATGCGGCGTGAGCTCGTCGTCATGGTCCAGCAGCGCAATGTACTGGCCCTTCGCCAGGCCAATGGCCGTGTTGGTCGCCACCGAGATGTGCTGGTTCTTCGCATGGAAGGCCAGGCGGATGCGGGAGTCCTGCGCTGCCGCAGCCTCCAGCAGCTCGCGCGTGCCGGCCTTGGTCGAGTCATCGTCACAGATGCACAGCTCCCAATGGGGGTAGACCTGGTTCTTCACCGAGGCAATGGCACGGCCCACGTCCTGGGGGTCCGGGTTGTAGACCGGCATGACGATGGAGACCAGGGGCTTGCGCGGCAGGTCGGCCACCTCCGCCAGCAGCCGGGACAGTTTGACGGGATCCATCGTGTCGTACTGCACCACCCAGTCGGCGTAGCTGCGCGCGCTGGCGCCAGGGGTGGCGTCGGGCATGGAGGCGCCCGCGTCCATCGCCTCGAGTTCGTGCCCCGTGCCATGCAGCATGCGCCGCAGGCGCTGGCGCACCCCTTGCAGCCCCTGCGTGCGGTATACCGACACCGTGCGCTGCAGCAGGTGCGAAGCGCCCACCCCGCGCTGGCGCGCCAAGGCATAGGCCGCCAGCACGCTGCGGGTGTAGCGTGGCAGCCGGGCCAGCAGGCGCAGCGGCCGGGTGACCTTCCACGACCGGGAGCTGGTCACCACGCGCACCTGGTGCTGCGTGGCGTCCAGCATGGTCTGCAGGTTGTGCGCATGGTTGCGCGCCAGCGCGATCTCGGCACCCAGCGCGGCAGCGGTCGTCTGCAGATTGCCGATCTGTGCCTGCGCATCGGTGTACAACGCCAGCACGTTCGCGCCATGCTGGTTGGCCAGGTCGCGCTCGCGGATCACCGCATCGCGCTCCTCCTGCACCAGATCGCGTGCGGCACAGGCCAGGTCGTGGGCCTCGCCCAGGTGGTGCGCATCCTGGCGGGCCTTGTCTGCCGCCTGCATGGCATCCATCGCGCGCTGCTGCTGGTCCATCAGGTCCTGCGTCAGCCGCTTCACGTCCTTGGTGCGCTCGGCCAGTTGCGACAGCACACTGCGCCGCGACAGCGAACGCGTCACCAGTTCGTCAAAGGTCTGTTTCGATTGCAGCACCTGCCATTTGGCATAGAGCTGGGCCGTGGCGTCTGCCGCACGCTGGCGGTCGGCTTGCACGCCCTCGCCTGCGCCGGCGTGGATGCGGTAGGCCGCAGAGACGCCCGGCACGAACTGGAATGGTGTGCGGCTTTCCACCTGCAGCCAGAAGTCCCAATCCTCGTACAGATCGAAGCGCTCGTCGAAGGCGGCACCGCCCGCCTGCACCAGGCTGCGGTGGAACAGCACCGCGTGGATGGGCATGAAATTGCCATAGCGCAACTCGCCCGAGGCATAGGGGAACTGGAAGATCTCCCCCACCGGTTCGCTCTGGGCATCGACGCATTCCACCGCCGTGTGCACCGCCCGGGCCGTGCTGCTCTGGCGCGCGACCAGCACCAGCTTGGCAATGTGGTCCGGGTAGAACCAGTCGTCATCGTCCAGGAAGATCAGGTACTCGCCTTTCGCCGCCGCCATGCCGGCGTTGGCCGCCAGCGCACGGTTGAGCTTTTTGCCCTGCGAGACCAGGCTCACGGGCACGGGGCCACCGGCCCATGGCGTGCCGGGCAGGCCATCGCCTGCTGCATCGACCAGCACGATGTCCAGGTGCGGATAGGTTTGCAGCGCCACGGAACCCAACGCCTTGGCCAGCGTGGGCCGGCCCATGGTGCGGATGATGACCGACACCAGCGGCATGTCCTGCGGGAGCACCGCCACGCCGCGCCCCAGCAGGCGCTGCTTCTCGCCCTCGATCAGCAGCGGGCCGCCAGCGCGCAACTCGGCCGAGGTGTAACTCTCGAAGGCCTCGGCATACTCCGAGGCCGGGAACAGCGTGAGCGCGCGAAAGCGGTTGAGCGCCGAAATGAAACTGGCGTAAGGCAGCTTCTTCTCCTGGCTGGCAAACACCTGCATGGCCCGCTGCTTGAGCGCCCATGCCGGGGTGATGTCCACCAGGCGGTTGGGGCGCAGGGGGGCGCTCACCTCGTACAGGTGCAGGCTGATGCCCTCCAGACGACGCACAGCCTCCAGCGCGCACAGCGCCGTGGCACGGTGGTCCGGGTGCAGCTCCCAAGGGGATGGGGCATACACCACATCGGCACCGGTCTCGCCGATCGCCTGGATGATGCGCTGCACCAGGGCTTCGCCGTAGGTGATTTCACGGTCCGGCAGACCCCAGCATTGGGGCGGCGGCAGCCCCAGCACGCGGGCGGCGTCGGCACTTTCGGACAGGCGGGTCGCTGCATACCCCTGGCCGGCGTCTTCTGCGCCATGCCCCCCGGCTGTCAGCAGAACGACGTGCACAGGGTGGCCCGCCTGCACATGCCCTGCAATGGCACCGCCGCATCCAAAGACCTCGTCGTCGGGATGGGGCGCCAGTACGAGCACGCCCCCGAGGGCGGGAGGCACGGGTGAGGCGTGGTAGGGAATGATCTCAGCCTCGCTAGGGTGCATGTTGTGCATTCAGATCTGGAAATGAACGTGGGGACGGTCTGTGGCGCATGGAAACCGGCGTGCATCCGCAAAAAAAGGTGCAGGCACGGCAAGGGCCAGGCCCTTGCTGGCGGCGCCATGCCCCTCGTCGGAGAAGGCCGGCTCGTCGCCAATGCAAAGGACCGCGGTGGATGCCAGGGCAGAGACCAGGTCTGTGGGAATGTTCGCCTGAAGCCCGCGGCAGCGGCCTTCAGAGGGTCTGCAATTCTATATTCTGTCGTATGCAGCCAAGATCATGCGTTTACCCGGGCAGTAGCAACGGATTGTTGCACCAGGCCTCCCACCCGGATCCAGAATATTGCGCATTGCTGCGGCACCGGTCACACCCGGCAAGCATCTGGCCCGCACCAGCACCCTAGCGGCCGGGGCTTCGCAGCAGCCCATGCAGCCCGCCCCGGACGGCGGCCAGCATGCGCCCCAGCCGCTGGTCGGACAGCAGCGGCTGCAGCAGCAGCTTGCGCGCCAGCGGGGCCAGCAGCTTGCGGCGCCAGCCCCGGGGGACCTCCCGCGAACGCAGCAGCCACAGCGTGTTGCGGACCTGGAAATAGATGCGCTGGGGCGGATGCGCCAGCACCCTGCGGCCCAGCACCGTCACCCCGGCCTGGCCAATGGTGTGCTGCAGCACCACGGCTTGGGTCTGCATGACACGCCACCCCCGGTGGCAGGCCCGCCAGCACCACTCGGTATCGACCATGTCCATGAACCAGCCGGCCCGGAACGGGCCCACCGCCGACAGGGCCGCCGCCGGGTACAGGCAGCCGGAGGTGATCACATGGTCCACCGCCATCGTCTGCTGCGCAGGCCCCGCGGGGCGCGGGTGCGGCTCGACGCTCTGCACGGGCAGCGCCCGGCCGGAGGCCTCGTCCCGCACGGCAGGCCCGAGTGCCGCCCAGCCGCTGGCGGCGTCGCCGGCGCGCGACCAGACATCCAGCAGGCCCGCCACATACCCTGGCGGGGGCAGGGAGTCCTGGTCGAAACTCAGCAAAAAGTCATAGCCCCCCTCCAGTGCCCGCTGGCGTGCCAGGTTGAGCGCCGCCCCGACCCCCAGGTTGCCCGGTGCCCGATGCCAGTGCACTGCGGCCATGCCCGACCAAGGCGCCGCGCCTGGATCGATGGACTGGCCGTTGTCGATGACCAGCACGTCGGCCACCTCCGGTTGCAGGCGGGCAATCAAGGCCGACAGGCGGGAAGCGTCAGGATGGTAGGCCACCACGCAGGCCAGGACGCGCGGGGTCATGGGATGGCCCCCGCCGCCAATGGCGTAGCCAGACCGCCCTCCCCGCGGCACAGCGCCTCATAGGCGTCGGCGATCACCGCCCAGCGGTAGCGTTCCGTGAGCGACGCCCCCGGCACCCAGGCATGCGCCTGCGGGCTCTGCAGTTGCCGGGTCAGCGTGGGTACGTCGGCAAAATAGCCCCCCTGGTTGCCCAAGGTGTGGCGGTTGAAGCTGCAATCAAAGGCCAGCAGCGGCCTCTGGTAGGGCAGCATCTCGACCAGGGAGGGGTTGGTGCCGCCTACACTGTGCCCGTGCAGATAGACATGGCAGCCCGCGCGCAAGGCAGCCAGCGCCTCGGGATCGAACAGGGAATCGATGAAGCGCACGCGCGGCTCGCCCTGGTAGCGCGCGAGCAGGGCGCGCCCGAGCGGCGTGGCGCTGAAATTGCCCACCAGCACATAGAGCGGCAGAGACGATGCCAGGAAAGCCTCGATCATCTCGGCGATGTGGTTCTCGGGCTCGATGCGCGCCACCGTCAGCAGGTAAGCGCCCAGCGCCAGGCCAAAGCGTTCCTGGAGCAGCGCCTGCACCTGGCCCGCAGGCAGTTGCAGCACATGGTCGCAACCATAGGCGATGACGGCGCTGGCACGGCCGTACCGGGCCAGCACCATGTCGGCAATGCCCTGGTTGTCGCTCACCACCACATGGGCATGGCGCACGGCCAGGGCTTCGCTGCGCGCGAGGAACCAGCGCTTGAAGCCGGTCCATTTGTCGCGCCGGGTCTCCAGCCCGTCGACGTTCACGATAATGCGCCGCGCGCCCGCCACACGGCGCAGCAGGGGCAGGAAGATGCCGCCCGACACGCCCATCACCAGCATGGCATCCACCCGGCGCCAGCACAGCAGGAAATTGAGCAGGTCGTACGGCACGGACCACAGGCCATTGGCACGCAGGGGCAGATAACGGTGGCGCAGGCCCATGCCATCGGCAGCACGGGTCGAGCGCCCGACCGACGACCCGAACACCTGCACGGCATGCCCCTTGGCCGCCAGCCGCGGAGCCAGCTGCTCCACGCAGGTCTCGAAGCCCCCGTAGCGTGCGGGCAGTCCATCGGTCCCGACAATCGCCATGCGCAGCGGCCTGGAGGCGGAAGGCGATTGCGTCATGGCACAGGCCTGCGCAGCACCTGCAGTGCGAGAAAGAGTGCCAGGGAGCGCCGCCGCCACGTGGGACCCGATGCCAGGGCATGCCATGCGAGCTTCAGCGCAACCCGGTGGTGGCTGTGGCCCGACCAGGGCTTCGACAGCCATGGCGGCGAGCCTGCGTCCGGAGAGGCAGCGGGCAGCACACCGGTCGACTGGGCCCGTGCCCAGGCCATGGCCTGACGCAGCACACGCCCGGCCAACTGCATGCCACGCTGCAGCTGTTCGCCCAGCCCACGCTGGCGCGAGGCGCCCAACAGGTTGGCGCCATGCTGGCGGTACAACGACAGACTGTGCGGCACATAGGCCAGGCACTGCATGCGCTGCGCCACCAGGGCCACGGCCCAATCGTGCATCACGTAAGCAGCCTGCTCGGGCAGACGGGCGATGTGCCTGAGCAGGTCACCCGAGAGCAGCAGCGTGTGCCCGATCACCGGGTTGGTCAGCAGCAGGCGCCGGGGATCGAGGTCGCGCGGCACGGCGTAGGGGTTGCCGGTGTAGAAGCTGGGCTGCAAGGGTGCAAGCGCCTCATCGACCACCTGCACATCGTGGAACAGTGCCCAGGGCCGGGACCGGTGGGCCGCGGCCTCCAGCATGGCGGCCACCTTGCCGGGCAGCCAGACATCGTCCTGGTCGGCCAGAAAGACACTGTCTGCTGCCTCGACGCGGGGCGCCAACTGGCCCATGGCCCGAAAAAAAGACATGGCGGGGCCAGGGGCATCGCCGATCCAGTGCAGCTCGATCGGGGCGCCCGGCTGGCCCGCCAGCTGCTCCAGCACGGCCCGTGTGCCATCGTCCGAGGCGTGGTCGAAGACATGGATCACATCCACGGCCCGGGACTGGGCGCGTATGGAGGCGATCTGCTCGGCGATGAAGCGTGCCCCGTTGTGGCTGCACAGGAGCACATGCAGGGTCATGCCGGACTTTTCAGGTGCGCCACGGGCCGCCGTCAGCGGACGGCGGCAGCAGCAAAGACTTCTGCGTTCTCCAGGGTCAGGCCCTGCTGGTCCTTGGCCGACAGCAAGGGATTGGCGCCGATGTCGGGCCACGCGATGCCGATGGTCGGATCGTTCCAGATGATGCAGCGCTCGTGCGCCGGCGCGTAGTAGTCGGTGGTCTTGTACAGGAACTCCGCCGTCTCGCTGAGCACCAGGAAACCGTGCGCAAAGCCCGGCGGCACCCACAGCTGGCGGTGGTTGTCCTCGCTCAGTTCCTCGCCGACCCACTGGCCGAAGGTGGGAGAGCCCTTGCGGATGTCCACCGCCACGTCGAACACGGCACCACGCACCACGCGCACCAGCTTGCCCTGGGCCTGCTGCACCTGGTAGTGCAGGCCGCGCAGCACGCCCTTGGCACTGCGGCTGTGGTTGTCCTGCACGAATTCGTGGTTCGTACCAGTGGCCTCGTTGAAGGCACGCTGGTTGAAGCTCTCATAGAAGAAGCCGCGTGCATCGCCGAACACCTTGGGTTCGATCAGCACGACATCGGGAATGGCCAGTCGGGTTGCTTGCATGGAATGGATGTCAGGGAAATCAGTAGATCTTTTCTTTGAGCACGCGCATCAGGTACTGGCCGTAGCCGTTCTTGGTGAGCGGCTGGGCCAGGCGCTCCAGCTGGGCGCTGTCGATCCACTGGCTGCGCCATGCGATCTCTTCGGGGCACGCAATTTTCAGGCCCTGGCGGTGCTCCAGCGTGGCGATGAACTGGCCGGCTTCGAGCAGGCTCTCGTGCGTGCCGGTATCCAGCCATGCATAGCCCCGGCCCATGATCTCCACGTTGAGCTGGCCGCGCTCCAGGTACAGGCGGTTCAGGTCGGTGATCTCGTACTCGCCGCGCGCCGAAGGCTTGAGCCCCTTGGCCAGCTCCACCACCTGGTGGTCGTAGAAGTACAGGCCCGTGACCGCATAGCTGGACTTGGGGACCTTGGGCTTTTCTTCGAGCGAGAGCACCTTGCCGTTGGCATCGAACTCGGCCACGCCATAGCGCTCGGGATCGTGCACGTGGTAGGCAAACACGGTGGCACCATCGGTGCGATCGGCGGCGCTGCCCAGCAGCTCGTGGAAGTCGTGGCCGTGGAAGATGTTGTCACCCAGCACCAGGGCGCTCGGAGCCCCCGCCAGGAAGGACTCGCCGATCACGAAGGCCTGCGCCAGGCCGTCGGGGCTGGCCTGCACGGCGTACTGCAGGTTGATGCCCCACTGGCTGCCATCGCCCAGCAACTGCTCGAAGCGCGGCGTGTCCTGCGGGGTGCTGATCACCAGGATGTCGCGGATGCCCGCAAGCATCAAGGTGCTCAGCGGGTAGTAGATCATGGGCTTGTCGTACACCGGCAGCAATTGCTTGCTGATGGCCAGGGTGGCCGGGTGCAGCCGGGTACCGGAGCCTCCGGCGAGGATGATGCCTTTGCGTGCCGTCATGGGGTGGTATTTTTCAGAGAATCTCGGTGAGCATGCGCGCCACGCCCGCCTGCCAGTGCGGCAGGGTCAGGCCGAAGGTGCTGCGCAGCTTGGTGGTGTCCAGGCGCGAGTTGTGCGGGCGCACGGCCGGGGTCGGGAAGGCGCTGGTCGGCACCGGAGCAACTTCCTTGGCGACGATCTTTTCACCCACCGGGTGCTTCGCCGCCGTGGCCAGCACGAATTTCGCGTACTCGTTCCAGTTGGTTTCGCCGGCTGCAACCAGGTGGTACAGGCCCGCATCCTCGGGGTGCTGCTGCAGGTGGCGGATGGCATGGGCCGTCACGTCGGCCAGCAGGTCGGCGCCGGTCGGTGCGCCCCACTGGTCGGCGATCACGGTCAGGCGCTCGCGCTCCTGTGCCAGGCGCAGCATGGTCTTGGCGAAGTTGCCGCCGCGTGCGGCGTAGACCCAGCTGGTGCGCAGGATCAGGTGCTTCGCACCCGATTGGGCGATCAGTTGCTCGCCTTCGAGCTTGGTGCGGCCATACACGCTCAAGGGGGCGGTCGTATCGGTCTCCACCCAGGGGCGGCTGCCGCTGCCGTCGAAGACATAGTCGGTGCTGTAGTGCACCAGCCAGGCCCCGAGCTTCGCAGCCTCCTGCGCAATGGCGCCAGGCGTGGTGGCATTCAGCGTGCGGGCGAAATCGACTTCGCTCTCGGCCTTGTCCACCGCCGTGTGGGCCGCAGCGTTGACGATGACATCGGGGCGCAGGGTGCGCACCGTCTCGGCCACGCCGGCGGGGTTGGAGAAGTCACCGCAGTGCCCCGTGCTGTCGAAGTCCAGCGCCGTGACCGTGCCCAGCACGGACAGGCTGCGCTGCAGCTCCCAGCCGACCTGGCCGCCTTTTCCGAAGAGCAGGATGTTCATGCGCTGGCGTCCGCAACGGCTGCAGGCTCCTGCGCGTATTGGGTCTGTACCCAGTCGCGGTAGGCACCGGTCTGCACGCTGGCCACCCAGTCGGCATGCTCCAGGTACCACTGCACGGTCTTGCGGATGCCGGTGTCGAAGGTCTCGGCGGGCTTCCAGCCCAGCTCGCGCTCGATCTTGCGCGCGTCGATCGCATAGCGGCGGTCGTGGCCCGGGCGGTCCTTCACATAGGTGATCTGGGCCTTGTAGCTCTGGCCGTCGTCGCGCGGGCGCAGCTCATCGAGCAGGCTGCAGACCATGTTCACGATGTCGATGTTGGGCTTCTCGTTCCAGCCGCCCACGTTGTAGGTCTCGCCCGGGGCGCCGGCTTCCAGCACGCGACGGATGGCGCTGCAGTGGTCCTTCACGTACAGCCAGTCGCGCACCTGCATGCCATCGCCGTACACCGGCAGGTTCTTGCCGGCCAGCGCATTGACGATCATCAGCGGAATCAGCTTCTCGGGGAAGTGGTAGGGCCCGTAGTTGTTGCTGCAGTTGGTGGTGAGCACCGGCAGGCCGTAGGTGTGGTGCCAGGCGCGCACCAGGTGGTCGCTGGCGGCCTTGCTGGCGCTGTAGGGGCTGTTGGGCTCGAAGCCACGTGTCTCGGCGAAGGCCGGGTCGGTCGGTGCGAGCGAGCCATACACCTCGTCGGTGGACACGTGCAGGAAGCGGAAGGCCGCGCGCTCGCCCTCGGGCAGTGCGCTCCAGTAGGCGCGCACGGCCTCCAGCAGGCGGAACGAACCGACGATGTTGGTCTGGATGAAGTCCTCGGGGCCGTGGATGGAACGGTCCACATGCGATTCGGCCGCGAAATTGACCACGGCGCGCGGCTTGTGCTCGGCCAGCAGGCGGGCCAGCAGGGCCGTGTCGCCGATGTCGCCCTGCACGAAGGTATGGCGCGCGTCGCCCTTTATCCCGTCCAGGTTGTGCAGGTTGCCCGCGTAGGTGAGTTTGTCGAGGTTGACGACGGGCTCGCTGGAGGCAGCGAGCCAGTCAAGAACGAAGTTGGCGCCGATGAAACCCGCGCCGCCGGTAACCAGAATCATAGGGTGGGCTGTGTGAAATGCCTGCTCGGCAGAACCCGCGATTATCCCACCCCGCCCGGTTACCCGGTAACAGAGTTCAACACGGGCCTGCCGGGGCGGATTGAAGGGCCATCAGAAATGGATGCCACGCATCATCTGCTGCAGCGCCACCGCTTCGGCGGAGAGCTGGGGCTTGGCATCCTTGCCCCCACCCTTGGCAGCGGTGGAATCCGGGAACATGCGGAAGCTGGTGTTCATGGTGATCTGGGCCACGCGGGGCACCAGGGCATGCAGCAACTGGCCGGTGATGCCCAGGCGCGTGGCGATGCGCACCGGCTTGAAGATGCAGGCCTGGGCGATCATGTCGGCCGCCTCCTCGGGGCTCAGCGTGGGCACGTTGTTGTAGATCTTGGTGGGCGCGATCATGGGCGTGCGCACCAGCGGCATGTTGATGGTGGTGAAGGTGATGCCCTGGTCGGCGAACTCGCTCGAAGCGCAGCGCGTCCAGGCATCGAGCGCCGCCTTGCTCGCCACGTAGGCCGAAAAGCGCGGCGCATTGGTCAGCACGCCGATGGAGCTGATGTTCACCACATGGCCCTTGCGCTTGGCCACCATGCCGGGAAGGAAACCCATGGTCACGCGCAGGCAGCCGAAGTAATTGAGCTGCATGGTGCGCTCGTAATCGTGGAAGCGGTCGTAGCTGGACTCGATGGCGCGGCGGATGGAGCGGCCCGCGTTGTTGATCAGGAAATCCACCCCGCCGTGCTTGTCGATGAGCAGCTGCACGAAGCGGTCGCAGTCGGCCATGTCGGCGATATCGGCCGCATAGGCGACGAAGGCGTAGCCCTTGGCACGCGCCTCGGCGCAGGCCTCGTCGAGCTTGTCCTGGTCGCGCCCGCAGATGATGGTGGTGGCGCCCGCCTCGGCGAACTTGTGCGCAGCCGCCAGGCCGATGCCGGAGGAACCGCCCGTGACCAGCACCACCTTGCCGGCCACCGTGCCCTTGAGGCTGCGGTCGATGAACAGCTCGGGGTCGAGGTTGCGCTCCCAGTAGTCCCACAGCCGCCACGCGTAGTCCTTGAGGTTGGGGCAGGTCACGCCCGAGCCCTTGAGCGCCGCCAGTGTCTCGCGGCAATCGAAGCGCGTGGGGTAGTTCACGAAGGTGAGCATATCCTCGGGCAGGCCCAGGTCCTTCAAGACCGCATTGCGCACGCGGCGCACGGGCGCCATGGCCATCAGGCTCTTTTTGATGCCCTTGGGGATGAAGCCCAGCAGCGCGGCGTTGATGAACAGGTTCATGCGCGGTGCATGCGCGGCGCGGCTGAAGATGTCCAGCACGTCGCCTACGCGGTAGCCCACCGGGTCCACCAGGTGGTAGCACTTCTTGGCGATGTCCTTCTGGTGGCTGATGACATTGAGCGCGTTGACCACGAAGTCCACGGGCACGATGTTCACGCGCCCGCCCTCCAGGCCCACGGTGGGCATCCAGGGCGGCAGCAGCTGGCGCAGGCGCTGGATCAGCTTGAAGAAGTAGTAGGGGCCGTCGATCTTGTCCATCTCGCCGGTGGTGCTGTCGCCCACCACCATGGCGGGGCGGTACACGGTCCAGGGCACCTTGCAGTCCTGGCGCACGATCTTCTCGCTCTCGTGCTTGGTCTGGAAGTAGGGGTGGTCCAGGCCTTCGGCCTCCTCGAACATGTCCTCGCGGAACACGCCTTCGTACAGCCCGGCGGCGGCGATGGACGAGACATGGTGGAAGTGGCCGGCATCGATGGCCTTGGCCAGGTCCACGGTGTTGCGCGTGCCCTCGATGTTCACGGCCACCTGGGTCTCTTCGTCGGCGCCGAGGTCGTAGACCGCGGCCAGGTGGTAGAAGTGGTCGATCTGGCCCTTGAGCTTCTTCACGTCCTCGGTGGCCACGCCGAGCTTCTTGGCCGTGAGGTCGCCAAAGACCGGCACCGCCCGCGCGGCCGACACGCCCCAGTAGCTGCGCAGGTCGGCCACCTTGTCGGCGCTTTCCTGCCGGATCAGGAAGTGCACCACGGCACCCTTGCGTTCGAGCAGCTTCTTGACCAGCCGCTTGCCGATGAAACCCGTCGCACCCGTCACGAAATACTGCATGAAAAGACTCCTCTCAGATCCGGTCATTCTTGCGCATGCGCCCAGGCCGCGGATTCAGCACAAACCCGCGGCGGCCCTGGCGGCGGCCGAAGGGCCCGGAGCAGGCAGGTCCTAGAGACCGCGCTCTATGGTTTTAGGAGCGCGCGCCTACACATGGGCGCAGGTGCAGCGTACAGTGCGTCCATGCGTCGGGGCCCTGGCTCCGGCAACCCCAACCCATCCATCGCACCCCCGGAGGCCCCATGGTCAAGAAACTGCAGAAACTCAGCGCCGACAAGAAGAGTGGCAATGCCCAGCTGTCGAGCACCGTCAAGGACTCGGCCCAGCAGATCTGGCTGGCTGGCCTGGGTGCCTTCTCCAAGGCCCAAGAAGAAGGTGGCAAAGTGTTCGAGTCCCTGGTCAAGGAAGGCCTGTCCATCCAGCGCAAGACCCAGGCCGTGGCCGAGGAGAAGATCTCCGAAGCCACCAGCCGCGTGACCACCATGGCCAGCGACATCGGCTCCAAGGCCCAGGGCCAATGGGACAAGCTCGAGAACATCTTCGAAGACCGCGTGGCCAAGGCCCTGTCCAAGCTGGGCGTGCCCTCGGCCCGCGACATCGAAGCCCTGAACGCCCGCATCGACGCCCTCTCCAAGGGCAAGGCAGCGCCCGCCAAGGCCGCAGCAAAGTCCGCAGCCCCCGCCAAGAAGGCCGTGGCCAAGAAGGCCGCCGCCAAGCCCGCAGCCAAGGGCACGCCCGCTCCCGCCAAGAAGGCAGCCGCCAAGCCCCGCGCGGCAGCGAAGAAGGCTGCAGCACCAGCGACCAGCGCCTGACCGACACGCGCGGCCCTGGCCGCCCCAGGGCAGATGACGGCTGGC
The DNA here is from genome assembly GCF_058783375.1 of Acidovorax sp. FW305-C-20-28. NCBI lineage: Bacteria > Pseudomonadati > Pseudomonadota > Betaproteobacteria > Burkholderiales > Comamonadaceae > Acidovorax > Acidovorax sp. FW305-C-20-28. The sequence continues at coordinate 127,172 of NZ_JBYSYM010000002.1, read as the reverse complement.
ATGCCTTGTGGCATGCCAGCCGTTTTGCTTGGTGCTGGCAGCGCCCGGCGCATGCGCCCCGGCCCTTCGGGGGCATGCCACATTTGATGCAATGCAGCATCCGCCGCTCGGTTAGAGTGTCGCCAGAGATACGCACCGACCGATCCCAAACGACGCGAAGAGGGCCTGCACACATGGTGAAGAAAGCGCCGCGACGCACCGCAGAACGCATTCTGGAAGTCACGCTGGACCTGTTCAACCGGTTCGGCGAACCCAACGTCTCCACCACCCTCATCTCCGCCGAACTGCGCATCAGCCCTGGCAACCTGTACTACCACTACCCTGCCAAGGACGAGCTGATCAACGCGCTGTTCGACCGCTACGAACAGGCGCTGACCGAGCTGCTGGCCGCCGCCGATGGGGTGCGCAACGTGGAAGACGCATGGTTCTTCATGCACACGCTGTTCGAGCTGATCTGGCAGTACCGCTTCCTGTACCGCGACCTCAACGACCTGCTGTCCAAGAACCGGCGCCTGGAAACCCACTTCCAGGCCATCCTCAAGAACAAGACCCGCGCCGTGCGCGCCATGCTCGATGGCATGGGCCGCTCGGACGCACTGCACATCGACACGCGCGAACTGGAGGCCACCGCCACCAGCATGGTGGTGGTGCTGACCTACTGGCTGAGCTTCGAGTATGTGCGCGACCCGCGCCGCGCGCTGGAGCCCGAGAGCGCCCAGACCGCCCTGCTGCGTGGGGCCCACCATGTACTCAACCTGCTCATGCCCTACCTGGAGAGCGGGCAACGCGCCCACCTGCTGGAAATCGTCGGCGCCTACGCCATCCCACCGGGCTGAACACGCAGGCACCACCCCCTACACCCGACCCCAAGAACCACAGGAGACACACCATGGCCAAATGGACCCCTTTTCCCCATGCGGGTGACTACAGCTTCGATGCCACGAGCGTGAAGAAGCACTGGGCCCGGCTGCACAGCGGCGATGCCGAGCCCTGCCCCAAGGATGCGGCCGTGCTGCAGGCCTGGGCGCTGTTCCACAGCGGCGATTTCGAAAAGGCCACCGCGGCGGGCCTGGCCACCGGTGGCCCCGGCATCACCGTGGCCAACAAGGCAACGGCCATCTACGCCACCTACCTCGAACAGAAGGAAAAGACCCGCCTGGACCTGTTCACCCAGGTGGCCGAGCGCGCCGAGGCCCAGGCCGGCGAAGACCCGAACAACGCCAATGCCTGGTACTGGCACGCCTATGCCCTGGGCCGCTACAGCCAGGGCATCAGCGTGGCCAAGGCCCTGGCCCAGGGCCTGGGCGGCAAGGTCAAGGAATCGCTGGAAAAATCCATTGCCCTGGCCCCCAAGCATGCCGATGCACGCATCGCACTGGGCGCCTTCCACGCAGAGGTGATCGACAAGGTGGGCTCGCTGATCGGCGGCATGACCTATGGCGCCAAAAAAGACACGGGGCTCAAGCTGTTCCAGGAAGCCTTGAAGCTCAACCCCGGCTCGGCGATCGCCATGATCGAATACGCCAATGCCCTCGTCATGCTCGAAGGCGACAAGAAGATGAAGGAAGCCACCCAGCTCTATGAGAAGGCCGCCGCCTGCGAAACGGCCGATGCCATGGAGCGCTTGGACGTGGAGATGGCGCGCGCCGAACTCGAAGATTGATGGAGCCGCTGAGCGCCAGCGAGGCGCTCAGACTGAAAAACGTCGGGAGGCGATCTCCAGCAGCCCGTCGAAAATCAGGTTGTCCACCAGTTCGAAGGGGCGCGTCATGCTGGGCGCCATCTTCCAGCCAGCGCCGCCGGTCATGATGCAGGCCGGCTCCTCGCCGCAATGCTGGAGGACATGCTGCACCATGCGCTCCACGGCGCCTGCGATGGCGTAGGTGCCGCCGCTGGTCAGGGCATCACTCGTGTTGGTGGGGAACATGCGCACGTCACCCGTGGGCACGTGCAGGCCGGCGGTGCCGGTCTCCAGCGCGCGCAGCATGATGCCGTGCCCGGGCAGGATGAGCCCGCCCATGAAGCGGCCATGCGCGTCGATGCATTCCACCGTGACCGCCGTGCCCACCATCACCACCACCAGCGGCCGTGCCGGCCCCTGGGCCAGCACATGGTGGCGCGCACCGATCATGGCCACCCAGCGGTCCGAGCCCAGGCGCGAAGGGTGGTCGTAGCCGTTGATGAGCCCCGCCTCCTCGCCCGAGGACACAACCCATTGCGGCGGCACGTCCCACAGCTCCATCTGCTCCTGCACGCGGCGCTTGGCGGCGTCTCCCGCCACCACGCAGCCCAGCATGCGCTCTGGCACCGGCAGATCGGCCCAGCTGCCTTCGGCCAGCTTCTCGATATGGTCCAGGAATTCGGCGCCGTGGGCCAGCAGCGTGGCCCCGGGGCGGTGGGCGTCGTACAGGGCCCACTTGAGGCGGGTGTTGCCGACGTCGATGGCCAGGAAAGTCATGCGGCGGATTATCCCGAGTTTTGGCACAACCCACCCGGCACGCCCACCAAAGGCCGCAGCGCCGCAGGTCGCCCCGGCGACAGCAGAGGCCTCCAATGTGAAAAATCGTGTCGCGCGCCCGTCTTACACCAAGGCGCCGCACTTTGCCGCTACAGTGGCCTCTCCTGTTTTGTGCAACCTTAGGAGATACGACATGGGTCTTTTCAGTTTCATCAAGGAAGCCGGTGAAAAGCTGTTCGGCGGCAAGGACGCGCAGGCCGCCACGGCTGCCGCACCATCGCAGGACGAGCTCAACGCCACGGCCGCCAAGGCCATCGAGACCTACATCGGCACGCAGAACCTGGGCGCGACCAATCTGCAGGTGGCCTTCGATGGCAGCCAGGGCAAGGTCACCGTCAAGGGCGACGCCCCGACGCAGGCGGCCAAGGAGAAGATCACCCTGTGCTGCGGCAACGTGGCCAGCGTCACCAGCGTCGAGAACCTGATGAACGTGACCAACCCCGAGCCCGAGGCCCAGTACCACGACGTGGTGCGCGGCGACACGCTCTCGGCCATCGCCAAGAAGTTCTACGGCGACGCCAACAAGTACCCCAAGATCTTCGAGGCCAACAAGCCCATGCTCACCCACCCCGACAAGATCTACCCGGGCCAGAAGCTGCGCATTCCACCACTCTGAGCGCACAGCGCTTTCCAACGAAAAAGCGGGCTACCAGGCCCGCTTTTTTCATGGCGTCCGCTCAGCCTTGCCGCCATGGCAGGCCGCGAAAGCGCCAGCCGCCCTTGCGTCCCCGATGCGCCTGGCCATCGGCATCCCCCTCGAAGCCTTCGAGGATGTTGTAGGCGGTGATGCCCAGCTCGGTCGCGCGCTTCGCGGCCGCCACCGAGCGCACACCGCTGCGGCACAGCAGTACGGCACGCCCCCCCTCGGGCACCGCCAGGCGGATCTGCGCATCGAAGTCCGCATTCATGGCCATGCCGGGCCACTGCTTCCAGGCCACGGGCACGGCACCGGGCACCTGGCCCACCCATTCGCGTTCGGCATCGCTGCGCACGTCGACCAGCACGGCCTGACCGTCCTGCACCCATTGCCAGGCCAGTGCGGGCGATACGTCGCCGGCGTAGCCCTGTGCCTCGCGCGGCGCCTGCTGCGCCACGCCATCGGCGTCCTGGCGCTGGCCCGAATGCTGGTTGGCGGGCACGGCCTCGTCCATGCGGCGCGGGCGCGGCAGGTTCAGCGAGCCCATGAGCGCGACGAACTCGGCCTCGCTGCGGCCCGCCACGCGGGCATTGCCGGCCTTTTCGGCGGCTATGCTGCTGTGGCTGCGGCCCTGGTAGTCGTGGCCGGGCCAGACACTCGTGTCGTCGGGCAGCGCGAACAGCACGCCCGTGATGCTGCGGTAGAGCTCGGCCGCATCGCCCGACTGGAAGTCCGTGCGGCCACAGCCGTTGATGAGCAGCGCGTCGCCCGTGAACACATGGTTGCGCCAGCGGTAGGACATGCTGCCGGCGGTGTGTCCGGGCGTGTGCAAGGCCTCCAGGGTCTCGCCGCCAAAGGCCAGGGTGTCTCCATGGCGCAGTTGCACGACCGCCGTGCCGATCTCGCAGCCTGCCGGCGCCGCCATCTGGGCGCCCGTGTGCTCGGCCAGGCGTGCGGCACTGGTGATGTGGTCGGCATGGGTATGGGTCTCCACCGTCCAGCGCAGCGTGAGCCCCAGCGACTGCAGCGTGGCCAGGTCGCGGTCGAGCTGCTCGTCCACCGGATCGATGATGGCGGCCTGGCGCGTGGCCGGGTCGTGCAGCACGTAGGTGTAGGTGCTGGAGGCGGGATCGAAAAGCTGCAAGGGGATCATGGTGGGCCTGGATGCGGTGGTTCCCGCCATTTTGCCGCGCCCGATGCCACCCTGCCCCGCTCGGGCTCAATCCCACAACGGTGCCGGCTCGTCTCTCAGATGATTGCGCAGGGCTGCATAGTCCGGCACCACGGTGGCCACCGTGTCCCAGAAACGTGGGCTGTGGTCCATCACGCGCAGATGGGCCAGCTCGTGCGCCACCACGTAGTCGATGACGGCGGGCCGGTAGTGCAGCAGGCGCCAGTTCAGGCGGATGGAGCCGTCGGCCTTGGCGCTGCCCCAGCGCGTCTGCGCGCTCGACAGGCGCAGGCTGGTCCAGCGCACACCCAAGAGCGGCGCGAAGTGCTCCAGCCGCTCGGTGAAGTGGCGCTTGGCGTCGCGCATCAGCCAGGCCTGCACCGCATCGCGGATCTGTGCGGGCCCGGCGCTGTGCGGCAGGCCGATATGCAGGCGCTGCACAGGCACTGCGCCGGCCGCGTCCTCCACCGCCAGGGCCTTGAGCTGGCCACCACGGCCGCTGAAGCCGTGCGCAGGATCGAGCACCACGGTGACCGGCTGGCCCAGGTAGGGCAGCACGGCGCCATCAGCCCAGACGATGCGCCCGCCTTCCATGCGCTGCTGGCGCTCGCGTGCCTCGCCGAGCTTGCGCAGGATCCAGTCGGACTTTTCGCGCAGCGCGGCGTCGATGGCGCCGAGGGTGACCCAGCTGGGGGCACGCACCGACAGGCCATCGGGCCCCACGCTGAAGCCGATGGTGCGCCGGCGCGCGCGCTGCAGCGCATAGGCGACCACCGCCTCGCCCAGCAGCAATTCGCGCTTGGCCGCGGGATGGCGGAACTCGGCAGGCGACAGCAGGGTAGGCAGGGCAACCGCGGGCGGCCCCGCCGGCCGGGGCGGCGCTGCAGCCACAGGGGCCTGGGCGGGCGGTGGCGGCTCGGCCGCCTTGGGCGCTGGCGTGGGTGCGGCACCCGGTGGCGGGGTGTCGAAGAAATCCAGCGCCAATTGCACGAGCCGCTGCATCATGGGGAAAGCCGTGGTCCGGTCAGTGGGTTGCGGGGTAGGCCTCGGGGTCCAGACGGCGCATCTCGGCCTCGATCCATGCCTCGACCTCGCGCATCAGCTCTTCCGGCTCGCGCCCAGCGCTGGGGATGGGCTGACCGATGGACACATCCACCACGCCCGGGCGCTTGACGAAAGCCCGGCGCCCCCAGACCTTGGCCGAGGTCACGGCAATCGGCACCACGGGCGCGCCGGTCTCGACTGCCAGGCGCGTGCCGCCGGTCTTGTAGGTGCCCTTCTGGCCGCGCTCGATGCGCGTGCCCTCGGGGAACATGATGATCCAGATGCCCTTGGCCAGCAGCGCCTTGCCCTGCTCCACCACCTTGTTGAAGGCCTGCGCGCGCTGGCTGCGGTCGATGTGGATCATGTCCAGGCGGCCGATGGCCCAGCCGAAGAAGGGCACGTACAGCAGTTCTTTCTTGAACACGTAGGCCAGCGGGTGCGGCATGATCGTGGGCATCAGAAAGGTCTCGTAGGTCGACTGGTGCTTGACCAGCAGGATGGCGCCCTCGTTCTCGCCCTGGGGCAGGTGCTCCATGCCGGTGATGCGGGTGCGGATGCCCAGCAGCACGCGCGCCCCGCTGATGCACAACGACAGCCATGCGGCCGCAATGCGGTACAGCGGCAGCCCACGCACACCGAACAGCGTGCCCAGCATGATGAGCAGCGCATAGGGCATGCAGGTGGTCGCCATCCAGACCAGGTGAATGATGGAACGGATCAGTGCCATGGTGTGAGGATCGTCTTGCGCGGGTCACTGCAGCATGGCGCAGCGGACCCGTGTGGAAAAGGGGTTGGGCAGCGGGTCAGACCGCCATCAACGGCACCGCCGGCAGCAACTGTTCGACAAACGCCGCCAGGCTGGCATGCACCTGCGTGCCCGGGGGGTAGCCGGGCGGCACACCCTGCCCCGGCGCCAGGCCGGCCGCGCTGCCGGTGCACACCAGGTGCAGTTGCGCACCCAGCGCGGCGCCCGCCTGCAAGTGCGCCAGGCAGCTGCCCACCACCTGCACATCGTGGCGTTCCACGCCGTAGCGGTCGCTGATCTGTTCGAGCAGGCCAGGGCCGGGCTTGCGGCAGGTGCAGTCTTCCTCGGGAGCATGCGGGCAATAGAACACGGCATCGATGCGCCCGCCCACGGCCGACAGCTGCTTGTGCATCTTGGCGTGGATGGCATTGAGCGCCACCACGTCGAACAGCCCGCGCCCCAGGCCCGGCTGGTTGGTGGCCAGCGCCACATGCCAACCGGCATGGTTCAGGCGCGCGATGGCCTCGAGCGCACCGGGCACGGCGGTCCACTCCTCGGGCGAGGTGACGAAACCCTCACCCAGCGGGTTCAGGGTGCCGTCGCGGTCCAGGATGGCGAGTTTCATGGGATTTCCCTTGTGACAGCCGCCAGCCTAGCAGGTCATGCAGCGAGGCGGGAGAGGTCGGCTACCCGGTTCATGGCATCGTGCAGGCTCTTGAGCAAGCCCTGGCGGTTCAGGCGCAGGTCCATCTCCTCGGCATTGACCATGACGTCGTCGAAGAAGGCATCCACCGGGGCGCGCAGCACGGCCAGGGTCTGCAGCGAGGCGGTGTAGTCGCCTGCGTCGAACTGGGCATTGGCCTCGGGCACGAAGCGCTGCAGCGCGGCGTACAGGTCCTGTTCGGCCTTTTCCTTGAGCAGGTCGGGATTGACGTGGGCGTCCACTTCGCCGGCCTTCTTGAGGATGTTGGCCACGCGCTTGTTGGCAGCGGCCAGGGCCGGGCTTTCGGGCAGGGCAGCGAAGGCGCGCACGGCGGCCAGCTGCCTTTCGACCAGCGCCAGGCGCTGCGGGCGCAGGGCCAGCACGGCATCGACCTCCTGGGCGCTGTAGCCCTGCTCGCGCAGGCTGCCGGCCAGGCGGTCGTAGATGAAGTCGGCCAGCGCCGCCGAGGCATCGGTGATCTTGTCGCCGAATGCCGGCACGGCGCCGGCCAGCAGCGCCCCCAGATCCAGCGGCAGGTCCTTCTCGACCAGCATGCGGATCACGCCCAGCGCGTGGCGGCGCAGCGCGAACGGGTCGCGGTCGCCCGTGGGCAGGTTGCCGATGCCGAACATGCCCGCCAGGGTTTCGAGCTTGTCGGCCAGCGCCACCACCACGCCGGCGCTGTTGCGCGGCAGCGTGTCGCCGGCAAAGCGCGGCTTGTAGTGGTCTTCGATGGCGTCGGCCACCACTTCGCCCAGGCCGTCGTTGAGCGCGTAGTAGCGGCCCATGGTGCCCTGCAGCTCGGGGAACTCACCCACCATGTCGGTCACGAGGTCGGTCTTGGCCAGCAGCGCAGCCTGGTCGGCCTGGGCCACCAGCGTGGCGTCGCCCAGTTGCTCGGCAATGGCCTTGGCGATGGCGCGCACGCGGTCCACACGCTCGCCCTGGGTGCCCAGCTTGTTGTGGTAGACCACCTTGGCCAGGCCGTCCACGCGCGAGGCCAGGGTCTTCTTGCGGTCCTGGTCGAAGAAGAACTTGGCATCGGCCAGGCGCGGGCGCACCACGCGCTCGTTGCCGCCGATCACGAAGCTCGCGTCCGCAGGGCTGATGTTGCTCACCACCAGGAACTGGTGGGTGAGCTTGCCGGCGGCGTCCAGCAGCGGGAAGTACTTCTGGTTGGCCTTCATCGTGAGGATCAGGCACTCCTGCGGCACGTCGAGGAATTCCTTCTCGAAGGCGCAGGTCAGCACATTGGGGCGCTCGACCAGGGCGGTCACTTCGTCGAGCAGGGCATCGTCCTCGATGGGGCGGGCGCCATTGCCCACCTGGGCAGCGGCCGCGGCCAACTGGCGCGCGATCTCGGCCTTGCGCCCTTCGAACGAGGCGATCACGGCACCGTCGCTCTGCAACGTGGCGGCGTAGCTGTCGGCGTCTTTCAGCACCACGGGCGAGACGGCGGCCTCGAAGCGGTGCCCCTGCGTGCTGTTGCCGGCCGTGAGGCCCAGCGCCTTCACGGGCACCACGGTGCTGCCGTGCAGCGCCACCAGGCCGTGCGCCGGGCGCACGAAGTTCACACTGGTCCAGCCGGGCAGTTCGCAGTCGGATTCGAGCTGGTAGCTCATCACCTTGGGGATGGGCAGCTTGGCCAGGGATTCCTGCAGGGCCTTCTGCAGGCCTTCTTCGAGCGTGGCGCCGGGCACCACGCTGTCATAGAACAGGGCTTCGGCCTTGCCGTCGGGCGCGCGCTTGAGCGCGGCCACGGCGGCGGCAGGGTTGGACACGTCCGCACCCAGGGCCTGCAGCTTCTTGAGCAGGGCGGGCGTGGCGTTGCCGCCGGCATCGAGGCCCACGGTCACGGGCATGAGCTTTTGCTGCACGGCCTTGTCGGCGGCCTTGGCGGCCACGGCGGTCACATGGGCGGCCAGGCGGCGGGGCGAGGCGAAGGCGGTCACGGTGGAGGCCGGCGTGGCCAGGCCCAGGGCCTTGAGCTGCTCGGCCAGCACGCCGGCAAAGGCGTCGCCCAGCTTCTTGAGCGCCTTGGGGGGCAGCTCTTCCACGAACAGTTCGACCAGGAGGTTTTGCGTTGTCGTCATTTGTCAGGGGCTCCGGCGGTGGCTCAGGCGGCGGGTTTCTTGGGCAGTTGCTCGACCCAGGCACGGGGTGCCATGGGGAAGCCCAGGCGCTCGCGGCTCTCGTAGTAGCTTTGCGCCACGGCACGCGCCAGGTTGCGGATGCGGCCGATGTAGGCGGCGCGCTCGGTCACGCTGATGGCGCCGCGTGCATCCAGCAGGTTGAAGCTGTGGGCCGCCTTGAGCACCTGCTCGTAGGCCGGCAGGGCGAGCTGCTGCTCCATCAGGTGCTTGGCCTGCTTTTCGTGCGCGTTGAAGGCGGTGAACAGGAAGTCGGCGTCGCTGTGCTCGAAGTTGTAGGTGGATTGCTCCACCTCGTTTTGCTTGTAGACGTCGCCGTAGCTGAGCTTGGAGCCGTCCGCGCCTTCGGTCCAGGTCAGGTTGTAGACGTTGTCCACGCCCTGCAGGTACATGGCCAGGCGTTCCAGGCCGTAGGTGATCTCGCCCGTGGCGGGCTTGCAGTCGATGCCGCCCACCTGCTGGAAGTAGGTGAACTGCGTCACCTCCATGCCGTTGAGCCAGACTTCCCAGCCCAGGCCCCAGGCGCCCAGGGTGGGGTTCTCCCAGTCGTCCTCGACGAAACGGATGTCGTTCTTCTTGAGGTCGAAGCCCAGGGCCTCCAGCGAGCCCAGGTACAGCTCCAGGATGTTGGCGGGTGCGGGCTTCAGGACCACCTGGAACTGGTAGTAGTGCTGCAGGCGGTTGGGGTTCTCGCCGTAGCGGCCGTCCTTGGGGCGGCGGCTGGGCTGCACGTAGGCGGCTTTCCAGGGCTCGGGGCCGATGGCGCGCAGGAAGGTGGCGGTGTGCGAGGTGCCGGCGCCCACTTCCATGTCGTAGGGCTGCAAGAGGGCGCAACCCTGCGCGTCCCAGTAGGACTGCAGCTTCAGGATGATTTGCTGGAATGTCAACATGGCGTCTGTGGCGCTGGCAAGCCAGGGCCGGGCATTAAAGGGGGAATGGAGAAAAAGGCCGTTGCGCGGGGGAACCCCTCGCGCACGCAAACCCGTGATTTTACGGCGCTGCAGCACGCCTTCGCTCGCGGGCCTCGCGCAGGCCGCTCCCGGGCGTGAAAACACGGCCCCAAGTACAAAGGCCGGGGCCCTTTTGGAGCCCCGGCCTTTCCAACCGATTGCGCAAGCTGTCTGTCTGCCGGTGCGCACCGGTGGCTGCCCGCAAGGGCAGCCGGTCGGCGCACGCGTGGTGCGCCAAATCAAAAATCAATACTCCCAGAAGATGCGCTGGAGTTCCTTGCTGTCGTTGGTCTTCGTCAGGGCCACCATGGCGAGGATGCGGGCCTTCTGGGGGCGCAGGTCGTGGGCCACGACCCAGTCGTACTTGTCGTCGGGCTGCTCGGCGTTGCGCAGCACAAAGCCATCAGGCACACGGGCCGAGCGCACCACCTGCACGCCCTGGGCGCGCAGCGCCTGCAGGGCGGGCACGGCCTGGGCCGCGACGGAGCCGTTGCCGGTGCCGGCATGGACCAGGGCCTTCACGCCGGCCTTGCCGTAGGCTTCGATGCCGGTGGTGTTCATGTTGCCGTAGCCGTAGACGATGTCCACCGCGGGCAGGGCCTGGATCTCGTCGATGTTGAACTCGGACGCGCTGGTGTGGCGCTTGACCGGGGCGCGGAACCAGTAGTTCTTGCCTTCCACCACCATGCCCAGCGGGCCCCACTGGCTCTTGAAGGCCTCGGTCTTGATGTTGATGGTCTTGCTCACGTCGCGGCCGCTCTGGATCTCGTCGTTCATGGTGACGAGCACGCCCTTGCCGGCGGCATCCTTGCTGGCGGCCACGCCCACGGCGTCGTACAGGTTCAGGGCACCGTCGGCCGACAGGGCCGTACCGGGGCGCATGGAGCCCACGACCACGATGGGCTTGGCGGTGCGCACCACCAGGTTCAGGAAGTAGGCGGTTTCTTCCAGCGTGTCGGTGCCGTGGGTGACGACGATGCCGTCCACGTCGGCCTGCTTGGCCAGGGCCGAGACACGCTTGCCCAGTTGCAGCAGGTGGTCGTTGGTGAAGCTTTCGGAGGCGATCTGGAACACCTGCTCGCCCGAGACGCGGGCGACGCCGGCCAGTTCCGGCAGGCCGGCCAGCAGCTTGTCGACCGGCACCTTGGCCGCGGCATAGGTCGCGCTGTTGGCAGCCGAAGCGCCAGCGCCGGCAATGGTGCCGCCGGTGGCCAGCACCACGACATGGGGGCGGGCGGCCTGGGCCATGGCCACGGCCGACGCGGCCGAGAGCAGCAGGCCGGCAAGCCAGCGGTGCATGGGGTGGGAAATGCGCATCACAGAAATCTCCAGACAGTTGTTTTTGCAGAGGGCTGCCGCGGCCTGCGCTGCGGCGGCCCTCACCCGCTCGTTGGCGGTGCCGGATCGTATGAGAGACTCGCGCACACTTACAGGGAATAATCAGCCATCCCTTGTGAATTTCACTCACACCCATGAACCTGCGCCAACTCGAGGTCTTCCAGGCCGTGCTGCAGACCGGCAACATGAGTGCCGCGGCGCGCCTGCTGTGCATCACCCCCTCGGCCGTGAGCAAGGCCGTGGCACACACCGAGCTGCAGCTGGGCTACCGCCTGTTCGTGCGCACGCCGGCCGGCCTCACGCCCACGCCCGAAGCCCAGGTGCTGGCAGCCGAGTCCACCGGCATCCACCGCCAGCTCGACGCGCTGCGCCGCACGGCGCGCAACCTGGGCACCAGTGACACGGGCGACGTGCGCCTGGCCGCCATCCCCTCGATCACGCACGAGTTCCTGCCGCGGGTGCTGCAGGAGCACGCCCTGCGCTACCCGCAGGTGGGGGTGGAGGTGCGCACCATCCACCAGGACCAGATGACGCAGGCATTGCTCACGCGCAGCGTGGACTTCTGCCTGGGCTTCTACAAGCACCCGCACCCGCAGGTGCGCAGCGAGCTGCTGGTCAGCGGCCGCATGTACCTGGCCGTGGCGCAGGCGGTGTGGACACGCGCACCGCGCGCCGTGACCCCGGCCGCCCGGCTGGCCCAGGTACCGGTGATCCGGCTCGTGGGCGACGACCCCATGCGCCAGTCCATCGACGAAATCGCCCAGCGCCTGGGTACGCCCGCAGGGCCCGGCCTGCAGGTGCAGACCTCGCGCCTGGCGCTGGACCTGGTGCGCCGCGGCATGGGCTGGACGGTGGTGGACTTCCTCACCGCCACCCAGCTCGACCCGCAGGCCATGGTGGCGGTGGAGCTGCACGAGTTGCCCCCCATGTCGCTGTACAGCTACCACGCACGTGCCCTGCCCCCGGGCCTGCCCGCCACCCGCATGCTGGCCATGCTGCCGGGGCTGTTGCACCAGGCCCTTTCGGCAAAGGCGGCATGAAAAAACCCGCCATCCCTTGCGGGATGGCGGGTTGCGCTGAAAACCGCGCGGGTCAGTTATCCCAGCGACGGAGCACCAGGCTGGCGTTGGTGCCGCCAAAGCCGAAGCTGTTGGACAGCGCGGTGCGGATCGGCGCATCGCGCGTCTCGCGCACCAGGGGCATGCCCTCGGCGGCGGGCTCCAGGGTCTCGATGTTGGCCGAGCCGGCAATGAAGCCCTGGCGCAGCATCAGCAGGCAGTAGATGGCCTCTTGCACACCGGTGGCGCCCAGCGAGTGGCCGGTGAGCGACTTGGTGGACGAAAACGGCGGAATCGCGTCGCCGAAGACCTCGCGGATGGCGCGCAGTTCTGGCACGTCGCCCACCGGCGTGGAGGTGCCGTGGGTGTTGATGTAGTCGATGGGGCCGTCCACCGTGGCGATGGCCTGGCGCATGCAGGCGATGGCGCCGTCGCCCGAGGGGGCGACCATGTCGGCACCGTCCGAGGTGGCGCCGAAGCCGATGACCTCGCCCAGGATGGTGGCACCGCGCGCCTGCGCGTGCTCCAGGCTTTCGAGCACCACGGCGCCGCCGCCGCCCGACAGCACGAAGCCGTCGCGGTGGGCGTCGTAGGCGCGCGAGGCCTTCTCGGGCGTGGCGTTGTAGGCGCTGGACATGGCGCCCATGGCGTCGAACAGCAGGCCCATGCCCCAGCTGACTTCCTCGCCGCCGCCGGCGAACATCACGTCCTGCATGCCCCAGGCGATCTGCTGGGCAGCCGCGCCGATGCAGTGGGCCGAGGTGCTGCAGGCCGAGGTGATGGAGTAGTTGATGCCCTTGATGCCGAAGTTGGTGGACAGGCAGGCGGACACGGTGGAGCTCATGCAGCGCGTGACCTGGTAGGGCCCGACGCGGCGGATGCCCTTGCTGCGCAGGATGTCGGCCGCCTCGATCTGGTTGGCAGGCGAGCCGCCGCCCGAGCCCATGATGAGGCCGGTGCGCGGGTGCGAGACCTGCTCGGGCGTGAGGCCCGACTCGGCAATCGCGTTGGCCAGCGAGATGTGGGCGTAGGCGGCCGCATCACCCATGAAGCGCAGCTGCTTGCGGTCGATCAGCTCTTCGAGGTTGATCTGCGGTACACCCGCCACCTGGCTGCGCATGCCCAGCTCGGTGAACTGCGGCATGGCGCGGATGCCAGGGCGGCTCTCGCGCAGGGATTGGGTGACGGTGGCATTGTCGTTGCCAATGCACGAGACGATGCCCGTGCCCGTGATGACGACGCGTTTCATGCGGCCTCCCCAGCGGCTGCGCCTGCTTCCTCGCGCTTGAACAGGCCCACGCGCAAATCGCTGGCCACGTAGATTTCCTTGCCGTCGGCGTACAGGCGGGCATCGCCGATGGCCATGACCAGCTTGCGCTTGATCACGCGCTTGATGTCGATCTCATAGGTGACGAGTTTCACGTCCGGGCCCACTTCGCCCGTGAACTTGACTTCGCCGGCGCCCAGGGCGCGGCCCTTGCCGGGCAGGCGCAGCCAGGTCAGGTAAAAGCCGATCAGCTGCCACATGGCATCCAGGCCCAGGCAGCCGGGCATGACCGGGTCGCCCTGGAAGTGGCAGGCAAAGAACCAGAGGTCGGGACGCACGTCCAGCTCGGCGCGGATCTTTCCCAGCCCGTGCTCACCCCCATCGCTGTCGATGTGCGTGATGCGGTCGAACATCAGCATGGGCGGCAGCGGCAAACGCCCGCTGTCTGCGTCGAACAGCTTGCCCTCACCCGAGGCGATCAGTTGTTCGTAGGAAAAGGAATCTGCCATTTTCAGTCGTGCTCCAGAACAGCGGCCTTGCCGCTTCAAATCATCGTTGTGCGCAATACAAGCCCCCGCTTGCGCCCTCTATTATCAAGGCACCGGCCGGCCCGGCATCGGATTGGCCTGTCAGGGTACTGGGGCACCCGGTCTCGGCTGACCTGGATCAAGCCCCATCCCCCCGGAAATCACCGGCTTTTTCGGCCGCGTACCACGGCGGCCAGGGCCACGATGGCGCCCGCCAGCGCGGCCAGGGGCACCAGGCCCCAGCGCGACACCCACCAAGCATAGGGCGTGATCGCCCAGCCCTGCTGCGCGTCCACGCCCCGGCCCTGCACCTCGCCCAGCAGCACGCCCCGCGTGTGGCGCTCCAGTTGGTGGGTGACCACACCCCGGTGGTCGATGATGGCCGTGGCGCCGGTGTTGGTGGCACGCACCATGGGCCGCTCAAACTCCAGCGCGCGCATGCGGCTGATGTGCAGGTGCTGGTCGATGGCCACGGTGTTGCCGAACCAACCGATGTTGCTGAAATTGACGAACACCGTGGGCGCGCCGGCCGGGTCGGCAAAGCGCACGCCCAGCTCTTCGCCGAACAGATCCTCGTAGCAGATGTTGGGGGCGATCCTCTGGCCGGCAAAGGCAAACGGGGCCTGGCCCAGGCCGCCGCGGTTGAAATCGCCCAGCGGGATGTTCATCATCTGCGTGAACCACTTGAAGAAGGGCGGGATGAACTCGCCGAACGGCACCAGGTGGTGCTTGTCGTAGCGGTAGGGCGCGGTCAGGCCGGGCCGGGCGCCCAGCACGGAATTGGTGTAGCCCTCGGCCTCGTCCCCCAGCGGAATGCCGAGCAGCACGGCCTGCGAGCCGCTGCCGTAGCGCTTGGCGATGCCTTCGAGGTAGCCGGGGATGAGCTGCTGCGGCAGCAGGGGGATGGCCGTCTCGGGCGCCACGACCAGCGAGGCGCTGGCGCTGTCGAGCTGCTCGCGGTACCACTGCAGCGCCAGGGGAACCCCGGAGCCGGGCTGGAACTTCTCGTCCTGCGGGATATTGCCCTGCAACAGCGCCAGCTGCAGCGGCGCAGGGGCGCGTGCCGCCGGCGTGTGGCACAGCTCCACCGCGCAGTGGCGGTCCGCGGTGGCCAGCCCCAGCAGGGCCAGCCCGCCCAGCACCAGCGCCCAGGCGCGCAGGCTGCGCAGGTCGCTGGCACGCACCTGCACAAGCAGCATGGCCAGGACCGCCGTGGCAAAGCCCAGGCCATAGACGCCGACGTAGCGCGCCAGCACAGCCAGCGGCCCATCCACGTGGGCGTAGCCACCCGCGCCCCAGGGAAACCCGGTCCACAGCCAGCCCCGCGCCATTTCGGCCAGCAGCCAGACAGCACCGAACAGCAGTGCGGCGCCTCCACGGTGCTCCACCGCAAGACGACCGAACACCCCCAGCGCGAGCGCGTAGTAACTGGCCAGGAAGGCGGCGAGCCCCAGGATGGCGGCCACCGTGAGCGGCGCGGCCAGCCCCCCATAGGTGTGCATGGAGATGTAGAGCCACCAGAAGGTACCGCACAGCCACGCGGTGGCGAAGACAAAGCCCAGCAGCGCGCTGCGGCGCCAGGTGGGGGCGCCTGCGCGCACCTGCCAGGCCAGCACGGCCAGGGATGCGATCTGCAGCCACCACTTAGGCTGGCCATTCCAGGGCAGCGCCAGCGAGGCCGCCTGCGCCAGCCCGGCCAGCACGGCGATCCACAAGGGCAAGGCGATCCTGGATGCCTGCGTTCCGCGCGCCAGCCCCATCAGTCGCCAGCCTGGCTCTCTTCGATGCGCGACACCTTGAACCAGCGCACGGCGCCGCCCTTGGTGTGCAGCACCACGAAATGCAGGCCACCGAGCTGCACATGCTCGCCGCGCCGGGGCACATGGCCCATCTCGTGGGCGATAAGGCCCCCGATGGTGTCGAACGCCTCCTCGCGGTCGCTGCCTTGCAACGTGACCTCGAAGGATTCGGCCACACGTTCGATGGGCGTGTCGCCGCTCACGCGGTAAGTGCGGTCGGCCAGGGCGAAGATGTCGCCCGCGTCCTCGGGAATGTCGAACTCGTCCTCGATCTCGCCGACGATCTGTTCGAGCACGTCCTCGATGGTGATGAGGCCCGCCACACGGCCGAATTCGTCGATCACGATGGCCAGGTGGTTGCGGTTGCCGCGGAACTCGCGCAGCAGGTCATTGAGGCCCTTGCTCTCGGGCACGAACACGGCCGGGCGCAACAGCGCGCGGATGTTGAGCTCAGGAGCCCGCTGCAGCTTGAGCAGGTCCTTGGCCATGAGGATGCCGATGATGTTCTCGCGCTCGCCCTGGAACACCGGAAAGCGCGAGTGCGCCGTGGTGATGACCAGGTACAGCAGGTCTTCGAACGGCGCGTCGATGTTGACCAGGTCCATGCGTGGCGCGGCCACCATCACGTCGCCCGCCGTCATGTCGGCCATGCGGATGACACGCTCAAGCATCACACGGGATTCCGCGCCAATGACGTCGTTGTCCTCGGCCTCGGCCAGCGTTTCGATCAGCTCTTCGGTCGAGTCCGGTCCGGGGTGGATGAACTCGGCGACTTTCTGCAGGAAGGTGCGCTTGTCTTCCTTTTCGGGCAATCGCCCGGGGTGCGGGTCAGACACTGTCTCTTGTGCAGGACGTGCGGTAGTGGATCAGGGGCTCTAGGATAGCGGATTGTTGTGACAGCGCCTGTCGTCCAGGCGGCCGCTGCCCCGTGCGGGCCGGCCTACCCCGTGCTGCGCCGCCTATTATTCGGCGGACTGGTGGCGCGCGTGCTGCACGCCACTGCGCACTTCCTGCACCCCGGCCAGAAAGTCCCAGAACTGCTTGGCCTGGCGCTTGAGCTGGTAGTCCACCTCGGCGAACTGCTGCTCGACCAGCTCGGCCACGCGCGTATCGAGGCTGGCCGGCGCGATCTGCAGGTAGGCCTCGGACTCCGAGCCATCGCGGCGCACCTGGGCGCCCGCGTTGCGCGCAATCTTGAGCATGGCGGTATTTTCCGACAGCGCATGGATGAACACCATGTTCACCCCTTCGTTGCGGGCATGCATCACGGCGCGCTCGAACAGGCGCGCACCAAAGCCCCGGCCCCGAGCCTGCTTGAGCACGGAGACGCCGAACTCCGCGCAATGCTTGTACTCGGGATGCTCGGAAAATGCCAGGTGGGCCATCGCGATGAGTTCGAGGCGGCGGTTGTAGATGCCGAAGATCTCGTCACGGTTGAAGTCGAGCTGGTCCGCATAGCGGCGGATCTGCTCGTCATTGGCGGCATAGCCGAAACGCAGGTAGCGGTCGGCAGGCTCCAGCTGCAACAGGTGGGCCGTGATGCGCTCACGGTACGAGGGGCCGAGCGAACGGATGGGGACCATCAGCGGTGCAGACATGGTGTCCTCGCTTTCATGCGGGCGTCCCGTGACCGGGCGCAGCATGCCCCGGCCCGCGTCCCAGGATGCCTTGAGCCAGTCTTTGGTAGCGAACATGGCTCCAAATATAAGGGTTTTCCCTAGGAATTTCCAGCGGTTTTTGCTGCATCGCAGCAAAATAGTGAGGCACGTCGAATTCCTTCAAAAACGGGGTCATGCAATGCCCATCCTGCATGGTTTGCTCCTTATTTCATAGCAAAATGGCTGCTACACCGGGCCCATGCCAGCCCCATGGGCCACCGGCTTGGCAACGCCACGTTAAGCCTGCCACGCACAGGATGCAAGAGCAACACCCCTGGCGAGGCGGGGAGCGCCCGCTGTTGGCAATCCGCCCCTCAGGGCAGTCGGCGGACGGGCGGGGCCTCGGCCTGCGCCGTGTAGGCCGACAGCACGGGCACGGGCGTGGCTGCCGCAGCCGGCAGGCCGCAGGCGGCAGGCTGGCCCGGGGCTGCATCCCGGGCGCTGCCGCGCGCCTTTTCCAGCACGCTCGCCCGGTCCACCGACAGGGCCACGGAGTCACCCAGTTGCAGAACCGCGCTTTCCAAGGCCTGGGTCTCCGACAGATCCAATTGTCCGGCACGCGCGTCCACCCGCAGCGAACGCATGCGCGCGGCATTCACCTCCATCGACGCCGTACCCCGGCGGGTGCGTTCCGCGCACTGGGCCGGGTCCTCGGCCACTCCAGGCACCCTCCAGGTGCCGCAAGGCCGGCACTGGGTGGACCACAGATCCAGGTACTGGACGGTGCCGCGCACGGCGATCGACTGCCCCGCCACCTCCAGCCGTTCCACGGGGACTTGCGCTTCGATGCGGGCACGTGCAAGTGCCAGGTGCCGGAACTGGGTGGGCAGCACGATCTCATCCATCCACACCATGGACTTCCCATGCCGCCTGGGCGGGGTACCGGCGGGCGCCGGGGCTTCGGTCCAGTGCAGGACCAGGGTGTCGCCTTCGCGGGTGGCGGTGAGCCCCGGGAATTTCCCGAACAGCGGGTCCGGACCATCGCCATCCCCAGGGCGCGACTGCACGGTGATCCGCACATCGGGCACATCGTCCAGCACCACGCGCACCAACAGCCGCGAGGCATTGTCACCCGCCTCCTCCAGCCGCAGGCCGGTCACGCCCGCCAAGGCCTGGGCCTCGATGGTATAGGCCACGGCAGCGGGATCAGGCCTCTTGAAGCGGTCCATGCCGCTCGCGAACAGCAGCATCCAGAACAGCAGCAGCGTCGCCAGAAAAAGCCAGCGCCCGCGCCGGGGTGCGGGGTGCCGACGGGCCACAGAGGGGTTCACTGCAGCTCCTTTTCTTTCAGGTGCACATAGGCCTGCAGCCACAGCAGCGCCGGCAAGCCGATCCACAGCAGCACATTGATGGCCTGGACGCCCGCATCCAGGGGCACGGACCGGCGCGAGGACCACCAGGCAAACAGCACCTCAGCCCGCACCCCCGCCACGGAACACACCAGCGCCGTGAGCACGAACAGCGCAAAGCCCAAGGCCAGGGTCTTGAGCAGGGACGCCCGCGCGTAGTAGAGCGAGCCCGCCACGGCAAACGCCTGCAGGGCCCAGAAGCCGATCAGCAGCCCGGCCTGCTGAGGCACTGGCATGGCCTGCCGCGCGGCCATTTTCGCCAGCGGCACGAAGAGCGCATAGTCCTCGGGCTTGAAGGTCTGCGGCTCCAGGGCCGAGCGCACGGCCATGGCGATCTGCTGCACGGGCCAGGAGATGGCCAGGAACAACAGGCTGTAGGCCAGCGGATAGGCCATGGCCACCACCACAGCGCACAGCAGCCATTTCTCGAACACCGACGCGGGCCGCATCAGGGCCAGCAAGGCCGACTCGCGCTGCGCCATGGCGCCGAAATAGCGCCCGGCAAACACAAAGCCCGTGAGGAACAAGCCACCAAAGTACAGCGAAACCTGCACCGGGGTCTGGAACGCAGAAAAGCCGGACACCCCCAGCAAGAACAACAGCAGCGCGATGTAGAGCATGCCGCACACCAGCAGGTGCGCCAGGTACTGCGGACGCTGCTCGGCCCACTGGGCCCGCGCCAGGCGCCGCCAACGCGCCCACGAGAACGTGGGCGATTCGGGAGCGCGCACCGGGATGAATTCCATGCTCATGCCTGCTCCGGGGACACGCCCGTTTGCTGCGCTGGCACCAGCGCCGCCAGCATGCCATCGCGGTTGAGGCTCAGTGCCTTGTAGAGAAGCTCCAGCTGCACGGAGCCGTCCACCGGCAGCGTCTGCGCGTCGGAGGGGGAATGCCGCGCCACATAGGCGATCTGCTGCCCAATGCGCTCCTGGTAGAGCAGGTCCTGCGCGGCCGGCAAATCCTGCTCGCCACCCGCCACGCCGGTGCGCAGCACCCCGGCCAGGTCGGCCATGCGGGCCGACAAGGCCAGTTGCCCCTGGTCGATGAACCAGATATGGCTCAGGATGCTTTCCAGATCGTGCGCCTGGTGGGTGCTGATGAGCACGGCGCGCTCGGCATGCTCGGGCCGCTGCACCAGGCGGCGGAACTGGCCGCGGCCCACGATGTCGAGGCCGTTCGTGGGCTCGTCCATCAGCAGCAGCGGTGTGCCGGTGGCCAGGGCGAAGGCGATCGCCGCCTTTTTCTTCTGCCCCAGGCTCATGGCCTCGAAACGGCTGGCGGTGGGCACCTCCAGTTCGTCCAGGTACTCGCCGAACAAGGCCCTGGAAAAGCGCGGATAGAACACGCCCTGGGTGTCCGCCAACTGGCCCGTGGTCAGGTTGGGCAGGTGGAATTCCTCGGGCACGATGCAGATGCCGGCCAGGAAGTCGGCCGCCCGCTCGCGCGGCACCTGGCCCAGCACCTGCATGCGGCCGGCCCAGGGGGTAAGCAAGCCGCACAGGAGCTTGAGCAGGGTGGACTTGCCGCTGCCGTTGCGCCCGAACAGGCCATAGATGCCGGGCTGGCGCACCTGGGCCGAGAAGCCCTGGTAGAGCGCGTTGCGGCCGTAGCCGAAATGCAGGTCGTCGATGGCGATCACGAACAGTCCCTCTCTGGAACGCGGCAGCCAGGCCGCCGCGGCGCCGGGATTGTCACACGGGCACTGCGGTGGTCGCCTTCACGCGGTCCAGCACGAAGCTGGTCTTGCAGTCCTGCACGCTCGGGTGCTTGAGCAGCGTGTCCATGATGAAGCGGCTGTAGTGCGCCATGTCGGCCACCACCACGCGCAAAAGGTAGTCCATCTCGCCCGTGAGCGAAGCGCACTCGACCACCTCGGGCCAGGTCTGCACGCTGGCGCGGAACACATCCATGGGATTGCGCTTGTGGCTTTCGGTGTGTTTTTCCAGGCGCACATTGAGGTAGGCGGTGAGCCCCAGGCCCACGGATTCGGGCGGCACCAGGGCCACGTAGCGCGCAATCACGCCCGCGTCTTCGAGCCGCTTGACCCGGCGCAGCACAGCGCTCGGGGACAGCCCCACCTGCTCGCCGATCACGTCGTAGGTCTCCCTGCCGTTTTCCTGCAAACGGCGCAGGATGGCCCGATCCAGCTTGTCAAGTGCGTTGGAAGCAGTCATGGCGCAGGATTTTACGAAATTGGAGCGTGCCGCGATGGCCCTTCATCAAACTCGGGTATGTCCCGATAGTGACACATGGGCCGAGCAAAGAACAATGAATGGCGCAAAAACGAACGGTCGTTCTTTTTTGCGAAAACCAAAAATATCCATCAACGGAGACAAGCACATGACCGGTTTCTTTGGCCGCCTTCTGCGGCGACTCGCGCTCGCCGCCACCGCTTCGACACTGCTCCTGGGGGCCAGTGCCCACGCACAGGCCGGGTACACGCAGACGCGCTACCCCATCGTGCTGGTGCACGGGCTGTTCGGCTTCGACTCGGCGCTGGGCGTGGACTACTTCTACGGCATTCCCGATGCGCTGCGCCAAGGGGGCGCCAAGGTCTATGTAGCCCAGGTCTCGGCCGCCAACAGCACCGAGGTGCGGGGCGAGCAGCTGCTGGCGCAGGTGAACAACATCCTGGCCATCACCGGTGCGGGCAAGGTGAACCTGGTGGGCCACTCGCACGGCGGCCCCACGGCGCGCTATGTGGCCGGGGTGGCACCGGGCAAGGTCGCCTCGGTGACCTCGGTGGGTGGGGTGAACCGAGGCTCGCGCGTGGCCGACATCGTGCGCGGCGTGGCACCTGCGGGCTCGGTCTCCGAAACCATTGCCAATGGCGCAGCCACGGCACTGGTGGCCCTGATCAACCTGACCTCGGGCGGCACCGGCCTGCCGCAGACACCTACGGCAGCCCTCGACTCGCTGACCACGGCCGGGTCGGCCGCCTTCAACCGCCGCTTTCCGCAAGGCGTGCCCACCAGCGGCTGCGGCAACGGTGCCGAGCTGGTCAATGGCGTGCGCTACTACTCCTGGACCGGCACCAAGACCCTGACCAACGTGCTGGACGCCAGCGACGCGCTGCTCGGCGTGCTGGGCCTGGTGTTCGGCGAGGCCAACGATGGCCTGGTCTCGGCCTGCTCCTCGCGGCTGGGCACCCACCTGGGCGACTACCGCCAGAACCACCTCGATGAGGTGAACCAGCTCGTGGGTCTGCGCGACTGGTTCTCGACCGACCCGGTCACGCTGTACCGCCAGCAGGCCAACCGCCTCAAGGCAGCCGGCCTGTAAATATTTGCGATGATCGGTGCCATGGACCGCCTGCCCCGCCCCGCTGTGACCGCCATTGCCCTGGCGCTGCTGGTCGCTGCCGTGCTCGGCTGGCGCGCCTGGCGGGCCGAGGCGAGCCAGGACAGCGGCCCGGGCCTCAGTGCAGCAGCGCTTACCGCGGATACGGCGCGGTCTGCGCGCACTGCGGCCTCGGCAGCGCTCACACCGGCGTCCGCAGCGCTCACCGCTGCGTCCTCGGCAGCCGGGGGCGCCGACCCCCTGCTGGTGCATGGCCTGCGCCACACACTGGAAGCTCTCATTGCAGAGGCCGGCGACGCCAGCGATCCCGATGCGCTCAAGCAGCGCCTGGCGCAGTTGGTGGGCCAGCGTTTTCCCGCGGCGCTGGCCACCCGCGCCCTGGCGCTGGCCGAGCGCTATGTGGACTACCGTGTGGCGCTGGGCGCCGTGACGCCGCCGCGCGACCCCAGCGATCCGCGCGCGCTGCGCGATGCCATCGAGGCACGCCAGAAGGTCCGGCAGCAGCATTTCCAGGACGACGAGTACGACGCCCTGTTCGCGCAAGAGGCCGAACTCGACCGCTACACCCTGGCGCGCCTGGAGATTGCGCGCAACACCCAGCTCTCGCCGCAGGAGCGTGCCAGCGCACTGCGCGCCGCTGAATCCGAACTCGCCCCCGAGCGCCGCGCCGAACGCGCGGCCGCCACGGCCCACCTGGATGCGGCCGCCCAGACCGCGGCCTTCAACGCCCAGGGTGTCGGCGATGTGCAACGCCATGTGGCGCGCAGCGCCCAGTACGGCGAGCAGGCCGCCCACGCCCTGGCCCAGCTGGACCGCGAAGAGCAGCACTGGCAAAGCCGGCTCGACGAACTCACCCAGGCCCGCGCCCGGCAGGGCGAGGCCGCTGCGCAGGCACTGCGCCAGCAGCTGTTCTCGGCCGAAGAGCTGCAGCGGGTGGACGCCGCCCTGGCCCTGCGCGCCCTGCAGGCCACGGCCCCACGCCCCTGACCGCTACTGCGCCCCTGCGGGAGGGTCTCGATTCCGAAGAACACCCATGCGGTAACAAAGGGTAAACCCTGTACAGATGCCTATACTGCGCGTTCCCGGAAATCAAGAGGATCCCGATGTCGCTCCGTAGCAGCTTGTTCAGCGTCGCCCTGGCCGCGGCGGCCACCGCCGCCCTGGCGCAGACCCCGTCCGCCCCGATGACCATCGTGGTGCCCTACCCCGCGGGCGGTCCGCTGGACACGTCGGCGCGCATCATCGCGGAGGGCGCGGCCGCACAACTGGGCGCCATCAAGGTGGAAAACAAGCCCGGCGCCGGTGGCGGCACCGGCGCCGACCTGGTGGCCAAGTCGCCCGCCGGCAGCAACCAGTTGCTGATGGGGGCCGTGGCCACCCACGCCGTGAACCCCTGGCTGTACAAGAACTTTCCGTACAACCCGATCAAGGACTTCAAGCCCATCTCGCTCGTGGCCCGCACGCCCAATGTGCTGGTGGTGAACGCCGAGCAGGCCGCCAAGCTGGGCATCAAGACCACACCCGACCTGGTGCAGTACCTCAAGAAGAACCCTGACCAGGCCAAGTACGGCTCGGGCGGCAACGGCAGCATCGGCCACATCTCGGCCGAGATGTTCAAGTCGCTCACCAACACCAAGATGGGCCACACGCCCTTTCAGGGATCGAACCCTGCACTGGCCGCGCTGCAATCAGGCCAGGTGCTGCTGGTGTTCGACAACCTCGCCTCGGCGCTGCCGCACATCCGCTCGGGCAAGCTGCTCGCGCTGGGCGTGACGACCCTGAGCCGCAACGAGGCCCTGCCCCAGGTGCCCAGCATCAACGACTCGGTCCAGGGCTTCAATGTGTCGACCTGGTTCGGCCTGTTCGCCCCCGCCGCCCTGCCCCAGGCCGATGCGCAGCGCTATGCGGCAGCGTTCACGGCAGTCATGCAGTCGCCCGCCGGCAAGGAAAAATTCAAGCAGATGGGCATCACGCCCGAAGAGCTCACGCTGGATGGTTTCGCGCAGTTCGTGCGCTCGGAGAACAGCAAGTACGAGTTCCTGATCCGCGCGGCGAAGATCAAGATCGAATAGGCGGCCGCGCGGCCCTCAGTCTCTGCCGATCTCGGCCAGGCAGGCAGCCATGACCTCGGGCTGCAGTGCCATTTCCACGTGCGCCGGACCGTCGAGAAAGCGGTTGTCCGCACCCGACAGCATGGCGGTGCTGGCCGGGAAGACGATGTTGTCGCAGTTGGAGTACCAGCACACGAAGCGCTGCGCACGCCCCTGCGGCTCCGCATGCAGCAGGGTCTTCACCCAGTCCCCCGCCAGGCTCATCTGGCGCCCATTGACGGCGCGGCTGAAGCGCCCGAGCCAGGTGCCGCCATGCGGCGTGCCCAAGGTCAGGATACGGTGCACGCGCGCATCGGCCGCATGTGCGCGCAGCCAGGCGCGCGCCGCCAGCCCCCCCATGCTGTGGCACAGCAGCACCGGTGCCATGCCGGTGGCGGCCGTCACGCGCAGCACCGCGTCCTCGATGATCGCGGCATAGTCGTCGATGGAGCCCATCACCGGCTCCAGGTTCACCGCCACGTGGGCATGGCCTTGCGCGCGCAGCGGCCCATGCCAGGGCAGCCACAACCCCCGGTTGCACATGAAGCCATGCACCAGCACCACACCGCGGCGGCCCGTGGCCTGCGCCGGCAACCAGTCGCCCACCGCCTGGTGGCGAAACGGCTGGCGCCAGCAGAACACCACCAGGGCCACCCAGACCTCGGCCCACCAGGCGCGCACCACCTGCCCGGTGCGCGCCCGGCGCGCGCCATCGCGCCCGTTGAGGTGGTGCATGAGCACGAACTCGACCGCCATCACCAGCCAGAACAGGGCCAGCGGCACCAGTGCCCCGAGCAGTGCCCGCACCGGGGACTGCGGCCATTGCCAGGCCAGCCAGGCGGCTTCGGCCAGCGCCAGGATCAGGAGAAGGATTTTTTGCCAGCGCGCAATCATGGTTTGCAGTGGAGTTGTTTCCGGTCAACGGAGGCTGTTCAAGGCCATTTTGAACAGGGTCTAATGGCATGCCCGCATTGTGCGGGCTCAGGAGAGGGACCTATGGACGCGGCCCAGACCATCCGCGACAGCATTGCCGATGTCACGGCACTGCGCCAGCAGCGCACGGGCGATACCGTGCTGGGCACCGCCGTGGCCACCGTCAAGACCCTGCAGGCCAGGCGCTTTTCCGGCACCTACGCCGACCTGATGGCCTCGCCCTCGTTCGGCCCGGCCGCCCGCTTCTTCCTTGAGGAACTCTACAGCGACCGCGACTACACGGCGCGCGACCAGCAATTCGCACGCATCGCGGGCACGCTGCAGACCATGTTTCCGCGCCCCGTGGTGGACACCGCCGTGGCACTGGCCGTGCTGCACGCCCAGACCGAGGTGCTGGACCAGGACATGGGCCGTGCCTGGCCGCAGGCCGATGCCAGTGCCAGTGCCAGCGTCATTGCCAGCGACGCTGTGCGCTACGTGGCCGCCTGGCGTGCCGTGGGCGACCGCAGCGGGCGCCAACAGCAGCTGGCGCGCGTGCTGGCCATGGGCCGCGACCTGGCGCGCCTGACCCGGGCGCCCGGCCTGCGCACCATGCTGCGCATGATGCGCGGGCCCGCCACGGCGGCGGGCATGGGTGCCCTGCAGCAGTTCCTTGAAGCGGGGTTCGACACCTTTGGCCAGCTCGCACGCCAGCGCGGTGCGGTCGAGCAGTTCCTGGCCACCATCGAGCAGCGCGAGCAGGCCTTGATGGTCCAGCTGTTCGACGGCGATGCTGTCACCTCGGGGACCGAACTGGCCCGCACCCTAGGACAAGCCCGGTAGCCGGCCTCCCGCCTGCACTTCCACAATCTGTGCCCATCTATCTACTGGTGAGCACAAGGAAAGCGCATGGAAAAGATCTGGCTCAAGAGCTACCCACCGGGCGTCCCGCATGACGTGAAGCCCGAGCAATACCGCTCTGTGGCCCATATGCTGGAGGAATCGTTCCGCAAGAACGCATCGAGCCCCTTCTCGGTCTGCATGGACCAGTGGATGTCGTACGGCGAGCTCGACCGCCTGTCCGGCGCGCTGGGCGCCTACCTGCAAGGCCTGGGGCTCGAACCCGGCGCACGCGTGGCCATCATGCTGCCCAATGTGCCGCAGTTCGGCGTGACCATGGCCGCCGTGCTGCGCGCCGGCTACACCTGCGTGAACGTGAACCCGCTGTACACGGCGCGCGAGCTGCAGCACCAGCTCAAGGATTCGGGCGCCACGGCCATCGTGATCCTGGAGAACTTTGCCCACACGCTGGCCGAGGTGATCGACAACACGGCCGTGCAGCATGTGGTCATGGCCTCCATGGGCGACCTGCTGGGCTTCTGGTTCGGCCACTGGATCACGTTTGCCGTGCGCCACCTGGCCAAGATGGTGCCGGCCTATGAGCTGCCGCTGACCAACGGCCGCAAGGTCGTGCCCTTCAAGAAGGCACTGGCCCTGGGCGAGCGCCGCAGCCTGGCGCCCAGCCAGGCCACGCTCGACTCCATCGCCTTCCTGCAGTACACGGGCGGCACCACCGGCCTGTCCAAGGGTGCCGTGCTCACGCACCGCTGCATCGTGGCCGCCACGCTGCAGGCCGAGGCCTGGTTCACCCCTGCGCTGTCCAAGGTGGGCGACCTCAGCAAAGCCAACAGCGTCGCGGCCCTGCCGCTGTACCACATCTTCGCGCTCACGCTGTGCCTGCTGGCCATCCGCCAGGGCTCCAGCCTCACGCTGATCCCGAACCCGCGCGACATCCCCAAGTTCGTGGCCGAGCTCAAGAAGCGTCCCTTCCACATGCTGCCCGCCGTGAACACCTTGTTCAATGCGCTGCTGCAGAACCCGCAGTTCCGCGCGCTCGACTTCTCGCACCTGTGCGTGTCGCAGGCCGGCGGCATGGCCGCCTCCGAGGGCACGGCCAAGCAGTGGCAGAAGGTCACGGGCAACACCATGATCGAAGGCTGGGGCATGAGCGAGACCTGCGCCATCGGCACCAACAACCCGGTGACCAACACCGAGTTCAGCGGCACCATCGGCCTGCCGCTGCCGGGCATCGACATCGCCATCAAGGACGATGCGGGCAACAGCCTGGCCCAGGGCGAATCGGGCGAGATCTGCATCCGCGGCCCCAACGTCATGACCGGCTACTACAACCAGCCCGAGGAGAACGCCAAGGCGTTCACGGCCGACGGCTTCATGCGCACCGGCGACATCGGCATCATGGACGAGCGCGGCTACACGCGCATCATCGACCGCAAGAAGGACATGATCCTGGTCAGTGGCTTCAACGTCTTCCCCAACGAGCTCGAGCAGGTCGTCTCGCTGTGCCCCGGCGTGGTCGAATGCGCGGCCATCGGCATCCCCGACGAAAAGCAGGGCGAGGCGATCAAGGTCTTCGTGATCAAGAGCGACCCGGCGCTGAGCGAGGAAGACGTGGCCCGCTTCTGCCAGGAGAACCTCACCGGCTACAAGCGCCCCAAGTACATCGAGTTCCGCGACGAGCTGCCCAAGAGCAACGTGGGCAAGATCCTGCGGCGCGAGCTGCGCACACCCACGGCTTAGTTGCCTCGGGGGGGCCGCGCGGCCGGGGCACGGGGTGGAAGTGCTACATTGCGCTCGCCCCGCACCACCGCCGCCGACAAAGCACCGTGAAGTTCCTGCTCCTGGAAGACCATCCCCTGTTCCGCCAGGCCCTCAAGGGCATCATGGCGCGGCTGGACCCGGCCGCCACGGTGTTCGAATGCGCCTCCTACGATGAGGCCCGCCCCCTGCTCGGCGACGACCTGGACCTGGTGCTGCTCGACCTGCGCCTGTCCGGGCTGGACGGAATGAAGGTCCTGGCCACACTGCGCAGCCAGCACCCGGCCTTGCCCGTGGTGGTGGTCTCGGCCTCGGAGGACCGGCACGAAGCCCTCGAGGTACTGCGCCTGGGCGCGCTCGGCTTCATTCCCAAGGCCTCGTCCGCCGAGGTGATGGAGCACGCCCTGCGCCTGGTGCTGGCGGGCGATGCCTACCTGCCCTCGCACCTGCTGCAGGACGGCGATGCGCTGGCCACGCCCACCCGCGACGGCGCCCTTGGCCTGACGGAGCGGCAGCAGCAGGTGATGCAGCTGATGGCGCAGGGCCAGTCGAACAAGCAGATCGGGCGCGCGCTGAACCTCACGGAAAACACCGTCAAGGTGCATGTGACGGCCATCCTGCGCGAACTCAACGTCAGCTCGCGGGCCCAGGCCATCGTGGCGCTGTTCCAGCGCGGCACCGGCCCGTCCTGACCGTCCCGCCCCATGCGCGACGCCGCCTGGACTGCCCGCATGCGCACCGAGCAGGTGCGGCTGATCTACCGGAACTACCCCTTCACGCTGAGCGCGAATTTCGGCCTGTGCCTGCTCGTGGTGGCCGCGCTGTGGAGCACGGTGCCCCCCGGGGCCTTGCTGGCATGGTGCGGGCTCAGCGGCGCCCTGACGGCCAAGGGTGCCTGGGACTACCTGCACTACCGGCGCGCCCTGTCCGGGCCCGTGCCGACGGACGTCGATGCGGCGCAGCAGCGCTTCGCCACCATCGCCTGGGGCACCGGCCTGGTATGGGGCGTGGCCGGGCTCGCACCGGCCCTGCTCCCATCGTCCCACGTGCACCAAGTCCTGTTCCCGGCCATCACCGGCATGGCCTTCGGCGGCGCCGCCTTCCTGTCCACGGACCGGCGGCTGTTCTACGGCTACATCGTGCCCATGCTGGGCCTCACCCTGCTGGGCGTGGCGGGCATGGAGTCCGGCGCCAGGGGGCTGTTCATCAGCCTGACCCTGGCCCTGGCCTTCGCCACGCTGGCCTTTGCGCACAACGTGCACGCGATGATCCAGCGCTCGCTGACGCTGCGCTTCGAGAACATGGACCTGATCGACGCACTGAAGCTACAGAAGGAGCAGGCCGACTACGCCAACCTGTCCAAGTCGCGCTTTCTCGCGGCCGCCAGCCACGACCTGCGCCAACCCATGCATGCGCTCGGCCTGCTATTCGAATCGCTGCGCCCGCGCATCGACGACGACCCGCCATCGCAGCACCTGCTGCACAGCATCACGGCCACCATCCACACGCTGGAGGAGCAGTTCAACGCCCTGCTGGACATCTCCAAGCTGGATGCCGGGGTGATCGCGTGCGACGTGCAAGCCATCCCGCTGTGGCGCACCCTGGCACGGATCGAGGCCGAGTTCGCCCCCGTGGCCGAGCGCAAGGGCCTGCGCTTTGCCCTGCATGGCCCGGCACCGGGCACGACCGTTCGCAGTGATGCAGCGCTGCTGGACCGCATGCTGCGCAACCTGGTGAGCAACGCCATCCAGCACACCCCGCAAGGCACGGTGCTGGTCGCTTGCCGCCTGCGGGCCGGCGCGGTACGCATCGAGGTGCGCGACAGCGGGCCGGGCATCGCCCCAGCGCTGCACCGGGAGATCTTCCAGGAGTTCTACCAGGTGCAGAACACCGAGCGGGACCGCAGCCACGGCGTCGGCCTGGGCCTGGCGATCGTGGACCGCCTGAGCCGCATGCTGGACCATCCGGTGTCGCTGCGCTCGGCCC
Organism: Acidovorax sp. FW305-C-20-28; assembly: GCF_058783375.1. NCBI lineage: Bacteria > Pseudomonadati > Pseudomonadota > Betaproteobacteria > Burkholderiales > Comamonadaceae > Acidovorax > Acidovorax sp. FW305-C-20-28. The sequence continues at coordinate 97,351 of NZ_JBYSYM010000002.1, read as the reverse complement.
CTGGCTGCGGCTCCACCTTCACGATCACAGTCCCCGTCTGCGATGCCGGCAGCGCCGCCGCGCCCGCCGGACCGCCGGCGGCCGCCCCGGCCACCGGCGGGCTGCAGTCGCTGCGGGGGCGCTCGATCGCGGCGATCGACGACGACCCCATCGTTCTGGAAGGCATGCGCCAGCTGTTCGAACACTGGGGCTGCACCTGGACCGCAGCGGCCAGCGCGGACGAGCTGCTGGCGCGACTGCGCTCGGGCGCTCCCCTGCCCGAGATCGTGATCAGCGACTACCGCCTGCGCGGCGGCGAGAACGGTGCGCAGGCCATCGCCAAGGTGGTGGCCTTTTGCGGCCACCCCGTCCCCGGCATTCTGGTGACGGGCGACACCGCGCCAGAGCGCCTGCGCGAGGCCACGGACAGCGGCCATGCCGTGCTGCACAAGCCGGTGCGTCCCGGCAAGCTGCGCGCCCTGCTGCTGCACCTGCTCGACCGCTCTACGACCTAAGTCTTAGCCGCTCAGTGCAATGGCCCGCCGGGCCGTTTTGCCCTGAAATCGCGGCATGACCGCCCCACCCTGCACGGCCCGCCGCCCCGGCGCGGCCCCTCACACCGCCCCGCTTCGCTGTACGCCATGGACACGGGTGTGAGGCGAGCCCCCCAGCGCGGCGTGGTCGCCGCCAGCCTCGCCCTGGCCCTGCTCCAGATCGCCTTTGTCGAATCCTCCTGGCTGCTGGCCCTCGTGCTGCCCCTGCAATGGGTGCTGGTGCTGCGCCCCATCGAGCGCCGGGAGTGGGTTCTGTTCGCCCTGGTCGGCCCCTTCTTCGTGGCCCAGAACTACATGGCCCTGCGTTCCGGCGCGTTTGCCTTTCGGCAGCAGGATTTCCTGCTCATGCCCTGGCATGAGCCCCTGCTGTGGATGGGCTGGTACCTGCACCTCGTGCGCTTCGTGAACGAGCCCGGTCGCAGCGTTCCGCTCGGGCCCGGCGCCTGGTTCGGGCTCCTGCTCACCGTGCTGGCGTTCTCCCTGTTCGGCAGCGACGCGCGGGCCCTGACCCTCGCCACCTCGGTCTCCTGCGCGGCCCTGCTCGCGCTGTTCCACACCCGTGCCGACCTGGCCTATGCCCTGTGCGCGGTCGCGCTTGGTGCACTGGTCGAGGGCGTGGGCGTGGGCGCCGGCCTGTGGCACTACCCCGGCTCGGGGCCGGTACCGATTCCGTTCTGGTCGCTGTCCATGTGGGTGTCGGTCGGCCTGCTGGGCCGCCGCTTCGCCGTGCCCCTGGCCGAAAGGCTGGCCTCTGCAGGAGCACGCCATGCATGAGCGCGGCAGTGCCCCGGCGATACGGCGTCTGGTGCAGTCCCTCACCGGGCGCCAGGCCAGGGAGGCGCCGTCGAGCACCTTGTTCATGCACCCCGAGCTGGTGCCAGCGGCCCCGGGCCAGGGGTTCAAGATCCGGGTCGCCCGGCGCTCGTCGGTGCTGCAAGACGCCCTGGGCCTGCTGAACCGGCGCTACCGCCAGCGGGGCTACGGCTCCCAGAGCCTGACCCTGTCGCCCGAGCGCATGACCATCGTGGCCTATGAAGACCGGCAGGTGATCGGCACGCTGACCGTTCAGCTCGACACCCGCCAGGGCATGCTGTCCGACGCGTGCTTCAAGGAGCCGCTCGACGCCTTCCGCGCCCGCGGTGCGTCTTTGTGCGAGTTCACCAAGCTGGCAACCGCCCCGCAAGCGCCAATGCCTGCCACACTGGCGTCCATGTTCCATGTGGCGTTCATCTTCGCGCACCAGGTCAACCAGGCCACGCATGCCGTGGTCGAGGTCAACCCGCGGCATGTGGCCTTCTACACGCGGGTGCTGGGCTTTGCCGCCCAGGGTGCGGCGGCGGACAACCCGCGCGTGAAGGCACCGGGCGTGCTGCTGGTGGCCGACTTCGCGCAGATCGGGCGCCAGTTGCAGGCGCGCGGCAACCAGGGGGCCGGGGAGCCGCCGCCGTTCTACTCGCACAGCTTCTCCAACGCCGAGGAGCAAGGCATACGCAACCGCATCCGGGCCGCACTGGCGCGGCAGAGGACGGCTCCATGAACGCCATGCCGTACCCGAAGCAGGCCCTGGACCGGGCGCTGGCGGAGTGGCACGACCTGCTCGGCGCCGACGGCGTGCTGGCCGCACCGGCGGCGGCCGAACGCTATGGCGCGGGCGGTGCACGCGCCATACCGGCGGCCCTGCGCCCGGCGACCGTGGCCAGCGTGGTGCAGATCGTGCGCATCGCCGCGCGGCACCGCATCCGCCTGCACCCCGTCAGCACCGGGCGCAACTGGGGCTACGGCGGCGCCTGCCCCCCTTCGGACCATTGCGTGGTGCTTGACCTGTCGCGGCTCAACCGCATCATCGCGTTAGACGCCGAACTGGGCACCGTGACCCTGGAACCCGGGGTCACCCAGGGGCAGCTGCGTGCGCACCTGGACCAGCTGGGCCTGCCCTTCATGGTGCCGACCACCGGCGCCGGCACCAGCACCAGCCTGGTGGGCAATGCGCTGGAGCGGGGCTACGGCATCACGCCGCATGCCGACCATTTCGACGCCGTCATCGCCCTCGAAGCCGTGCTGCCCGACGGCAGCCTCTACCGGCCCCGGCTCGCCACCTTGGGCGGCGAACGCATGGCGCCGGGCTACAAGTGGGGCATCGGCCCCTACCTGGACGGGCTGTTCTCGCAGTCGAACTTCGGCGTCGTCACGCAGATGACGATCGCGCTGGCCCGGCGCCCGCCGCATGTGGAAGCCTTCTACATCTTCCTGGATCGGCCGGACCAGCTGGCGCCGGCCATCGTGGCGCTGCGCGGGCTGCTGCGCTCCATGGGCGGGGTAATGGGCGGTGTCAACATCCTCAACGGCTACCGCCTGGCGTCGATGGCCTGCCCCTACCCCGCAGGGCCCCTGGCGCGCGGCGAGCCCCTGCAGGCCCAGGAGCTCGCCGGGCTGCTGCAGGCCCACCGCCTGGGCGCCTACCTGGTCGTGGGCAGCGTCTACAGCGAGGCACCGGTGGCCCGCGCGGCGATCGCAGCAATCCGGCGCGGCTTTGCCCACTGCAGCGGCCGCAGCGTCAGCCTGACCCGCCGCAAGGCCGCCTTGCTGCAGCGCCTGGCGCTGCGTTTCCCGCGCCTGGGCGCACGCCTGGGGCTGGGTCAGGACCAGGCCACGCGCATGCTCAGCGCCCTGAACCTGATGGAAGGCATTCCCGACGACCTGGCGCTGCGCCTGCCCTACTGGAAAACAGGCGCCCCGCTGCCCGACGAGCTGCCACGCGACCTCCTGAACGGAGAACGCGGCCTGATCTGGTACGCCCCGCTGGTGCCCATGGTGCCGGACACCGTGCTCGCCTTCGAGGCCATGGTCCACCGGGTGTGCCTGGCGCACGGATTCGAGCCCCTGATCACGCTCACCAGCTTGTCCGAGCGCTGCTTCGACAGCTCCGTGCCCCTGCTCTTCGATGGCCGCTCGCCCGCCGAGACGGAACGCGCCTGGCGCTGCTTCAACGCGCTGTTCGACGAAGGTCGCCAACTGGGCATCGTTCCCTACCGCGTGGGCTCACAGGCCTTCCACAAGCTCGAGGGCGGGGACGATCCTGCCCTGGCACTGGCCCGCCGCCTCCGGCAGTCGCTGGACCCCGACGGCATTCTCTCCCCGGGCCGATACAACCTCTGACGGCCCCGCCCCACCGGCGGACGTAAGACCGCGGGCGCTGCGCCCAACCCACCTCTGCTGCCGCGGAACGGTGGCCCTGGCGCACGATGAAGATGGCCCCATGCACGGGTTTTCACCAATTAGCAAACGTTTGCGCAAACGTTTGCTTTTAGTATGATCGCCGGGCGACCACGCACTGGCCAGGCATGCGCCGGGGCTTCCTCGCGCAATCCCGCACCGCTTTTCGGTGCCCATGCCTCGCCCACCATTCCAACAGGAGACACCATGCAGTTCACCCGCCGTTCCGTTCAGACCGCCGCCGCAGTTGCCGTGCTCGGCGCCATGCTTGCCAACCCGGTGTGGGCACAGGACAAGCCCAAGATCGCCCTGGTCATGAAGTCGCTGGCCAACGAGTTCTTCCGCACCATGGAAGACGGCGCCAAGGCGCACCAGAAGGCCCACGCCAGCGAGTACACGCTGCTGGCCAACGGCATCAAGAACGAGACCGACACGGCCGCCCAGATCAAGATGATCGAGCAGGCCGTGGCCCAGAAGGTCAGCGCCATCGTGCTGGCGCCGGCCGATTCCAAGGCCCTGGTGCCCGCCGTCAAGGCCGCCGTGGACAAGGGCATCATCGTGGTCAACATCGACAACCGCCTGGACAGCGATGCCCTGAAGGAAAAGGGCCTCACCGTGCCCTTCGTCGGCCCCGACAACCGCGCGGGCGCCAAGCTGGTGGGCGATCACCTGGCCAAGTCGCTCAAGTCGGGCGACAAGGTGGGCATCATCGAAGGCGTGTCCACCACCTTCAACGCGCAGCAGCGCACCCTGGGCTACAAGGACGCCATGCAGGCCGCGGGCATCACCGTGGTGGGCGTGCAGTCCGGCCAGTGGGAGATCGAGAAGGGCAACACCGTGGCCGCCGGCATGCTGCGCGAGCACCCCGACCTCACGGCCCTCCTGGCCGGCAACGACAGCATGGCGCTGGGCGTGGTGGCCGCCGTCAAGGCCGCGGGCAAGACCGGCAAGGTGCAGGTGGTGGGCTATGACAACATCGGCGCCATCAAGCCCATGCTGGCCGATGGCCGCGTGCTCGCCACCGCCGACCAGTACGCCGCCAAGCAGGCCGTGTTCGGCATCGAGCTGGCGCAAAAGGCCATCGCCGCCAAGACGCCCCAGGCCCAGCTGCCCGCCGAGGTGAAGACCGAGGTAGTGCTGGTCACCAAGGGCAGCAAGTAAGCTTTCTCCGCCGTCCCCATGAGCCAGCCACCCTCTTCGCCCCCTGCCGCCCCGCTGCTGTCGATTGCCGCAGTGGGCAAGGACTACACCGCCACCGTGCTCGATGGCGTGACGCTGTCGCTCAACGCCGGCGAGGTGCTGGCCCTCACGGGGGAGAACGGGGCGGGCAAGAGCACACTGTCCAAGATCGTCTGCGGGCTGGAGCAGGCCACGCGCGGCGGCATGCGCCTGGCCGGCGCAACCTATGCCCCGGCCTCGCGCCGCGAGGCCGAGCGCCTGGGCGTGCGCATGGTGATGCAGGAGCTGGGCCTGGTGCCCACGCTCACCGTGGCCGAGAACCTGCTCATGGGCCGCCTGCCGCACCGCGCAGGCTGGGTGCGCCAGGGCGCGCTGCATGCGGCCGCGCGCACGCAGCTGGCCAAGATCGGCCTGGAACACATCGACCCGGCCACGCCGGTGTCGCGCCTGGGCATCGGCCAGCAGCAGATGGTGGAGATCGCGCGCAACCTGCAGGACGACACGCGCATCCTGGTGCTCGATGAGCCCACGGCCATGCTCACTCCGCGCGAGACCAACTACCTGTTCGAGCAGATCGCGCGCCTGACGGCGCGCGGCGTGGCCATTGTCTACGTGTCGCACCGGCTGGAAGAGCTGCGCCGCATCGCCGACCGCGTGGCCGTGCTGCGCGACGGCCGCCTGGTCGACGCGCGCCCCATGGCCGGCCTGAGCGAGGACGACCTGGTGCAGCGCATGGTGGGCCGCTCGGTCAACGACCTGGAGCACCGCCCGCGCCGCACCGCCGGCCCGGTGGTCCTCAGCGCCCAGGGCATCGGCCGTGGCACGGCCGTGCAGGACGTGAGCCTGGAGCTGCGCGCGGGCGAGGTGTTCGGCATCGCGGGCCTGGTGGGCTCGGGCCGCACTGAACTCGTGCGCCTGCTGTTCGGCGCGGACCGCGCCGACCGGGGCAGCGTGACGCTGCACCCTGAGAATACCGCCGCAGGCACCGCACCGCGCGTGCTGCCGCGCGGCTTTGCCTCGCCGCTCCAAGCCATCGCCGCTGGCGTGGGCCTGGTCACCGAAGACCGCAAGTCCCAGGGCCTGCTGCTGGCCCAGTCCATTCGCGTCAACGCCACACTGTCGGACCTGTCCGCGATCTCGCGCGCGGGCTGGCTGCAGCGCGCCAAGGAAAACCGCCTGGTGCAGGGCTTCGTCCAGACGCTGGGCATCCGCTGCCGCAGCCCGGAGCAGCCCGTGGGCACGCTCTCGGGCGGCAACCAGCAGAAGGTGGTGTTCGCGCGCTGGCTGCACCGCGAAGGCCGGGTGCTGCTGCTCGACGAGCCCACGCGCGGCGTGGACGTGGGCGCGCGCGCCGAGCTCTATGGCGAACTCGACCGCATGGCCGCCAACGGGCGTGCCCTGCTCATGGTCTCGTCCGACCTGCGCGAACTGATGGCCATGGCCGACCGCATCGGCGTGATGAGCGCTGGCCGCCTGGTGGCCGTGTTCGAGCGCGGCCAGTGGTCCGAACAGTCGCTGCTGGCCGCCGCCTTCTCCGAGCCGGGCGGGCGCGAAGCCCCTGGCCCCTCCCCTTCTCCCTCTTCTCCCGCCACCGCATGAACGCCCCCGCATCCCCTGCCACCGCAGCGCCCCGCCCCACACCCGCCTGGCGCAGCCAGCTGGGCACTTACCTCGGCCTGCTGGCCGTGCTGGCAGGCATGGTGGCGCTGTTCTCCACGCTGTCCGAATACTTCTGGAGCGCCGAGACCTTCATCACCATCGCCAACGAAATCCCGGCGCTGGCCGTGATGGCCGTGGGCATGACCTTCGTGCTCATCATCGCGGGCATCGACCTGTCGGTGGGCTCGGTGATGGCGCTGTCCGCCGCGACTTCGGCCGCCGCCATCGTGCAGTGGAAATGGAGCGTGCCCGCCGCCGCGCTGCTGGCGCTGGCGACGGGGCTGATCTGCGGCACCGTCACGGGCGCCGTTTCCGTGGCCTGGCGCCTGCCGACCTTCATCGTCTCGCTGGGCATGCTCGAAGCCGTGCGCGGCGGTGCCTATGTGGTCACGGACTCGCGCACGCAGTATGTGGGCGACGCCATCTCGTGGCTGGCCGCACCCCTGCTCGGCGGCATCTCGGTGGCCTTTCTGATCGCGCTGCTGCTCGTGGTGGTGGCGCAGTTGGTGCTCACGCGCACGGTGTTCGGCCGCAGCGTGGTGGGCATAGGCACCAACGAAGAGGCCATGCGCCTGGCGGGCGTGGACCCGCGGCCCGTGCGCATCATCGTGTTCGCCATGACTGGCCTGCTGGCCGGCCTGGCCGGGCTGATGCAGTCGGCCCGGCTGGAGGCGGCCGACCCCAATGCCGGCACCGGCATGGAGCTGCAGGTGATCGCCGCCGTGGTGATCGGCGGTACCAGCCTGATGGGCGGGCGCGGCTCGGTGGTGAACACCGCTTTCGGCGTGCTGATCATCGCCGTGCTGGAGGCCGGCCTGGCCCAGGTGGGCGCCAGCGAGCCGAGCAAGCGCATCATCACCGGCGTGGTGATCGTCGCCGCCGTCATCGTGGACACCCTGCGCCAGCGGCGCGCAGCCGCGGCATGATCTCCCTGTCTCCGAACCTTTCCTGATTTCTGCATGGCTACCATCAAAGACGTCGCGCGGCACGCCGACGTATCGGTCACCACGGTATCCCACGTGGTCAACGGCACGCGCCATGTGAGCCCCGAAGGCCGTGCGCGCGTGGAAAAGGCCATCCGCGAGCTCGGCTATGTGCCCAGCGCCATTGCGCGCAGCTTGAAGAGTAACAACACGCGCACGCTGGGCATGCTGATCCCCAACAGCTCCAACCCCTACTTCGCCGAGATCGTGCATGCGGTGGAAGACCGCTGCTTCGGCGCGGGCTACAACGTCATTCTGTGCAACACCAATGACGAGGCGCACCGCCAGGGCAGCTACCTGCAGGTGCTGGCCGAGCGGCGCATCGACGGGCTGATCGTGGTTTCCACCGGGCACGACGCCACCCTGCCCACGCAACTGGCGGGCCTGTCCATCCCCACCGTGCTGGTGGACCGAGAGATCGAACTCACCGAGCAGCAGCCCTGCGACCTGGTCGAGACCGCCCACATGCAGGGCGGCCTGCTGGCCACGCGCCACCTGCTGTCGCTGGGCCACCGGCGCATCGCCTGCATCGGCGGCCCCGAGGGCATCGCCCCCAGCGAGCAGCGCATCGCCGGCTGGCGTTCTGCGCTGGCCGATGCCGGCTGCGGCCAGGGCGAGGGCCTGCTGTGGCACGGCAACTTTACCAGCCAGGGCGGCTACGAAGCCATGCATGCCGTGCTGCGTGCGCAGGATGCGCCCACCGCCGTCTTCGTCTGCAACGACCTCATGGCCATGGGCGCACTGTGCGCGGCGCACGAACGCGAACTGCGCGTACCCGAGGCCCTGTCCATCGTGGGCTTCGACGACATCGAGCTCACCGCCTTCACCAGCCCGCCGCTGACCACCGTGGCCCAGCCCAAACAGCGCATCGGTGCACTGGCGGTGGACATGCTGCTTGAGCGCATCGACGGCAAGCGCCAGGATGCGCGCAAGGTCATGCTGCAGCCCGAGTTGCGCGTGCGCGCCTCCACCGCGGAGGCCCGGCCATGACGACGAGCCCGGCGCACCCCACGGCACCCACCATCGCGGTGGTGGGCAGCCTCAACATGGACCTGGTGCTGCAGGTGGCCCAGGCCCCCGGCCCCGGCGAGACCGTGCTGGCCCAGGCCCTGCATCTGGTGCCCGGTGGCAAGGGTGGCAACCAGGCCGTGGCCTGCGCGCGCCAGGGCGCCCAGGTGCACCTGTTCGGCCGCGTGGGCGACGACGCCTATGGCCACACGCTGCGCGCCGGCCTGGCGCAGGACGGCATCGACCACACCGGTGTGCAGACCGACGCCACCGAGACCACGGGCGTGGCCGCGATCACCGTGGAAGCCACGGGGCAGAACCGCATCGTCGTGGTGCCGGGCGCCAATGGCCGCTTCGCGCTCGATGCGCCAGCGCTGGGCCCGGTGCTGGGCCGCGCCAGCAGCCTGGTGCTGCAGTTCGAGACCCCCTTGCCAGAGGTGCTGGCCGCAGCGCAGCAGGCCTTTGCGGCCGGCTGCCCCGTGCTGCTCAACCCCTCGCCCATCCAGCCCCTGCCCGAGGGCCTGTGGCCGCTGGTGCACACCCTGGTGGTCAACGAGGTGGAAGCCGCCGCCCTGGCCGGCACCGCCGTGGAGACCGTGGCCGACGCCGCCGTGGCGGCGCAGACACTGCGCGGCCTGGGCCCGGCCCAGGTGGTGGTGACCCTGGGCGCGCAGGGCGCCGTGGCCGCCGACGCCCGGGGCAGTACCCACCACCCCGGCATGCAGGTGCAGGTGGTGGACACCACTGCTGCGGGCGATACCTTCCTGGGGGCACTGGCCGTGGGCCTGGGGCAGGGCGAGCCCCTGAATGCCGCCGTGCGCGAAGGCATGCGCGCTGCCGCGTTGTGCGTGACGCAGGCCGGTGCCCAGCCCTCCATTCCCACCCGGGCCGCCGTGGCGGCCAGCCCCCAACCACCCGACTGGATCCCGCTGTGAAACGCACGACCTTGCTGCATGCCGAACTCTCCCACGCCATTGCCTGCCTGGGCCATGGCGACATGCTGGTGATCGGCGACGTGGGCCTGCCCATTCCGCCCGGGCCCCGGCGCATCGACCTGGCTCTGACGCCAGGCATCCCGGCCGTGGCCGATGTACTGCAAGCCGTGCTGGCGGAGATGCAGGTGGAGCGCGCCCTGATCGCGACCGAGGCCGTGGAACGCGCCGGCGGCGCCCTGCCCGGCTGGTGCCAGCTGCCCGTGGTGCCCGAGGCGCTGCCGCACGAGGACTTCAAGCGCCTGTGCCGCGAGGCCCGCGTGATGGTGCGCACGGGGGAATGCACGCCCTATGCGAACGTGGTCCTCTGCGCCGGTGTGACGTTCTGAAGCAATCTGCCCGGTGACGCGCGGGTTTTGGATAACCCGCCGCGCACGGGCCCTGGGTTAGGCTGACAGATCGCCGCAGCAGGCAAGCCAGCCGCTGCGCCACGCCCTCTGCCAGCCCGCCCTGATGTCCACGCCAGCCTCTTCCACGCCCTTTCTGCCCCCTGAAATCGCCGTACTGGAACGCGGCTGGCTGTCGGCCAACAACATCCTGTTCATCGGACACCACGACACGGCCGTGGTGGACACGGGCTACTGCAGCCATGCCGAGCAGACCGTGGCGCTGGTGCAGGCGGCCCTGGGCGGCAGGCCGCTGGACCGGGTGCTCAACACCCACCTGCACAGCGACCACTGCGGTGGCAACGCCGCGCTGCAGAAAGCCTGGCCGCGCGCGCTCACGGCCATACCGCCGGGCCAGGCCCGCCATGTGCGCCAGTGGGATGCCTATGCCCTGAGCTACACGCCCACCGGCCAGCAATGTCCCCCGTTCCGGGCCGACAGCCTGCTCGACCCGGGCTCCTGCGTGCTGCTGGGCGACCGCACCTGGCAGGTGCATGCCGCGCCCGGGCACGACACACACTCCATCGTGCTGTTCGAACCGCGCGATGCCATCCTGATCTCGGCCGATGCACTCTGGGAGAACGGTTTCGGCGTGGTCTTCCCCGAACTCGAAGGCGAGGATGCCTTTGCGCAGGTGGGCGCCACGCTGGACCTGATCGAGCGCCTGGCACCGCGCACGGTGATACCGGGCCACGGCCCGGTGTTCGCCGATGCGCCGCGCGCCATCGAGGGCGCGCGCCGCCGGCTCGATGGCTTTGTGCGCAACCCGCACAAGCATGCGCTCTATGCCGCCAAGGTATTGCTCAAGTACAAGCTGCTCGAATGGCAGCAGATCAGCCTGGCCGACCTCAGGGCCTGGACGGAAGCCACCCCTTACTTCGGCATGCTGCACGCACGGCATTTCGCCGAGCAGGAAGAAGTTGAATGGCTCGCCGGCCTGATGGACGACCTGATCCGCTCGGGCGCCGCCACGCGCCGGGGCGAGATGCTGCACAACGCCTGAAGACCGCCGGCTCCCTGCCGAGCCACCCCACCACAGCCTGTTGCCGCAATGCAACATCGGGCCATTTTCAGGGTCGGTATCCGGCCCCGTTGCAGCCAGATGTAATCAACATCAAATGATAATTGTTATCATTTGATGCTCCTGCAAACCTGCCGCATGCCCGGCTGCGCAGGCCCCAGCCAGCCGACACCGACCGACACCCGCCGCGCCGCCGTTTTGTTGCCGCGCGCTCCTGCCTGTAGTCCCTGTAGCCAGCCAAGTTCCGGTTTCTCACTCCTACGGATCCTTTCATGGCGCACAACACGACATACATCAAGAGCCGCAAGCACCCCGTTTCCGGCCCGCGGGCCACGCCTGTGGGCGTGGCGGCCGCCGCCGCCCTCGTGGCCCTGGGCATGCCCGTCCAGGCACAGACCGCCCCGAGCGCGACCCTGCCCGAGGTGAAGGTCGAATCGGCCGGCGATGCGGGCTACAAGGCCGGCACCGTCTTCTCGCCCAAGTTCACCCAGCCGCTGCTGGATACGCCCCAGACCATCTCGGTCGTCAAGGAGCAGGTGCTGCGCGAGCAGGCCGCCTCGACCCTGACCGAGGCCCTGCGCAACACCCCGGGCGCCAGCACTTTCTTCCTAGGCGAAAACGGCAACACCAGCACGGGCGACGCGATCTACATGCGCGGCTTCGACAGCTCCAGCAGCATCTTCGTCGATGGCGTGCGCGACCTGGGTGCGGTTTCGCGCGATGTGTTCAACATCCAGCAGGTAGAAGTGGTCAAGGGCCCGGCCGGTACCGACAACGGCCGCACGGCGCCCACCGGTGCCATCAACCTGGTGAGCAAGCAGCCCACGCTGGAGAACAGCTTCGCCGCATCGCTGGGCGCGGGCAGCGCCTCGTACAAGCGCGGTACCGTGGACTGGAACAAGGCCCTGGAGGGCTTCCCCGGCGCCGCCTTCCGCCTGAACGTGATGAGCGAGGATTCGGGCGTGGCCGGCCGCGACCTGGTCAAGAACAAGCGCTGGGGCGTGGCCCCCTCGCTGGCCCTGGGCCTGAACTCGCCCACCCGCGTGTTCCTGAACTACCTGCACGTCCAGCAGGACAACATGCCCGATGGCGGCGTGCCCACCATCGGCCTGCCCGGCTACACCTCGCCCGATGCCCTGGCCCTGGCCAACCGCCGCCCCTTCCTGAACACCGCGGCGCGCGTGAATTCGAGCAACTTCTATGGCACCACGTCGGACTATGCGGACGTGGACATGGACATGGTCACGGCGCGCATCGAGCACGACTTCGCCTCGGGCATGAAGCTGCGCAACACCACGCGCTTCGGCCGCACGCACAACGACTACCGCCTGACCGCCTTCATGGGCGGCGGCTTCCCGGCCACGGGCGCGCTCACGGCCGCCTCGGCGCTGCTGGCCACGCCGAACCCGGCCGACCCATCGACCTGGACGGTGACGCGCAACCTGCCGACCAACGTCAACCAGGTCAACAAGATCGCCGTCAACCAGACCAGTCTGACCACCACGGTGCACACCGGCTCGGTGCAGCACGACCTGGCCGCAGGCCTGGAGATCTCGCGCGAAGAGCAGACCAACCTGGGCTACTACAGCCAGGGCTTTGCCAGCGTGAACACCACGTATGCACCGGCCGGCTCGCTGCCTGCAGCCAACCTGTACAACCCCAACCCGAACGTGACGGGCTTCAACCGCATCGCCAACGGCGCCTGGTCCAAGGGCGTGACGAACACCGTGGCTGCCTACCTGTTCGACACGGCCAAGCTGTCGCCCGAGTGGCAACTCACGGGCGGCCTGCGCGTGGACCGCTTCAAGACCGACTTCGACGCCGTGACCCAGGGCGCGCTGCCGGCCGGCGTGCTCACGCCGTCGTCGGCGAGCCTGTCGGACACGCTGATCGGCGCCAAGGTCGGCGTGGTCTACAAGCCCGCCGCCAACGGCAGCGTGTATGCCCTGTACGCCACCTCGGCCCAGCCCCCGGGCGGCGCCAACAACCAGCTGAGCGCCGCCGCCAACAACGCGGCCAACCCCAAGTTCGATCCGCAGAAGGCCAAGACCATCGAAGTCGGCACCAAGTGGGACGTGCTGGGCGGCCGCCTGGCCCTGGCCGGCGCGCTGTACCGCACCGATGTCTCCAACGACATCGAGACCGACCCCACCAACTCGGCCAACTTCGTGCAGACCGGCAAGAAGCGCGTGCAGGGCCTGGAGCTGACCGCTATCGGCGCCATCACCAACGACTGGTCGCTGAGCGCGGGCTACACCACCATGGACACCAAGGTGCTCAGCGGCGCACCCAAGACGGCCGATGGCAGCACGGCCCTGGCCTACACGCCCAAGAACGCCTTCACGCTGTGGACCACCTACCGCCTGCCCTTCGGCGTGACGATCGGCGGCGGTGCGCGCTACGCCGGCGAGCTGCTGCGCGGCACCGACGGTGCCGTGGGCACGCCGGCCTACACCGAGGCCTACTGGGTCTTCGATGCCATGGCCTCCTACCGCATCAACAAGAACTTCGATGTCCAGCTCAACGTGTACAACCTGGCCGACAAGGACTACGTGGCCGCCATCAACAAGAGCGGCTACCGCTACACGCCAGGCATCCCCCGCTCGGCACGCCTGACGGCCAACTTCACGTTCTGATCGAGCGCCACAAGGCAGTCTGAAACTGCCTGCCATGCGGGGCCCCGGGAAACCGGGGCTTTCCTGTTTCTGACGAAAGCCATTGCCATGATGCTGCACATTCCCAAAGTCCTCGCGCCCGAGCAGGTGCGCGCCCTGCGCGCGGCCATCGACGCCACCGACTGGGTGGACGGCCGGGCCACCGTGGGCGCCCAGGGTGCTCAGGTCAAGCACAACCGGCAGCTGCCCGAGCACTCGCCGGTGTCGCTGGAGCAGGGGCGCCTCATTCAGCAGGCGCTGGCGGCGCATCCTTTGTATTTCGCCGCGGCCCTGCCGCTGCGCACCGTGCCGCCGCTGTTCAACCGCTACGCGGGCGGCGAGACCTATGGCCTGCATGTGGATGGCGCCATGCGCCCCCTGCCGGGCGGAGGCGCCTTGCGCACGGATCTGTCGTGCACCCTGTTCCTGTGCGAGCCCGAGGACTACGAGGGCGGCGAGCTGGTGGTGGTGGACACCTATGGCACGCACGAGGCCAAGCTGCCGGCCGGCGACCTGGTGCTCTACCCCTCCACCAGCCTGCACCGCGTGGAGCCGGTCACGCGCGGCGAGCGCGTGTGCTCCTTCTTCTGGGTGCAGAGCATGGTGCGCGACGACACGCGCCGCGCCATGCTGTTCGAGCTGGACCAGACCATCCAGAAGCTGCGCGAGCGCCTGGGCGAGACCGAGGAGACGGTGTCCCTCACGGGCCAGTACCACAACCTGCTGCGGATGTGGTCTGAAGTCTGATGCAAAGCAGAACGGCCCCTCTGAGGCCGTTCTGTTGGTTAGGGAAGTTCCTTGTTGACCTCGGGCGCCGAGGCATCGCGCGGGCCGATGGTGCCCAGCCGGCCCTTGAGCGACTGGGGCTGGCCCGTGAGCATGGCCGCATAGTTGGTGGTATTGGCCAGCACCTTCTTCACGTAGTCGCGGGTTTCGCCAAAGGGCACGTTCTCGGCCCAGATGGCGGCGTCCAGCACCGGGCCGTTGCGCCAGTTGCGCGGGCGGCCCGGCCCGGCGTTGTAGGCGGCGGCAGCCATGGGCATGGAGCCCGCGAAATCGTCGAGCGCCAGCTTGAGGTAAGCCGTGCCGATGGCGATGTTGGTGTCGCGGTCGTTGATCTGGTCGGCCGTGAAGTTGGTCATGCCGATCTTCTTGGCCGTCCAGCGCGCCGTGGCCGGCATCACCTGCATCAGGCCCGAGGCGCCCACGTGCGAGCGCGCATCCATGATGAAGCGGCTTTCCTGGCGGATCAGGCCGTAGACATAGGCCGGGTCCAGGCCGATGCTGTTGGCACGCTCGACCACCGCCGTGCGGAACGGCGTGGGAAAGCGCTGGCTGGTCTCGATCACGCTGCGCGTGCGCTCGCTGGTGTTGATGCAGCGGTCCCAGACCTCGCGCGCGCAGGCGAAGTCGGCGGCGGCCAGCAACTCCCGGTCGGGCATGCCGCCAGGGATGTGCAGGTTGGTGGCGTAGTTCCACTCGCGCACCCCCTCGGAGCGCAGGCCCAGGAAGATCGCGTACAGGCCGCGGTTCAGGCCTGGGTTGGCGCGTGCGGCGGCCTTTTCCTCGGCAGTGAGCGGTGCGGGTGCGGGGGGCATGGCAATGCGCTGGCCCAGTTCTTCGGTAGCCAGCTGTTCGTAGAAGCCGCGTGTGCTGGCAATGCCTTCGAGCAGCTTGCGTGCCTCGGCACGCTCGGCCTCACCGGGCTTGCCGGCGAGCAGGGAGCGGGCCTTCCAGTACACCCAGGTGCTGTCCTGGCGGCCTTCTTCGCTCATCGCGTCGATGGCCTTGCCCACCACCTTCCACTGGCCGGCGCGCAGGGCGGCGCGCACCTTCCAGCCCAGGATGTCATCGTTGAGGTCGGCATCGCGCGTGATGTTGGCAAAGGCCCGGTTGGCGTCGGACGACAGCTTCTGCGCCTGCTGTTTGCCGATCACGCCCCAGACCCAGTTGCGCTCCTCGGGCGAGAGGTGCACGCTCCATTTGCCGTCCAGCTGGGCGGCGGCATTGTCCGGGTCGCCCGAGGCGAGCTTGATCAGCGCCAGCGTCACCAGCTCCTGGCGCGCCTGGCCCCGGGCCGTGGCGCGGGCCGTGAGGTACTTGGTGGGCCCATCCATGAGCTCCTTGACCTGGGCCGCGGCGTCGGGCGCGACGATCTCCACCGCATTGCGTGCCACGCGCGGCCGGTTGGCATCCACCGCGAAGCGGGCCTTGCGCCAGACGTCCAGGGCGCTGATCTTCTTGCTGGCGTAGAACTGGCTGGCCGCATGGGTGCAGCCATCGTCGGCCTCGCGCAGCGCGTACCAATTGCGTTTGATGTCGTCGGCAGCCCCGGGTTGGGGGTTGCCCTTGATGTCGTCGATCAAGAGGGCGTAGCAGCGCACCTCGCGGTCGTCGGACATGCGGTAGCTCGGGTGCTGCTCGGCGAACTGGGCCCAGTCGCGCCGCTGGCCCAGCAGCAGCAGCCAGTCGTTGCGCATGCGGTCTTCCTGGTAGCTGCCGGCATAGCGCTGCATGAAGGACTGGATTTCCGCCGGCTGCGCCTCGCCCAGCCGCAGCCTGAGCTCCCAGTAGCCGGCCCAGGGCTCGAGCACGTGGCCGCGCGCGGCGGGCAGCAATTGCTCGAGCTTCTTGCGGTCGCCGCGCTTGAACGCCTGCTGCATCTCCAGCAGGGTATCGTCGGCCCGGGTTTGCGCCTGGACAAGAGGCGCGGTGGTGGCCAGCAAGGCGCTGACCAGCAGCGGTGTCAGAATCTGAGTCAATTGCATGGGGGAATTATCTGATGGACAAAGCAGCCCTGCGGCGCGCCTTGATAGAAGAACGCCTGAATTTGCCAGATCGCCTACACCGGGCCGATTTGTTACAGCAAGTGATGCGCATCTGGCTGGTGAACCGGCCCGACACGGTGATCGGCGCCTACTGGCCCATCAAGGGCGAATTCGACCCGCTGCCCGCCCTGCACCGCTGGAAGGAAGACGGCGAACTGCTCGACGAACCCCAGTTGCGCCGCATTGGCCTGCCCGTGGTCAACAAGCAGCACAAGACCCTGACCTTCCACGCCTGGTACCCGGGCTGCCCCATGGAAGAGGATGCCTATGGCATCCCCAAGCCCAAGGACACCGAGCTCATCGTCCCCACCCTGCTGTTCGTGCCCTGCGTGGGCTATGCGGCGGGCGGTTACCGGCTGGGCTATGGCGGCGGCTTCTACGACCGCACCCTGGCCACGCTGCAACCCAAGCCCTTCACGGTGGGGCTGGGGTTCACCAATGGCTTCCTGGAAGAGTTCGAGCCGGAATCCTGGGACGCGCCGCTGGACGCGATCCTGAACGACAACGGGGTGGTCTGGCCGGTATAAGAACGTGTTCACGGCCTTTCCGGGGCCGCGTTGGAGCGCAATCGGGATGAGTGGATGCTTCGGGTGCGCCGCATGGGCCCATGCCCATGCAAGCAGCCGGGGCGTCCAATCGCCCGATTTCGCCCCATCCCGGCAAGGCACTTGCGCGGCCCCGAAAAGGCCGTGAACACGTTCTCCCCCCTGAGTCGCCTTCGGCGCCTTCCCCCCAGGGGGACGCCACCAGTGGCCTGGCAAAGCCAGTTCCACGGTGGCCCTGGTATGGGGGTGCGCCCTTTTCCGGGGCCAGTGACGGATTGGGACCCGGAAAGGCTCAGCCGGCCCGCAGTTCCGAGGCAAAGGCGTAGCAGTCGCCGCCTTCGGGGCGGCGCTTGCAGGTGTACATGGCGCTGTCGGCGGCGCGCAGCAGGTCGGCCAGGGTGCGGCCATCGGCCGGGTGGCAGGCGATGCCCAGGCTCATGCCCACGACCAGGGCGCGGCCCTCGAAGACCAGGGGTTCGGCGGCGCTGGCCGCCATGCGCCGGGCCATGGCGGCAATGACGTCACGCGAAGGACTGCCCGCGATCAGCACGGCGAACTCATCCCCTCCCAGGCGGGCCACCAGGTCGCCCGCGCGCAGCTGGGCGCGCAGGCGGCGCACCATGGCCACCAGCACGGCGTCGCCTGCGGCGTGGCCATAGGTGTCGTTGACGCCCTTGAAGCCGTCCAGATCCAGCAGCAGCAGCGCGAACGGCTGGCCGGCACGGATGGCGGCCTCGCCGTGGCTGGTCAGGCCTGCGCGGTTGGCGGCACCGGTGAGCGCGTCGGTGCCCAGGGCCTCGACCAGTTCCTGGGTGCGCACGGTCAGCGCCTGCTCGGAGCGGCGCAGCAGCCGCACCCGCGACGCCATGGCGGCCGCGAAGACGATGGATTCGGCCACCAGCACGGTCTGCGTCATGTCCATCTGCTGCGGCGTCCAGGCCACCCAGCCCCAGCTCGCGACGATGATGGCGCAGATACCCAGCAGCAGAATGGTGACCCCCAGGCAGTAGAGAACGGCCGGCCAGTAGCGCCTCCGCATGGCCATCACGGCGCCGACGGTGAGCACCACGGTGGAGGCCACCACCGAGGCCTGCACCAGGCGGAACAGCCACAGCGGGTGTGACCCCAGCAGGCCGTACACGGCAGCCAGCGCCAGCGCGGCCACCATGGCCAGCACCACCTTGTCCACGCGTGGCGCGTAGTCCGAAAGCCGCAGCAGGCTGCGCCCGAACATCAGCTTGGAGATGGCCCACAGCGGCGGGGCCATGCTGTAGAAGAAACCCGCCGCCGCCGGCCAGTGGGCAAAGGGGTAGCGCAGCGTGTGGCCGTTGAAACCTGCCAGCGCCAGCAATGCCCCGATGCAGGACACCAAGTACCAGGCGTAGATGCTCTCGCGGAACACCAGCAGCATCACGGTGCTGAAGATCGCCAGGCCCATGAGCAGGCCGTAGCAGACGCCATCGAACATGCGCTTGTCCTGGGTCTCCTGCAGGTAGTCCGCCAGATCCCAGACACGTGCGGCATAAAAGCGGGCAAAGGTCGACTCGACGCGGAAGTACACGGTGTAGACCCCGTCGTCGGGCAGCTTGAAGCGCCAGGCCATCTGCTCCGAGTCCGCCGGACGCGTGGCCCACGGGTGGCGCATGCCGGTGACCACCGGGTCGCCCAGCGCGCGCCCCTGGGCGTTGTAGGGACCGTAAAAGCGCAGCTCGTGCGTGGAAACGGTGGGCACCAGCAGCAGGAAGTCGCGCAGGGCGTCAGCCGGGTCGGCCAGTTGCAGGCGCACGCGGAACCAGAGCACCCGGTCCGATTCGGCGCCCTTCAGGGGATTATCCGGGTAGGCGAAGCGGGCCTCGTTCTCCGGGGTGCGCACCTGCGCGATGTCCAGCGTGCGGCCGGTGTCCTCAAACATGCCCATGAACGGCACGATGGACATGCCGCCGGCCTTCGCGGACAGCAGGGCCGGCACATCGCGCTCTTCCGCAGCCTGGACGGACGCGGGCCAGCACGCCACCCACACCAGCAGACACCACCAAACCTTGAAGAAAAAGTACAAAAAAGACGACGAGCGCATCAGCGACGCCGGTCCGGACGGACCGGAGGAGAAAACAGGCGACAAAGCGCTGAATTGTGCCGCAGTGCCCCATTCCAGCGCCGCGCACCGGCTTTGATGCGTACTGCGCATCAAAAACCCGCCCATCGGTCATTGGCACAAGCCACCGGCCGGCGTTAGCATGGAAAGTCTTGCCCAAATTTCCCCTTGCAAAGAGTGCCATCCATGCCAAAGCTCTATATCGGTAACAAGAATTACTCCTCGTGGTCCATGCGCCCCTGGGTGCTGCTGCGCCAGGCGGGCATCGCATTCGACGAGGTGCGCGTGCGCTTCGACAGCTTCGAAGCCGACTCCGAATTCAAGCGCGCCATCGGCCCCGTGAGCCCCACCGGCAAGGTGCCCGTGCTGGTGGACGGCGACCTGGTGGTCTGGGACACCCTGGCCATTGCCGAATATGTCGCCGAAACCCACCCCGACAAGAAGCTCTGGCCCGCCAGCGCCCAGGCGCGTGCCCGCGCGCGCAGCGTCTGCGCCGAGATGCACAGCGGCTTCACCGCCCTGCGCAGCAACTGCCCGATGAACATCGAGGCCGACCTGGCCACCACCGGCGCCCTGATCTGGCGCGACAAGGCCGGTGTGCGCGCCGACGTGCAGCGCCTAGTGGACATGTGGAGCGCCCTGCTCGCGGAACACGGCGCCCCGCTGCTGTTCGGCGAGTTCACCGTGGCCGACGCCTATTTCGCCCCCGTGTGCATGCGCCTGCACAGCTACGCCCTGCCCCTGCCACCGCAGATCGCCGCCTACGTGCAGCGCGTGCGCGCCCTGCCCGGCGTGAAGGCCTGGATCGACGACGCCTTGGCCGAGAAGGATTTCCTCGACTTCGAGGAACCCTACCGCCTGCGCCATGTTTGAGGAGCAGCGCATGGCCGTCACCATCTACCTGCGCTACGTGCTCAACACGTCCAAGCTCAAGGAATTCGAGCACTATGGCAAGCTGTGGATCCCACTGGTCGAGAAATTCGGCGGCCAGCACCACGGCTACTTCATGCCCAGCGAGGGCGCCAACAACATCGCACTGGCGCTGTTCACCTTCGAGAGCCTGGCGAGCTACGAGGTCTACCGCCAGCGCTCCATGGAAGATGCCGAGTGCCAGGCCGCCTTCCGCTATGCGGAAGAAACGGGCTGCATCATCAGCTACGAGCGCAGCTTCTTCCGGCCGGTTTTCCATTAAGAACCAGCGTGGGGGATGGTTCAGCCCGCTCAGTTGGGCAGCGGCCTGCAAGCCTGTACAGGGGGAGTGCAGCTTTGGCGTGGTTCGAGGGCAGGAGGTTTGGCGTTAGGTGCTGTCCAGGACTTGGTCCTATGGCATCGGCATGCCCACTCTCCATGAACCTGACATGGCCAGCGCCTCGTCGACCTGTTCGGAGGAAAGCAGTTCGGCCACGCGGGCACGGTTGTCCACAGCCTTGTCATCGCCTTGCTCCGCCGCCAGGTTGAACAGCGCATAGGCAATCACGGGGTTGGCAGCCACGCCAAAGCCATGCTCGTGCAACATGCCCAGGTTGTTCTGGGCTGTCGCATAGCCCTGTTCGGCAGCCTTGCGGAGCCACCTCACGGCTTCGGCATCGTCTTGAGGCAGACCACCCCGGCCATCGAAATACCTGAAGCCCAGGTCGCCCTGGGCAACTGCATCCCCTTGCTCCGCGGCCTTGCGGTACCAGTGCACAGCCTCGCTGTCATCTTTGGCTATGCCTTGGCCATTGGCATATGCAAACCCCAGACGGGTCTGTGCGGCAGCAAGCCCTTGCTCGGCCGCTTTTCGGTACCAGCTCACTGCCTCGGCGTGATTTTGCGGCACCCCGAGACCGCGCTTGTACATGGCACCAAGATCGCTCTGGGCGCTTGCGTACCCTTGTTCCGCAGCCTTGTGATACCAGCAAACCGCCTCACTATTGTCTTGTGGCACGCCCAGCCCATTGGCGTAATTGTGGCCCAGGTTGTACTGAGCACCTGCATGCCCTTGTTCGGCGGCCATGAGATACCAACGCGCCGCCTCCTGGTCGTCTCTGGGCACACCGTGCCCAAACGAATACTTGTGGCCTAAATTGTATTGAGCCATGGCAAGCCCCTGCTCGGCGGCCTTGCGAATCCAGTTCACTGCATCGCCATGGCTTTGTGGCAGGCCACGGCCTTCGCTGCACATGAAGCCCAGGTCGTTCTGGGCAAGTGCATAGCCTTGCTCAGCGGCTTTGCGATACCAGATCACCGCCTCATGATCGTCTCGATATACGCCCTGGCCGTTGGCATATTTCAGGCCCAGGTTGTACTGCGCCAAAGCAAGCCCTTGTTCGGCCGCCTTGCGGATCCAGTTCACTGCGTCCACATGACTTTGCGGCACGCCACGCCCCTCGCTGTACATGAAGCCCAGTTGGTTTTGGGCGCTTGCCAAGCCTTGCCCGGCCGCCTTGTGGTACCAGGACACCGCCTCTCTGTCGCTTTGGGGAGCACCTTCGCCATCGGCATATTGGTGACCCAGGTTGTACTGCGCCAAGGCAAGCCCTTGATCAGCCGCCTTGCGGATCCAGTTCACCGCTTCGCCATGATCCTGCGGCAGACCACGACCTTCGCCGTACATGAGCCCCAGATCGTTCTGGGCATTGGAATGTCCCTGCTCGGCAGCCTTGCGGTACCAATGCACGGCAACGCGGTCGTCCTGGTGTACGCCTTGACCCCGCGCATGCATTCTGCCCAGCTCATATTGAGAGCCCGCGTCGCCCTGGTCTGCACCGGCACTGAACTCAATCAAGGCGGCTGCGTAGTCGCCTTGCTCCAGGAGCGCCTTCATGCCTCTTTCAAATTCGGCAGTCACCAAAGGCGCGTGAACCGTTGGCGCAAAAAAAGAGGTCCAGGCGGACTTCAATCGCTCGTTCAGTTTCATGTGCACGGGCTTTTGTTCGGGGTTGAGATGCGGACTACCACCCGCCAACGACGGCCTTCGGTCGTTGCGCAAGCGTGATGTCGCAAAGCGGCATCTTGCATGCTCCACAATTGTTGCAGACTTCTCAGCCGTCGGCCACGCCTCCTGCACACCAGGATCGCTACCGAAACTGCTTGCGCAACAAGGCCCGGTGGCGCGCAATGTGCGCCAACTGGGCCTGTGCAACGATGCCGCCCAGGTCCTCGCCATCACCATTGAGCACCGCATTGGCATGGCGCATGGCGCGGGCCACGACTTCCTCCTCGCCCACACCCTGCTGCGCCGCCAGGTCCAGCGCCACACGCTTCATGGCGCGCTGCGACAGCATCCACATGGCGCCATAGGAATCCCAGGCCGCGGCGGTCTCCTTGAACTTGTCGCGGTCGGCCAGGATCTCATTGAGCGGCTTGGCCAGGATCTCCTGCAGGGTCTCCAGCTGGGCCTGCATCGCCTCGAACTGCGCTTCGCGCTGCAGGGCCTCGGCCGCGGCATTGGCAGCAGCGTCGGGCGGCGTGGGCACGGGGATGCTGCCGTCGGGGTTGGGTTGCGCGATGGTGAGGGACGAGGAGATGGACATGGCGCCGACCGTGGGCTGGTGAGGGACGCACTATACGGCCTGAGAACGTGTGGACGGTCTTGCCGGCAGCTCCCCTACACTGCCACCATGCAAATCTACATGGTAGGGGGCGCCGTGCGCGACGCGCTGCTCGGGCGCCCCGTGAATGACCACGACTGGGTGGTGGTGGGCGCCACGCCCGAGCAGATGCTCGCGGAGGGCTACCTGCCCGTGGGCCGCGATTTCCCGGTATTCCTGCACCCCGAGACACGCGAGGAATATGCGCTGGCACGCACCGAGCGCAAGAGCGGGCGCGGCTACCGCGGCTTTGTGGTGGACAACTCACCCGAGGTGACGCTGGAGGAAGATCTCTCGCGCCGCGATCTCACCATCAACGCCATTGCCCGGAGCCCCGATGCGCCGGACACCCTGGTCGACCCCTACGGCGGCCAGCGGGACCTGCAGGCGCGCGTGCTGCGCCATGTGACCGAGGCCTTCCGCGAAGACCCGGTGCGCATCCTGCGCCTGGCACGCTTTGCTGCGCGCTTTACCGATTTCACGGTGGCGCCCGAAACCATGGCGCTGATGCGCCAGATGGTGGCCGATGGCGAGGTGGACCACCTGGTGCCCGAGCGCGTGTGGCAGGAGCTGGCGCGCGGGCTGATGGAAGCCAAGCCCTCGCGCATGTTCGAGGTGCTGCGCGACTGCGGGGCCTTGCAGGTATTGCTGCCCGAGGTGGCGCGCCTGTGGGGGGTGCCCCAGCGCGCAGAGCACCACCCCGAGGTGGACACCGGCATCCACCTGATGATGGTGCTGGACATGGCGGCACGGCTCGACGCTCCGCTTACCGTGCGCTTTGCCTGCCTGGCGCACGACCTGGGCAAGGGCACGACACCGGCCGATGTGCTGCCGCGCCACATCGACCACGAACGGCGCAGCGCCGAACTGCTGCAGGACGTGGCCGAGCGCCTGCGCGTGCCCGTGGACTGCCGCGAGATCGCCGACGTGGTGGCGCGCGAGCATGGCAATATCCACCGCAGCGGAGAATTGGCTGCTGCGCCGCTGGTGCGCCTGCTGGAGCGCTGCGACGCGCTGCGCAAGCCCGGGCGCATGCCCGATATCCTGCTGGCCTGCGAGTGCGATGCGCGCGGCCGGCTTGGCATGGAGGAGAACGGCTACCCGCAGCGCCCGCGCCTGCTGGCCGTGCTGGCGGCTGCGCAGTCGGTGGTCACACGCGAGATCGCGGCCAAGGCGGCTGCCAAGGGCCTGTCGGGTCCGCAGGTGGGCGACCTGATCCACCAGGCCCGCGTGGAAGCCGTGGCCCAGTGGCTGTCGGCCCACCCAGCCCGCTGAGCAGCTACCAGCGCAGCAGGCGGGGACCGAGCACGGCGCCCACCGCCGTGGGCAGGGCCATGCCGGCCAGGTACCAGACGGCGATGAAAGGCGAGGCCATTTCGGGGCAATGCAGGGCATAGACCAGCGCGCCCAACGCTCCCGCCAACAGGCCCGCCCCGGCGCCAGCCCAGGCCAGTTGCGTGGGGGCCGCGCCCTTGAGCGCCCAGAAACCCGCGACAAAGGCCGGCACGGAGAGCAGCGCGATGTTGAAGGGGCAAGTGCGCCAGGTGCTGCCCAGCACCAGGGCCATCCGCTCGCCAGGGTCGGCCTGCGACAGCGCCCCACCGGCCATGGCCCACAGCACCAGCGGCGGCACGGCCACCAGCGCCACGGCGCGGCCCACGGCCATGCCCGGGCGCGCCATGCGGCGCAGCAGCGCCAGGCCGGCCATGGCCAGTGCCGCGGCAAACACCAGCTTGGTCCAGAACATGGGCAGCACCAGGGTCTGCGCCAGGTCATGGCGCACGCCGAACACCGCCACCATCAGCACACCCGCCCCGGCCATGCCGGCGAGGCAGGCGAGCACAAAACGGCGCTCGATGGCCTGGGCCTGCACCGGGCCGGCATCGGTGGCCAGCAATTGGATCAATTCATCGGTTTTCATGCCATTCCCCTGATCTTGGCGGCCAGGGCCTTGAGGCCCCGGTGCACGCCGACTTTGACTGCCGACTCCGACAGCCCCGTGAGCTGCGCCGTCTCCACCACCGACAAGCCCTCCAGCTTCACATGCTGGATGGGCAGGCGCTGCCGGTCGGGCAGCGTCTCCAGCAATTTCCCCAGATCGCGCCGGGCCTGGGCCGCCTCGCTGTCGCTGCTGGAGAACAGCTCGTTGGCATCGTCCAGCGGATCGTTGAGCGCCTCCTTCACCCGGTGCGAGCGCAGCCAGTCGATGAGCTTGTAGCGCGCGATCGCATGCACCCAGGCCGTCACCGGCATGTCGGTCCGGTAGGTATGGCGCTGGTTGTGCACCGCCAGCAAGGTCTCCTGCACCAGGTCCTCCACCTCATCGGGCCGCTGCGCCAACCGGCGGCGCAGAAAGGCGCGCAGGTGGGCACTCAGCTCCTTGAGGAACCGTTGGTAGGCCGCCGCATCGGCGTCCAGTCCCAGCAGCAGCAGGCTGCGCAGTCGCTCTTCGATCTCCATGCGTTCTCCCTCACCGGTATTCGCATTGCGGGGCCCACGGGTTACAGCGGATGGCAATTTCTTTTTGTCTGGATTTTTTGCAGGCGGTGTAACCCGGCGCTCCGCCAGTGCGAATTACAGCGCAGATCGGTGGCCGCAGCGCATTCGCAGCCGCAGCCCCTCCGGTCTGTTCCACAACCCCCTCAGCCCAACGGAGATTCCGACATGACCGCACGTTCTTCCCTCAGCCTCGGCGCCCTGGCCCTTGCCGCTCTCGCATCCGGCGCCGCCCTGGCCCAGACCAACAAACCCGCCGAAGCGGCCAAGCCCGCCATGGAAAAGTGCTATGGCGTGTCCCTGGCCGGCAAGAACGACTGTGCCGCCGGCGCCGGCACCACCTGTGCGGGCACGTCCAAGGTGGACTACCAGGCCAATGCCTGGAAGTTCGTGCCGGCCGGCACCTGCGCCTCGATCAAGACGCCCAAGGGCATGGGCTCGCTCACCCCCATGAAGAGCTGATCCAGCCCCGGTTGCCCGCCATGGACTCGCCGCCGCTCACCGCCGGCCTGGGGCTCAAGCCCGCGCACTACGAACAGGCCCTGCGATGCACGGACCCCGGGCTGTGGTGGGAGGTGCACCCCGAGAACTACCTGGCCGATGGCGGCCCCCGCCTGGCCTGGCTGGAGGCCATCCGCGCCCGGCACCCGGTGGCACTGCATGGCGTATCGCTCTCGCTGGCGGCCGATGCGCCGCCCGACGAGGCGCACCTGGCCCGGCTGGCGGCCCTGGCGCGGCGCATCGAGCCGGCCATCGTCTCCGAACACCTGGCCTGGTCCACCTGGCGCGGCCGGTACCTGCCCGACCTGCTGCCCTTCCCCCGCACCCACGCGGCCCTGGCACGCGTGGCGGCCAATATCGGTCGCACGCAGGAGGTGCTGGGGCGGCCCATCGCCATCGAGAACCCCACGCATTACCTGCACCTCAACGGCCACGACTGGGCCGAGACCGACTTCCTGGCCGAGCTGGTGCGCCGCACCGGCTGCCAATTGCTGCTGGACGTGAACAACGTCCATGTGAGCGCCCACAACCTGAGCACGCGCGCCGAGGACTACCTGGACGCCTTCCCCCTGCATGCCGTGGCCGAGATCCACCTGGCCGGCCACCAGGCCGACCCCACGCTGGGCAATGCCCTGCTGATCGACAGCCACGATGCCCCCGTGGCCGGCGCCGTGTGGGCGCTGTACCAGCGCGTGATCGAGCGCACCGGCCCGGTGCCCACCCTGATCGAACGCGACGACCAATTGCCCGCACTCGACGTGCTGCGCGCCGAACGTGCGCAGGCCCATGCGGCCCTGGAGGCCTTGCCATGCAACTGAGCCACTTCCAGGAAGGCCTGGCGAACGCACTGTTGCCACAGTCGCCGCCCCACGCCGAGGCGCCGGGATGGCTGGCTGCACTGCAAGCCCAGCCGGGCTTTGCGGTGTACCGCAACACGGTGCACAAGGGCTGCATCGACGCCCTGCTGGCCAACTACCCCACGGCGGGCACCATGGTCGGAGAAGACTGGTTGCGCGCAGCGGCCGCTGTCTTTGTGCACGAACAGCCCCCACGCGATGCGCGCCTGATGGCCTACGGCGAAGGCTTCGCCCGCTTCCTGCAGAGCTTTGCGCCCGCGGCAGACCTGCCCTACCTGCCCGGCGTGGCCCACCTGGACCGCTGCTGGACCGAAAGCCACCTGGCGGCCGATGCCCCGGCGCTGGATGCCGCCTGGCTGGCCGCGCAGGCACCGGATGCCCTGGCGGGCATGCACCTGGTGCCCCACCCCGCGGCCCGCTGGGCCTGGAGCGAAGACCACCCGGCCTGCACGCTCTGGCAACGCCAACGCAACGGCGAAGCCATGGATGCCGATCTACCCTGGCAGGGCGATGGCGCCCTGCTCACCCGGCCCGCAGGCGGCGTGCAGTGGAGGCCGCTGCAGCGCGCGGGCTTGGATTTCCTGAACGCCTGTGCCGCAGGCCAGACGCTGGGGCAGGCCGCCGAACAGGCCCTGGCCGCCGATCCCGGTGCCGACCTGGGCGGGCTTCTGGTCCAGTTGCTGCAGGCCGGCGCACTGTGCCAGCCACCCGCCCCGAATTCCCGCTGAGAAGGACACCCCATGAACACCACCTCTTCGTTTCCCCCTGCCACGCCCACGGTGCCCGCCTCGGGCCCGCGCCATGCGCTGGCCCGGCTGGCCGGCCTGCTGGAATGGGCCACGCCCCACAGCCTGCTGGCCCTTGCCAACCGCCTGGGCATTGCCGCGATCTTCTGGATGTCGGCCCGCACCAAGGTGGAGGGCTGGTTCACCATCTCGGACAGCGCCTACCTGCTGTTCCGCGAGGAGTACAAGCTGCCCCTGCTCCCGCCCGAACTGGCGGCACAGATGGCGACCGTGGCCGAGCACCTGTTCCCGGTGCTGCTGGTGCTGGGCTTGTTCACCCGCCTGTCGGCCCTGGCGCTGCTGGGCATGGTGCTGGTGATCCAGGTCTTCGTCTACCCCGACGCCTGGCCCACGCACCTGTCGTGGGCCGGCCTGCTGCTCTACTTGGCCGGTCGCGGCGCGGGAACACGCTCCCTCGACCGGCTCTTCGGCATCCGTTGAGCGCGGTCAGCCCACGCTGCGCACCCAGCGCGCAATGTCGGCAGCGTTCATGGCCCCCGAAATGCGCGCAGCCTCGCGCCCTTCCTTGAAGAGGATCATGGTCGGGATGCTGCGGATGCCAAAACGCCCAGCGATCGCCTGGTGCGCCTCGGTGTCGAGCTTGGCCAGCTGCACCTGCGGCTCCAGGTCTTTGGCGGCCTGCGCGAAGGCCGGCGCCATCTGCAGGCAGGGGCCGCACCACGGCGCCCAGAAATCCACCACCACGGGCAGATGGCTGCGGCCCACATGCTTGTCGAACGACGCGGCATCCAACGACACCGGCGCGCCGGCAAACAGGGGCTGGTGGCAGCTGCCGCAATCGGGGGCGCTCGAGAAGTCCGCCCGCTTGACGCGGTTGGTGGTGTGGCAATGGGGGCAGACGATGTGAGGGGATGCTTCTTCGTTCACGCAAAAATCTCCGTGGAGCACGCTGCAGCGTGCGCTGGGCAGATGGTGCTGCCTGTAAGACAAATGGCCATTTTCATCTTGTGACAATGGGGATGCAGCCCTCCCTTTGCAAGCCCCCATCCTGCACAGGCCCAAGCCTGGCGCGGCTTTGCAGCGCGGCCGGGGTGGGCCTGGGGCGCCGGCCAGGTGCCGGTGGCGAGCTGGCGAGGCCCCGACCCGTCTGCTAAGGTGCGGCCACATGCAGCTGCTCCCTTCCCTGACAACAGCCCATGCGCTTTTTCTTGATTTCGACGGCACCCTCACCGAGATGGCGCCCCGGCCCGAGGCCGTGCGCATCTCTTCGGGCCTGGTCCCCACGCTCGCCGCCCTGAGCACGCACCTCGATGGTGCCCTGGCCATCGTCACGGGCCGGCGCGAGAGCGACATCGACCACTTCCTGGACCCCTTGCGCCTGCCGCTGGCCAGCGAGCACGGCTCGCAGTACCGGCTGGCCGATGGATCGCGCCCGGCCATCACTCCGCCCAACCTGGAGCCCGTGCTCCAGGCCACCACACAACTGGCCGCGCAGCACACCGGCCTGCTGGTCGAGCCCAAGCGCGCCAGCGTGGCCCTGCACTACCGGCTGGCGCCGCACCTGGAGGACCTGTGCCGCGAGACCATGCTGATTGCATTGCGCAAGGTGCATGGCCTGGAACTCATGGAAGGCAAGTTCGTCTTCGAAGCCAAGCCCCGTGGCGTGGACAAGGGCCAGGCCATCACCGACTTCATGACACAGCCGCCCTTTGCGGGCCGCATGCCCGTCTTCGCCGGTGACGACGTGACCGATGAAGCCGGCTTTGCCGCCGTGCATGCCCTGGGCGGCTGGGGCATCAAGGTGGGCGAAGGCCCGACGCAGGCACACCACCGCTGCATGACACCGGCCGCATTGCGTGGCTGGCTGTCGGCGGCACGAACCTCCTGGGAGCGCGCACGATGACGACCACGAACGACAAGAACGACAACGCAGCCGCCGCCCCGCAGCAAGGCTCACTCAACCTGGGCATGATCGGCAACTGCGCCATCAGCGCCCTGATCGACAGCCAGGCCCGCATGGTCTGGTGCTGCCTGCCGCGCTTCGATGGCGACCCGGTCTTCAATGCCCTGCTGCAGCCGGGCGACGAGGGCAGCCACTTCGCCATCGAGATCGAAGACATGGCTTCTGCGCACCAGTGGTACGAGCCCAATACCGCCATCCTGCGCACCCAGCTGTTCGACAAGGCCGGACACGGCGTGGAGATCACCGACTTCGCGCCGCGTTTCTTCAGCCGCTCGCGCTTCTTCCGGCCCATGACGCTGGTGCGCCGGGTGCGCCCCATCCAGGGCTCGCCACGCATCCGCGTGGCCATCAACGTACGCTACGACTGGGGCCAGACCGCGCCGCAGATCACGCGTGGCAGCAACCACATCCGCTATGTGGGCGGCAGCATGGCGCTGCGCCTGTCCACCGATGCGCCGGTATCGCACGTGCTCTCGGGCCAGCCCTTCGTGCTCACGCGCGAGCACAACTTCATCCTGGGCGCCGACGAAAGCCTGCTCGACGGCATCGCCGACACGGCGCGCCTGTTCGAGCAGGAGACCACCTCCTACTGGCGTGGCTGGAGCCGGGCCCTGGCCGTGCCGCTGGAGTGGCAGGACGCAGTGATCCGCGCGGCCATCACGCTCAAGCTCTCGCTGTACGAGGACACGGGCGCCATCGTGGCGGCCATGACCACCAGCATCCCCGAGTCGGCCCACAGCGGGCGCAACTGGGACTACCGCTTTTGCTGGCTGCGCGATGCCTTTTTTGTGGTGCGTGCGCTCAACAGCATCTCCGAGGTGGGCACCATGGAGGACTACCTTCGCTGGCTCAGCAATGTGGTGGTGGATGCCGGCAGCGGCCACATCCAGCCGCTGTACGGCATCGGCCTGGAGCGCGAGCTGCCCGAGTCCCTGGTGCCGCAGCTGGCCGGCTACCGCGGCATGGGCCCGGTGCGCGTGGGCAACCAGGCGGCCGAGCATTTCCAGCACGACGTGTACGGCAACATCGTGCTGGGCGCGGCCCAGGCCTTCCACGACCACCGGCTGCTGCACCGCGCGGGCCTGGGCGAATTCACGCGGCTCGAGCAGGTGGGCGAGAACGCGGTGCGCGTCTACGGCCAGCCCGATGCGGGCATGTGGGAGCTGCGCACGCGCGCGCGCGTGCACACCTCCTCGGCCCTGATGAGCTGGGCGGCCTGCGACCGCCTGGCCAAGATCGCCACAGCCCTGAACCTGCCCGACCGCGCCGAGTACTGGCATGGCCATGCCCGGCGCATGCAGGAAGAGATCATCACCAAGTCGTGGAGCGAGTCACGCCAGGCCTTTGCCGAGAGCTTTGGCGGCAACGAGCTCGACGCCAGCGTGCTGCTGATGGCCGAGGTCGGCCTGATCGACCCCAGGGACCCGCGCTTCGTGAGCACCGTCGAGGCCATGGAAAAGAGTCTGTGCGATGGCCCCTACATGCGCCGCTACGAGGCCGCCGACGACTTCGGTAAGCCCGAGACGGCCTTCAACATCTGCACCTTCTGGCGCATCGATGCCCTGGCCCGCATCGGCCGCAAGGACGAGGCGCGCGCGATTTTCGAGACCATGCTGGCCGCACGCAACCCCCTGGGCCTGCTGTCGGAAGACACGCACCCCGAAACCCGGGAGATGTGGGGCAACTTCCCGCAGACCTACTCGATGGTGGGCGTGATCAACGCGGCCGTGCGCCTGTCGGCCCGCTGGGACAGCGTGATTTGAGGCGCCAGTTCGCGGCCCTGTCCGACAGGGACCACCGACGGTCTGCACGGATCATCGGACAATGAGCCGTCTTGTCGTCATCTCCAATCGCCTGGCCGATCCCCGCAAACCTGCCGCAGGAGGCCTTGCGGTCGCCCTTGGCGAGGCACTGAACCAGACCGGAGGGCTATGGTTCGGCTGGAGCGGCACCGTCGTCGAGGGCGGCACACCCGGCGAGGGCGAGCTCCACACCCGCCAGGCCGGGCCCGTGACCCTGGCCACGGTGGACCTGTGCCGCGAAGACCACGACACCTACTACCAGGGCTACAGCAACAGCGTGCTGTGGCCGGTGTTCCACTACCGGCTGGACCTGGCCGACTTCAACGCCAGCTACGTCGCGGGCTACCGCCGCGTGAACCAGATGTTCGCGCGCAAGCTGATGCCACTGCTGCGCGAGGACGACACCATCTGGGTGCACGACTACCACCTGATCCCGCTGGCCGCTGAATTGCGCGCCATGGGCTGCCGCCAACGCATCGGCTTCTTCCTGCACATCCCCATGCCACCGCCGCTCATCATGGCGGCCATTCCCCAGCACGAGTGGCTGATGCGCTCGCTCTTCGCCTACGACCTGGTGGGCCTGCAGAGCGAGGCCGATGTCTCGCACTTCACGCGCTATGTGCGCAACGAGGGCAGTGCCGAGGAAGTGGGCGCCCAGCGCCTGCGCGCGTTCGGCGGCACGGTGCAGGTGCAGGCCTTTCCCATCGGCATCGACGTGGACGAGTTCACGCGGCTCACGCAGGCACCCGAGGCCGTGGAAACCTGCGAGAACATGCGCGATGAATACTCGCGCCGGCGCCTGCTGCTGGGCATCGACCGGCTCGACTACTCCAAGGGCATACCGCACCGCGTGCGCGCCTACCGCGAGCTGCTCGACCGCTACCCCGAGAACCGCAACAGCGCCACGATGATCATGATCGCCTCGCCTTCGCGCGACGACGTGCATGCCTACTCGGACCTGCGCCACGAGCTCGAAGGCCTGTGCGGATCGGTCAACGGCGACTATGGCGAGCTCGACTGGATGCCCGTGCGCTACATCCACCGCACGGTGGCGCGCAAGCGCGTGCCCGGCCTGTGCCGCGCCGCGGCCGTAGGGCTGGTGACGCCGCTGCGCGACGGCATGAACCTGGTGGCCAAGGAATACGTGGTGGCGCAGGACCCCGAGAACCCGGGGGTGCTGGTGCTCTCGCGCTTTGCCGGCGCGGCCGAGCAGCTCAAGGAAGCCCTGCTCGTGAACCCCTACGACACCCAGGGCACGGCCGACAGCATCCAGCAGGCCCTGCAGATGCCGCTGGCCGAGCGCCAGGCGCGGCACGGCAAGCTCATGGCGCGCATCCGCGAATACGATGTGCACTGGTGGCGCAAGGCCTTCCTGGAGGCCTTGCAGGCCGCCAGCGAGTGAGTGAAGCCCTTCAAACGAACTTCGCGATCAGGCTGGCCACGAAGCTCAGCAGCAATGTGGAGGCGAGCGGGATATCCCACTCGCGCCCTCTCCACCGAAAGCGCAGGTCACCCGGCAGCTTGCCAAAGCCGATGCGCCGCAGCATGGGCGACAGCCAGCTGATGAACATCAGCGCAAGAAAGACGACGAGAAACCAGCGGAGCATGCCCCGAGTGTAGGCGTCTACCTGGAAACACCCCAGCGGCGCACCGTGAGCCTCTCCAGCGTATGGAAACCCAGGCTCTCGACCGCCAGGCCGATCAGGATCACCAGCACCAGGCCCGCGAACACCTTGTCGGTGTAGAGCTCGTTGCGGTTCTGGAAGATGTACCAGCCCAGGCCGCCCTTGCCCGACGACGCCCCGAACACCAGCTCGGCCGCGATCAGCGTGCGCCAGGCAAAGGCCCAGCCGATCTTCAGGCCCGACAGGATGGAGGGCAGCGCGGCCGGCACCAGGATCTGCAGCACATAGCGGATGCCGCTGAGGCCGTAGTTGCGCCCGGCCATGCGCAGCGTTTCGGGCACGGACTGGAAGCCTGCGTAGGTGTTGAGCGCCAGCGGCCACAGCACCGAATGGACGAGCACGAACACCAGGCTGCCCTGCCCCAGGCCGAACCACAAGAGCGCCAGCGGCAGCAGCGCGATGGCGGGCAGCGGGTTGAACATGGAGGTCAGCGTGGACAGCAGGTCGCGCCCGAACTGCGTGGACACGGCCAGCGTGGTGAGCAGGAACGCCCCCAGGATGCCTGCGAAATAGCCCTTGAGCAGCACCGACAGCGAGATCGCCGTCTTGGCCACCAGCTCGCCCGAGGCCAGGCCCTCAACCAGGGCCCTGGCGGTCTGCAAAAAGGTGGGCAGCAGCAGGTCGTTGTCCTGCCAGCGCGCAACCACCTCCCACAGCACGGCCAGCACCGCCAGGATCACCAGCTTGCGCACCCAGGCTTGCTGCCAGATGCGCGCCGCCAGCGGCAAGGGTTGCACGGGCGCGATGCCGCCCAGCGGCTCCAGGCTGCGCTCGAACTCGGGGCGCACGGGAGGGGTCAGCAGGGAGGAAGAAGCGCTCATACGGAGATCTGAAAAGGCAGCGAACCCGCGGGCCGCTGTGGAGGGATGAGCGGCACACCATCACGGCGGCCGGGCGCCAGGGCTTCGGCATCGGCCTGCACGGAGCCCGGCACGGCCGCCGCACCGGGTTCATCGAACAGCAGGCGGTGGATGCGCTGGGCCGTGGCCTGAAAGTCGGCACCGCCCAGGCTGTGCAGCCCGAACTGGTGGCTGTTGACCTCGGCGCGCAGCCGCCCCGGGTGCGGCGAGAGGATGGCGATGCGGTTGCCCACCACCAAGGCCTCTTCGATGGAGTGGGTGACGAAGATCAGCGTGAAGCGGAACTCGTCCCACAGCGAGAGCAGTTCCTCCTGCATGCGACGGCGCGTGAGGGCGTCGAGCGCGGCGAAGGGCTCGTCCATCAGCAGCACCTGGGGCTGCATGGCCAGCGCGCGCGCAATGGCCACGCGCTGCTTCATGCCGCCCGAGAGCTGGTGCGGGTGCACATCGGCGAACTTGGACAGGCCCACCTTGTCGATGTAGAGCGCCGCACGTTCCGCCGCTTCCTTGCGGCCCACGCTGCGCGAGGCCAGCAGCGGGAACATCACATTGTCGCGCACGGTCTTCCAGGGCGGCAGTTGGTCGAACTCCTGGAACACCACCACGCGGTCGGGCCCGGGCCGCGTGACGGCGCGGCCACCCAGCAGGATCTGGCCCTCGCTCGGCGCAATGAAGCCGGCGATGGACTTGAGCAAGGTGGACTTGCCGCAGCCCGAGGCGCCCAGCAGCACGAAGCGGTCGCCCGCATGCACGTCGAAGCCCACGCGGTGCGTGGCACGCACCACGCGCTCGCGCGTGCGGTAGTCGATGCTCACGCCCTGCACCTGCAGCAGCGCTGCGGAAGAACTGGCAGGCACGGCCGTATTGGCACCAGCCAGGCCCAGGGCCTGTACCTCGTCCTCCAGCGCCGCGCGTTCGCTCTGCAGCGGCGGCGAGAAGGGGCCCAGCCGGATGGTGTGCTCGCTCATGCCCGCATGGTCCTTCAGTTGCCCGACGCCGTGTGCGCGTCGTCGAAGAAGTAGTCCTTGAGCGCGGTCGGCTGGTTCTTGATGGCGCCCACACGGTGCAGGAACTGGCCCATGCCCAGCGTGTTCTCGGGGCGCACCTTGAACTGTACTTCGGGGTTCTGGATGATCTTGAGCAGCAGTGCGCGGTCGGTGTTGCCGCCGGCCACCTTGAGGTAGATGTCGGCCGCCTTCTCGGGGTTGGCGGCGACGAACTTGGCCGCCTCGTCCAGCGCATCGACGAAGGCCTTGTAGGTCTTGGGACTTTCGTTGCGGAATTTCTCGGTGGCATAGAGCACGGTGGCCGATGCGGGGCCGCCCAGCACGTCGTACGAGTTGAGCACGATCTTCGCCTTGGGGTTGCCGGCCAGCTCCTGCTCCTGGAAAGGCGGATTGCCGAAGTGGCCCGTGATCTCGGTGCCGCCCTTGATGATGGCGGCCGCTGCATCGGGGTGCGGCAGCGCCACCTGGATCTTGTCCAGGCGGTTGAACTCCTTGTCGCCCCAGAGCTTGGCCGATGCCATCTGCAGCACGCGCGACTGCACCGAGACACCGACGGCCGGCAGTGCGATGCGGTCCTTGTCGGTGAAGTCGGCAATGGTCTTCACGGCCGGGTTGTTGCTCACTAGGTAGTAGGGGAAATTGCCCAGCGAAGCCACGCCCTTGACGTTCTGGCGGCCCTTGGTGCGATCCCACAGCGTGAACAGCGGGCCCACGCCCGCTCCGGCGATCTCGATGTTGCCCGACAGCAGCGCGTCGTTGACGGCAGAGCCGCCCGACAGCTGCAAAAACTCCACCTTGATGTCCACGCCCGCGGCCTTGCCGTGCTTTTCGATCAGCTTGTTTTCCTGCGCCACATTGAGCAGCAGGTAGACGATGCCGAACTGCTGCGCAATGCGCAGCTGCCCTTCGGCCGCGTGGGCCGTGGCGCTCAGCCCGCCGGCCAGCAGCCCGGCGGTGGCCAGGGCGGCGATGGTCTTGCGCACGATGCGGCGGCGGGTGGTCTGGAACATGGTCATGGAATCCTGTGTGGGGTCAAAAAGAGAGATGCTTCAAGCGCTTGGGGGAGCCACGCCTCAGAAAGGCAGATCGCCCTCGATGGTGGTTCGGTAGAGTTTTCGCCGCTCGCTGTCGGGTGTGCCGGCCGCCAGATGGGTCACCGAGCGGTTGTCCCAGAACACCAGGTCGTGCGGCTGCCACTGGTGGCGGTAGGTGAACTCGGGGCGCACGCTGGCGGCGAACAGCTCGGCCAACAGGGCCTGGCTTTCGTCCTCGGGCAGGCCGACGATGCGCGTAGTGAAGTGCTCGCTCACGAACAGGGCCTTGCGGCCTGTTTCAGGGTGGGTGCGCACCACGGGGTGGATGGAGGGCGCCACCTCGTCGATCTGTGCCTGCGTGAGCTTCGGGCGCCAGGGGCTGCGCGCGCGCAGTTCCTCGTACTTGGCCAGGTAGCTGTGCTCGGCCTTGAGCGGCGCGATGCGGGCCTTGAGCGCTTCGGGCAGCGCGTCGTAGGCGGCGTGCTGGTCGGCGAACAGGGTGTCGCCGCCTTCGCCCGGCAGTTCCTGCGCGTGCAGCAGCGAGCCCAGGCTGGGCTTGTCCTTGTACGACAGGTCCGAATGCCAGTAGTGGCCCGCATCGCCCAGGCCGATGGGCTGGCCGGCGGCGTCCTTGATGTTGGAGACGATCAGGATCTCGGGATGGCCCGCCAGCTGAAAGTTCTTGAGCACATGGATCTGCAAGGGCCCGAAACGGCGGCTGAAGTCGACATGCTGCGCGGGCGTGATGCGCTGGTCGCGGAACACCAGCACATGGTGGTCCAGGTGCGCGCGGTGGATGCGCGCGAAGTCCTCACGGCCCAGCGGGCGCGACAGGTCCAGTCCCAGCACCTCGGCCCCCAGCGGGCCGGCTGCGCCCACGATGGAGCGGATCACCAGGCCTTGCGGCGGCGCATCGCCATGGTGGGCAGACGGGGAAGCGGATGCGGAAGACAGAACGGCCGACATGGAAAACCTCGTGGGAATCTGGGCAGGTGTGCCCTGAGGTCTGCACTCTAGGTGGAGGCTTTTATTCTGGGAACGAATGTTTTTTTGGTTATTAACAACCAAAACAGCTAAGACCGATTTCCCGCACCATGGCACACC
Organism: Acidovorax sp. FW305-C-20-28; assembly: GCF_058783375.1. Classification (NCBI taxonomy): domain Bacteria; kingdom Pseudomonadati; phylum Pseudomonadota; class Betaproteobacteria; order Burkholderiales; family Comamonadaceae; genus Acidovorax; species Acidovorax sp. FW305-C-20-28. The sequence goes on along the minus strand of NZ_JBYSYM010000002.1, from coordinate 60,631 downwards.
GCTTGCAAGGGCATGCCATCATTGCCACGGCCCACCCATGCTTGCACCGATGCCGGCGACCTACCACCACACCCTCCACGGCCAGCGCTGGCTGTTCAACGACCTGCGCGAGGTCATGGCCAAGGCCACGCCCGCACGCTCGGGCGATGCGCTGGCCGGCATTGCCGCGCAATCGGCGGTGGAGCGCATGGCTGCGCGCATGTGCCTGGCCGATGTGCCGCTGCCCCGCTTCCTGAACGAGGCGCTGGTGCCCTACGAGAGCGACGAGGTCACGCGCCTCATCATCGACACGCACGATGCCACGGCCTTCGCCCCCATTGCCCACCTCACCGTGGGCGGCCTGCGCGACTGGCTGCTGGCGGCCGATACGGCCGCGCTCACCGCCGTGGCCCCCGGCCTCACGCCCGAGATGGTGGCTGCCGTGAGCAAGCTCATGCGCAACCAGGACCTGGTGGCCGTGGCGCGCCAGTGCCGCGTGGTCACGCGCTTTCGCAACACCATCGGCCTGCCGGGCCACCTGGCCGTGCGCCTGCAGCCCAACCACCCGACCGACGACCTGCGCGGCATCGCGGCCTCCATGGTCGATGGGCTGCTCTACGGTGCGGGCGACGCGGTGATCGGCATCAACCCGGCCACGGACAGCATTGCCGCCCTCACCGGGCTGGTGCACATGCTCGATGGCGTGGTCTCCACGCTGCAGATCCCCACGCAGTCGTGCGTGCTCACGCACGTGACCAACACCGTGCAGATGATCGAGCAAGGGGCGCCTGTGGACCTGGTGTTCCAGTCCATCGCAGGCACGCAGAAGGCCAACGCAGGCTTTGGCATCCACCTGGCCCTGCTGCGCGAGGCGCGCGAGGCCGCCCTGTCCCTGAAACGCGGCACGCTGGGCGACAACGTGATGTACTTCGAGACGGGCCAGGGCAGCGCCCTGTCGGCCAACGCCCACCACGGCGTGGACCAGCAGACCTGCGAGGCGCGGGCCTACGGCGTGGCGCGCGCGTTCTCGCCGCTGCTCACCAACACGGTGGTCGGCTTCATCGGGCCCGAGTACCTGTACGACGGCAAGCAGATCATCCGTGCCGGCCTCGAAGACCATTTCTGCGGCAAGCTGCTCGGTGTGCCGCTGGGCTGCGACGTCTGCTACACCAACCATGCCGAGGCCGATTCGGACGACATGGACACGCTGATGACCCTGCTGGGCGTGGCGGGCCTGACCTTCATCATGGGGGTGCCGGGGGCCGACGACATCATGCTCAACTACCAGAGCACCTCGTTCCACGACGCGCTCTACCTGCGCGAAGTGCTGGGCCTGAAGCGTGCCCCCGAGTTCGAGGCCTGGTTGCAGCGCATGCACCTGGCCGACGATGCGGGTCGGCTGCTGCCCGCCGCGCAGCAACAGACCGCCATTGCCCAATTGCGGCAGATAGGCATGCGCACATGACCCAACCTGCCCCCTCCATCGGCCCGCAGCCCGACCTCTGGGGCGACCTGCGCGCCCACACTGCCGCCCGGCTGGCCCTGGGCCGCGCCGGCACGGCCATCCCCACGCGCGAGCTGCTCGACTTCGGCCTGGCCCACGCCCAGGCGCGCGATGCCGTGCACCTGCCGCTCGATGCCGATGCGCTGGCAGCCCAGCTCGCCGGCCTGGGCTGCACCACGCTGCGCGTGGCCAGCGCCGCACCCGATCGAGCCACCTACCTGCTGCGCCCCGACCTGGGTCGGCGCCTGGACGCAGCCGACGCACGGCGGCTCGGCGATGCACCGCAGGCAGGCTGCGACCTGCTGCTGGTCGTGGCCGACGGCCTCTCGGCGCTGGCCATCGAGCGCAACGCCGTGCCCCTGGTGCAGGCCACCGTGCAAGGCACCCCGCAGGGCTGGCACATGGGGCCCGTGGCCATCGCCACGCAGGCGCGCGTGGCCCTGGGCGACGAGGTGGGCGCGCTGCTGGGCGCGCGCATGGTGGCCGTGCTGATCGGCGAGCGCCCGGGCCTGAGCTCGCCCGACAGCCTGGGCATCTACCTCACCTGGCAGCCCCAGCTGGGCCGCAGCGATGCAGAGCGCAACTGCATCTCCAACGTGCGGGCCGAAGGCCTGGCGCCCGCGGCTGCGGCGGCGCGCCTGTGGTGGCTGTGCGTGGAGGCCAGGCGCCTGGGCCTCACGGGCATTGGCCTCAAGGACCGCAGCGATGCGGTCACCCTGGATGCCACGCCTTCCGGCGGCCAACTGCCCGATAGGTAACACGGACGCGCTTACCCAACTTTCACTGCTTTCGATATTGCCGAATGTTTCGGCAGCTTGGATATCGGTTTTCCTTGCTTCGCAGGCGGGCCCCGGGTCCGCAGAATCCGGCGCTCCCCCCACTGCTGGAGCCTGCCCGTGAGCGCGACCCCGTCCCCATCCAACATCGATACCTCCTTCGGGAATTTGCGCATCCGCCGCGTGGCCGGCAGCCTGGGCGGTGAAGTCCTGGACCTGAAGCTTTCAGGCGAACTGGATGGCGCCACCATCGCCGACCTCACTGCCGCGCTGGTGCAGCACAAGGTGCTGTTCTTCCGCGGCCAGGCCCACCTCACCGATGCCAGCCACCAGGCCTTCGGCGCCCTGCTGGGCAAGACGGTGGCCCACCCCACTGTGCCCTCACCCGCGGGCACGCGCATCTTCGAGCTCGACGCCTCCAAGGGTGGTGGCCGCGCCGATTCGTGGCACACCGACGTGACCTTTCTCGATGCCTTCCCCAAGTACGGCATCCTGCGCGGTGTGAAGATCCCGGCCTACGGTGGCGACACGGTATGGGCCAACACGGCGGCCGCCTATGCGCGCCTGCCCGAAGACCTCAAACGCCTGGCCGACGGCCTGTGGGCCGTGCACAGCAACGACTACGACTACGGCGCCGAGCGCGTGGTGGTCGAGGAGGAGCGCCTGAACCACCACCGCAAGGTCTTCGTCTCGGCCGTGTACGAAGCCGAGCACCCTGTCGTGCACGTGCACCCGGTGTCGGGCGAGCGCGCGCTGCTGCTGGGCCACTTCGTCAAGAAGATCGCGGGTTTCTCCAGCACCGAATCGGCGCGCATCTTCGAAATCCTGCAGAACCGCGTGATCCGCCTGGAGAACACGGTGCGCTGGCAGTGGCAGCAGGACGATGTGGCGATCTGGGACAACCGCGCAACCCAGCATTTCGCGATCAACGACTACGGCAACCAGGCCCGTCTGGTGCGCCGCGTCACCGTGCACGGCGACCCGGCCGTGGCCGTGGATGGCCGCAGGAGCCGCACGCGCACGCGCCCCGAAGCCACCAACGACGCGCAGATCGACACCTTGATCACCGCCACGGCCTGACACCAGGAAAAATCCCCATGACCCAACGACGCCAATTGCTCCAGGCCGCTTCGGCCCTCGGTGCCACCGCCCTGCTGCCCGGCTTTGCCCAGGCCCAGAGCGGCGCCAAGAAGTTCCAGGGCGTGACCCTGAACGTCTCGACCTTCAGCGCGGCCTACCCCAAGCTGCTGCAGCAGTTCCTGCCCGAGTTCGAGGCGCTCACGGGCGCCAAGGTGAACTTCGACGCACCCTCCTTCCCGGTCTACAACCAGCGCGCCGATCTGGAGTTGTCCACCAAGGGTTCGGCCTACGACGTGGTCAACGTGACCTTCATCTATTCGAGCCGCTGGATCAATTCGGGCTGGCTCACCCCGCTCGACGACTTTATCAAGAACCCCAACCTCACGCCCGCCGACTGGGACGTGAACGACTTCCTGCCCGGCGCCCGCGCGCCCGAGACCGGCAAGGACGGCAAGCTCTATGGCATCCCATGGACCGCCGAGGCCCTGCTGTCCGCTTCGTCGCGCTTCGACCTGGTGCAGCAAGCCGGCTTGGCCTACCCCGACACCACGGACGACCTGGTCAAGGTGCTGCGCGCCGTGAACAAGAAGGAGCGCGTGGCGGGCTTCGTCTCCGACAGCCACTACGGCTGGACCTTCGTGCCCTACCTGCACGCCTTTGGCGGTGACGTGTTCCGCAGGGCGCCCGACGACCTGTACCCCACGCTCGACACGCCCGAGGCGATTGCCGCGGCCGAGTACTACGCCAGCCTGCTGCGCGAGTTCGGGCCCGATGGCGCCATCACCTACACGCCCGACCAGGTGACCCAGGCGCTCAAGCTTGGCCGCGTGAACTTCACCGACGCGGGCCAACTGCACCTGGCGCAACTCGGCGATGCCGCCACGAGCAAGACGATCAAGACGCTGAAGTTCGGCCAGGTGCCCAAAGGCCCGGCCGGGCGCTTTCCAGGCACGGCCGTGCATGGCCTGGGCATTCCCACAGGCTCGAAGAACAAGGAGGCCGCCTGGGCCTTCATCCAGTGGGCACTGTCCAAGCAAACCACGCGCAAGGCGGTGCTGGCGGGCTACGGTTCGCCCGCGCGCCGCTCGGACATCGACTCCAAGGAGTTCCGCGCCAAGCAGGTCATCAACGGCAACGACCTGGCGCAGTTGGCACTCGACTCGATCGAGCTGGCCTCCAAGACCGGGCACATGAAGTACCGCACGGTGTCGGTCTACCCGCAGGTGGACCAGCAGCTCAACAAGGCGATCGCGCTGATCGCCTCGGGCCAGGCCAGCGCCAAGCAGGCGCTGCAGCAGGCGCAGGCGCAGTCGATCACCGAGCTCAAGCGCGCGGGGCAGAACCTGTGACGGGCCAGCCGTGGGCACGCTGACCGCGCAAGCCGGCGTGGGCTGGGAGGCCGCGCGCCGGCGCGCCTTCCTGTGGGGCCTGCTGCCCTCGCTGGCGGTGCTGCTGCTCATCACGCTGGCACCGGCCACGGCGCTGCTGGTGGCCAGTTTCACGCCGCTGAGCCTGACGGATGCAGCCGCCACCTTCCACTTCAACGACCCGCTGGGCAACTACCGCCACCTGCTGGAAGACGAGCGCTTTCTGCGCTCCATCGCCACGCAGCTCAAGCTGTCGGCCTCCAGCGTGGCGCTGCAACTGGCGGTGGGCCTGGGCCTGGCGCTGCTGCTCAACGGCCGCTCCAGGCTGCTGGGTTCCACGCGCACGGTGTTCCTGATTCCCATGGTGCTGCCGCCCATCGTGGTGGCGCTGATCTGGAAGATCATGTACACGCCCGACGTGAGCCCCTTGCACCGGGCGCTGGAGGCCGTGGGCCTGCCCGTGCGCTCGCTCATCGCCAACCCCGACACGGCCCTGTGGGCCATCTCCATCGCCGACACCTGGCAGTGGTTTCCGTTCACCATGCTCATGGTGCTGGCCACCTTGCAGATGGTGCCCGACGAGCCGCTGGAGGCGGCCAGCCTGGACGGTGCCAACCGCTGGCAGCTGTTCATCTACATCGTGTTCCCCTACATCCGGCCGGTGCTGGTGGTGTGCGGGCTGTTCCGGCTGATCGACAGCTTCAAGGCCTTTCCGCTGATCTACGTGCTGACCGACGGCGGCCCGGGCACGGTGACCGAGGTGACCAACTATTACGGCTTCATCCAGGCCTTCAACTTTTCCTACTGGGGCTATGCCAGCGCCATCGCGATGGTGATCCTCGCGGGGGTGTTCGCGCTCAGCTGGCTGGTGGGCCGACTCGGATGGAACGACCATGACCATCAGCGCTGACGCCACCCTTCCTCTGTCGGCACCGCCCGCAGCCCACTCCAGTACCTCGCACCCCGCTGCGCGCCGCGCCGGCTGGCTGCGCCGCCATGCCCGCGGCCTGGTGGCCATCGCCCTGCTGCTGGTGGTGATGTTCCCCTTCCTGTGGCTGGTACTGCTGGCCTTCAAGCCCGGGGCGGAGATCTTCGAGGACAGCCTGCTCTTCGTGCCCACGCTGGAGGGCTTTCGCAGCCTGCTGCAGGGCAACTTCCTCAAGTCGTTCTGGAACAGCCTGGCGGTGAGCACCCTGTCCACCGGCCTGTCGCTGCTGATCGGCGTGCCGGCGGCCTATGCGCTCACGCGCTGGCAGTTCAAGTGGCGGCGCCATGTGGCACTGTGGATTCTGGTCACGCGCATGGCGCCGCCCATCGCCTTCACCATCCCGTTCTTCCTGGCCTACCGCTGGCTGGGCCTGCAGGACACCATCGCCGGCCTGGCCATCGTCTACCTGACCTTCAACCTGGCCATCGTGATCTGGCTCATGCAGACCTTCTTCGAGGCCGTGCCCACGGCCCTCGAAGAAGCCGCCTACATCGACGGCTGCGGCGTCTGGCAGGCCTTCTGGCGCATCACGCTGCCGCTGGCATCGCCGGGGCTGGCAGCCACGGCCGTGCTGTGCTTCATCTTCTCGTGGAACGATTTCTTCTACGCCCTCATCCTCACGCGCACCAACGCCATCACCGCGCCCGTGGCCATCGTCAACTTCCTGCAGTACGAAGGCTGGGAGTGGACCAAGATCGCTGCCAGCGGCACGCTGGTGATGTTCCCGGTGGTGATCTTCACGGTGCTGGTACGCACCTACCTCGTCCGCGGCCTCACCGCCGGCGGCGTGAAAGACTGACCGACATGGCTGCCCTTTCCCTCCACCAGATCGTCAAGCACTACGGCAGCACGCCCGTGATCCACGGCGTGGACATCGCCATCCAGGACGGCGAGTTCGTCGCCCTGGTCGGCCCCTCGGGCTGCGGCAAGTCCACGCTGCTGCGCGCCATCGCGGGGCTCGAAGCCATCACCAGCGGCGAAATCCGCCTGGGCGGGCGCGCGATCAACGACGTGGCGCCCAAGGACCGCAACATCGCCATGGTGTTCCAGAACTACGCGCTGTACCCGCACATGACGGTGGCGCAGAACCTGGGCTTCTCGCTCAAGCTGCAGGGCGAGGACAAGGCAGCCATCCAGCGCCGGGTGGGCGAGGTGGCGGCCATCCTGGGCCTGGAGCAACTGCTGGACCGCACGCCGCGCCAGCTCTCGGGCGGGCAGCGCCAGCGCGTGGCCATGGGCCGCGCCATCGTGCGCCAGCCCGACGCCTTTCTGTTCGACGAGCCCCTGTCCAACCTGGACGCCAAGCTGCGCGTGCAGGTGCGCACCGAAATCAAGGCCCTGCACCAGCGCCTGCGCACCACCACGGTCTACGTCACGCACGACCAGGTGGAGGCCATGACGCTGGCCGACCGCATCGTGGTGCTCAAGGACGGGCTGGTGGAGCAGGTGGGCGCGCCGCTCGAACTCTACGACCGGCCGGCCAATGCCTTCGTGGCGGGCTTCATCGGCTCGCCGGCCATGAACTTCATCCCCGGCCGGCTGCACCTGGATGGTGCGGCGCGCGTGGTGACGGACGATGGCCTGCACCTGCCCCTGGCCCAGCCCCCGCAGGGGCGCCACGGCGACAGCGTGCTCTATGGCGCACGGCCCGAGCACTTCGCTCTGGAGGCCAGCGGCGACGGCCTGCCCGCCCAGGTCAGGGTGGTGGAGCCCACCGGCTCGGAGACCCAGGTCGCCGTGCGGCTGGCGGGCGGGCATGACATCCTGGCGGCGTTCCGCGACCGCGTCGATGTGCGGCCGGGCGATGCACTCTGGCTGCGGCCCATGGCGGCGCAAGCGCACCTTTTCGACGCTACAAGCGGCGCACGCCTGAACTGATCCCGTGCCTCAGAGGCGGTGCGAGCGGTCGCCCTGGGCAAAGCCCACGGGCTCCCAGGCCTCGCCCACGCCCAGGGCAATGACCTTGAACAGCTCGCCCATCTCGTGCTCCATGATGAGCTTGGCGGCGGTCGCGCGTTCCAGCGCCGGCAGCTCCACCATGCGCTGCGCCAGCCCGCAGTTGATGAGAAAGTGCGCCTGCGTGGTGTAGCCCAGCACCTGCAGGCCGGCATCCTGCGCGGCCAGGGCCATGGCGGTGAAGTTGACGTGGGCGGTGATGTCCTTGCGGCCCACTGCCACCAGCGGGTCGCCATCGGCCAGGTGGCCCTGGTGGCACATCACCGTGCCCATGTGGCGCTGCGGATGGTAGTACTCGCTCTCGCCAAAACCATAGTCCAGCAGGAACACCGCGCCGCGCGTGAGGCGGTCGGCCAGGGTGCGGATGAAGCCCTCGCCCTGGGCATGGATCTCGGTCAGGTAGTCCTGCGGGCCTTCGACCTCCACGGGCGGGCGCAATGCGGTGGGCCGATCGGCCCAGGTGAAGGCGCCCTCGTGCAGCGCCACGCCGCGCTCATGCCACACGCCGCCCTGCTGGCCACCATGGCGCGCCAGCAGTTGCACGGGCATGGCGTCGAGCACTTCGTTGCCCACCACCACACCCTCGAAACGCTCGGGCAACGCATCCACCCAGCGCACCTTGTGCGCGTGTGCTGCCAACAGCGCCTGCTGGCGCGCGCGCAGGCTGCCCGACAGGTCAACGATCGTGTAGCGCTGCACGCGGTCGCCCAGGGCGTCGAGCAGTTGCAGCGCCAGCGCGCCGGAGCCGGCGCCGAACTCCCAGACCTCATTGGTCCCGGTGCGCTCGAAGGCCTCGGCCACCTGCACGGCCAGGGTCTGGCCGAACAGGGGCGTCAGCTCGGGCGCGGTCACGAAGTCGCTGCCCGACTCGGGCAGCAGGCCGAACTTGGCCGAGTCGTTGGCGTAGTAGCCCAGGCCGGGCGTGTACAGGGCCAGGGCCATGAACCGGTCGAAGCCGATCCAGCCGCCCGCGGCGGCGATGGCGTCGGCAATGTGCGCCTGCAAGGCGGTCGTTAAACTGTCGGGTGTTTTCGTCGTCACGGCCCGCATTGTCCCTCATGCCCTCTTCCCCCCGCCCCCGTACGGTGCTCGTCACCGGTGCCGCCAAGCGCCTGGGCCGCAGCATTGCGCTGGCGCTGGCCGCCGGTGGCTGGCAGGTGGCCGTGCACTACCGCAGCTCCGAGCAGGACGCCATGGCCACGGCGGCGGAATGCGCACGCCTGTCTTCGGCCACCAGCGCGCACTTCGATGGAGACTTCGACGACGAGGCCGCCGTGCGCGCCCTGGTGCCCCGCGTGGTGGAGCGTTTCGGCGCGCTGGATGCGGTCGTCAACAATGCCTCGCTGTTCGAGCACGACAACGCCGCCACCCTGGGCTACACGGCCCTGGAAAAGCACCTGCGCAGCAATGCCGGCGCCCCCGTGCTGCTGGCCCAGGCCCTGCACGAGCACCTGCAGGCGCGCGTGGCCGCGGGCGAGACCGATGCCCAGGGCGCTGTGGTCAACCTGCTCGACCAGAAGCTGTGGAACCAGAACCCCGACTTCATGAGCTACACGCTGTCCAAGGCGGCGCTGGAGGCGGCCGGCACCATGCTGGCGCTGGCCCTGGCGCCCCGCGTGCGGGTGGTGGGCGTGGCCCCGGGCCTCACGCTCACGAGCCACATGCTCAGCGACGAAAAATTCGCCCAGCTGCACGCCCTGAGCCCGCTGGGCCGCTCCTCCACCCCCGACGACGTGGCCGCCACCGTGCGCTTTGCGCTGGAAAACCGCTCCATCACCGGCACCACCCTGATGGTGGACGGCGGCCAGCACCTGATGAAGTTCGAGCGCGATTTTTCGCTGATGTGAGCGGGCCTGCGCCCGCACAGGACACCACCCCATGACGACCACCCACGCCACCGGCACCCAGATCCTTACCCTCACCGGCCTGCGCTTCGACGCCAACCTGGGCATCCTCTCGCACGAGAAGACCGATCCCCAGCCCATCCAGGTGGATGCCGAGCTGAGCCTGGGCGTGCAGCCGCTGTCGCCGCGCGACGATGACATCCTGCACGTGCTGGACTACCGCAAGGTGCGCCAGATCATCATCGACGAATGCCGCGCCGAGCATGTCAACCTGCTGGAGAGCCTGATCGGCAAGCTCGCCAACCGCCTGATGCAGCTGCCCGGCGTGCTGGGCGTGCGCGTGAAGATCGCCAAGCTGGAGATCTTCGACGACTGCGAAGTGGCGATCCGCATCGAAACCGGGCAGTGGTGACCTCTTTGCCGAAGACAAGTGCAGTGCTCGCCATCTGCTATGGAAAAAATCCAGCAGAGCTGATGTGTTCGCCTGGACAGAGGGCGAGATAGCATCGCCCCATGCTTTCGAAGCTTCGGCCAGGCCCTATCGCGGTGTGACCAGGGATGAAGCGGCGCAAGCAGCGTTGGGGGTCGTGCGCCCCACGACGCAGCGTGTCAAGCCATTGCCAGGAAATACTCAAACATGGATTGGGTCCCCATCGTCTTCGTGACGTTCAAGGTTCTCGTGTTCGGCACGGGAATGTTCTTTGCCATCAAGTGGCACTACGACCAAGGCAAGCAGAAGAAAAAGGAAGCCAGCGAAGCGCAGGCACCCGCCGATCACCCCCCGGGCGCCTCCGAGCAGTCGACCCATCCCCGCAGAGGGCCTTGGTAGGACGAGTCCTTCCGAGAGCGGACACCCCAGCCCCGGGTAGCCGCTCACCGCCTCGTGGCATTGCGCGAATGCAATCGCCTTCTCTGCCGGGCCCCTGCAGTGCAGGATTCCCCCGCGTCGGCCACGCGCCATGGTCGCATGCCGCCCCTCGGCTATTCTGGGCGCTTCCTTTGCGACCACCCCGGCCATGACGCAGTACGAGCAGCTTGCGGATGAAATCCATGCACTGATCCATTCGGGGTCATTGCGGGTGGGAGATCGACTGCCCTCGGTGCGCCAGTCCAGCGAGCGGCGGCAACTGAGCCCTTCCACCGTTTTCCAGGCCTACTACCTGCTGGAGTCCCGTGGCCTGATCGAAGCCCGCCCCCGTTCGGGCTACTACGTGCGCCCTCGGATTCCGGCATCCTTGCAGCGCCCCAAGACGAGCCGCCCGTCCCCGCGCCCCCACGGCGTGGCCATCAACGACCTCGTGGTTGCGCTTCTGAACCAGCCGCATGGCAGCCAGGTGGTGCCCCTGGGCTCGGCCTTCCTGGATCCCACGCTGTTCCCTGTGGACCGGCTGGCCCGCTCACTGGGCACCGCCATGCGGCGGCTGGCGCCAGCGAAGCTCATTGAAGAGCTGGCCACGGGGCAATTGCGCCTGCGCCAGCAGATTTCACAGCGCTATGCGGCCGACGGAATCCATGCCGGTGTCGACGAGATCATCATCACCAATGGCGCGATGGATGCGCTGAATCTCAGCCTGCAGGCTGTGACGCAACCTGGCGACCTGGTGCTTCTGGAGGCGCCTACTTTCTATGCCCCGCTGCAGGCCATCGAGCGCCTGAAGCTGCGCGCCCTGCAACTGCCGACCAGCCCTTCCGATGGCGTGAGCCTGGAATCCGTGGAGGCGGCGCTGGCGACGGGGGAGGTCAAGGTCTGCTGGTTCATGCCTACCTTCCAGAACCCGCTCGGGGCATTGATGCCGGACGAGAAGAAGAAGTCGCTGGCGGACTTGCTGGCCAGGTACCAGGTCCCCCTGATCGAGGATGACGTCTATCGCGACCTGTATTTCGGGTCCCGCAAGCCACGACCGGTCAAGGCGTTCGATCGCGACGGCTGGGTCATCCATTGCGCGTCGTTCTCCAAGACCTTGGCGCCAGGCTACCGCGTGGGGTGGGCATGCGCAGGACGGTGGACCCGCGATATCGAGCGGCTGAAGGTGATGAGCAGCCTTTCCGCGTCGATCCCGTCCCAGGCAGCCATTTCCGACTATCTGTCACAGGGGGGCTATGACCTGCACCTGCGTCGCATCCGGCAGACGATTCTCCATCACCGGGCGCTGATGGTCGACGCCATTGCAGAGTCCTTTCCAGCGGGCACCAAGGTCACGCAACCCGAAGGGGGCTACTTCCTGTGGGTGGAACTTTCCAGGCGCATAGACGCCCTCGATCTCATGCGCTCGGCCATGGCGGCCGGGGTGAGCCTCATGCCCGGATCCCTGTTTTCAGCCGACCGGCGGTTTGCCCACTGCATTCGCTTGAACTACTGCTCCACGGCCGCCGACAGGGTGGTCAGGGGCACCCGTATCCTCGGAAAGCTGGTGCACCAAATGATCGGTCAGGAATAGCCAGGCCCGGCCTGCAAAAGGCGTGGGAGCCTGGGCGGTCCAGCCATGGAAAAAGAAAGGGCCGTGGTCACCGACCACGGCCCTCGTCTTTTCCCACCCCCTCAATGGAGGCGGGAGCCCTTGGGCAGCCGTTTGGCCAGCCACTCGTGCACGTCCGCACGCACGTTGCGCCCGTCCAGCAGGAAGGACTCGTACCGGCTGGGCACATAGGGCAGGTACAGCAGGCGCATGCCGGCTTCCTCGGGCAGGCGGTCGGCCTTGTAGCCGTTGCAGCCGGCGCAGGCCGCCACGAGGTTGGTCCACGCGGTGGCGCCACCCCGCGACTGCGGCACGATGTGCTCGCACTGCAGGGCCTCTTCCGCGAAGGCATCGCCGCAGTAGGCGCAGGTGTGGCGGTCGCGGCGCAGCAGGCGGCGCTTGGTGAGCCCCGGCACCACGTCAAAGAGGTTGATCCGGGACACGCCGCGCAGCGCGATGATGGGTGCGATCTCCAGCACCGACTGGCGGCCCGTTGCCGCGTTGTGCCCGCCACGCAATGTGGCCAGGGCTTCGAGGCCGGCATCCCAGGCCACGGCGCCGCTGGCGTAATGCACGGCGGCCTGCTCGAGCGGCATCCACGACTGGGGCGTGCCATGCAGGTCCAGCTGCAGCACGCGCGGTGTCGGGGCCTGGGGCTTTCGGGTGGGGGTTTCGGGTTCGGTGCGGGGCATGGTGCTTCCTTTCTTGCTTTCTTGGCAATGCCGGGCGCAGCCGCCCAGCCAAGCGCACGCCCCGGTTCAACAACAACAGTCAATCAATGGAAAGAGCGGGCGTCCATCGGCAATCGATGGACGCCCAGGTGGATGCGTTGGGGCAGGCAGTGGGCGCACGAGCGCACACGCCGCTACCACTCGCCGACCTCGCGCACGCGCTGGTCGAGGTCCATGTGCTCCAGCCTGCGAGAGGCAGGAGCAGCGCGGACGGCCGCGCGAGGCAGACGAGCGCGCACGGATGCCAGGCGGGCCAGCCAGCCGGCGAGGCCGGAACGGCGCCGTGGGGCACCAAGGGAAAAGGAATGCTGGATGGCCATGGTGGTCTCCTGAAGGGTGATGGGATGAATGGAACGAGGTGGGTGGGTTGATGAAAAGGGGCAGACCGGGGAGGGATCGAACCTCCGTGTGGCGGAATCAAAATCCGCTGCCTTACCACTTGGCGACCGGTCAACAAGAAAGGGAAATAGGAGGAGCCGCAGACAGGAGTCGAACCTGCAATCCCCGGCCATGAGACCAGGCGCCCCATCCGACAGGGCTGCTACGGCATGCCTGGCATTGCCAGGAAAAAAGATTGGCACGCGCGGAAGGAGTCGAACCCTCAACCGTCGGATTTGGAGGCCGGTGCTCTGCCAGTTGAGCTACACGCGTAGAAAGGAACCATGAAGCGACACGCGCTCCTGCCGGAGCGCATCTCCATTTCGGTTGTGTCTTCACGCGACCGCGGCCCTCAAGGGCACCGCGCATGCACGTCGCTGCACTGGGTGATCAATCCCAGCACATCCCGCCGGGCCGCGCATGCGGCCATCTCCGGCAGTAAAAGCAAAGGCACACCCGAAATGGAGAGAGGACCCAGGCGTGCGCTACACGCTGCCCTCTCTGCTTTCGATGGGCAGGCCAGCCATGGCTCCGGTGGAGCAGGCCGCCTGCAGCAAACTGTTAAAGAACGGGGTCCCCGGTGGGTCGATGCCCTTGGGGGCAGCGCTGGCGCTGCGAAAAGGTGGAAATGAAAACGCAATGAAAAAGGCCCGGAACCACCTGGTTGCCGGGCCTCTGCTGGAGAGATCGGGAGGGAGAACGCTCGGGGGCTACTGCCCTGCGTTGCAACCTCCGCCCGGGGGTGGAGCGGTATCCTCGAAACCATTGCTGCCCAGCCACTGCGGCTGGCTGCCATTGCCCTGCAAGTACGCACTCAACGCCATGCGCTGCTGCGATGCCGACAGTCGTTTGGCCAGGGACGGCATGGATGCCGAATGCACATGGGAGAACGGCGACGACCCGCGCACGGCCACGGCGCCCTGGCAGGGGCGGCGGAGGATGGCGGTGCGGATGGCGTTCACGATGGGCTTTCGGCGAAAAGTGGTTCGGTGGTGATCCAGAGGTGGAGGACACGGAGTCCTGATGGATGGGGACTGTAAATAGTCTTTACGCAGCGGTCAACACCCGGCACAATCTTTTTTCGCGTTTGTTGTTTTTTTCGTTGTGACCCCGCCCTCCCTCACCGTCCTGCGCCGCACCAATGTGCTGGTGCTGCACCGCCTTTTCCTCGAACAGCAGATCGCCGCCGGCAAGCCCGCCAAGGGCCTGGACCAGGCATTTGCCGCCTCGCTCGAGATCTCGCCCAGCATGTGGAGCCAGATCAAGAGCGCCCGCCCCATCGGTAATACGCTGGCACGCCAGATCGAGCGCCACGCGCAGGTGGAGCTCGGCTGGCTCGACGCGGAGCACGCCACGGCGCACCCCGACCCGGCGGAAGAGCGCTTTCTGGACCTGGCGCGCCAGGCCTGGCGTGCGGCCAATGCCAAAGGCAAGCGCGAGATGCGGCTGTGGCTGGCAGAACGGGCACCGCCGGTGCCCGAAGCCCCCTCTGGCAGCGAGCCTCCAGAAGCGGGAAAATAACCCGCCAAGCCGGGGACGGAAGGCTCTGGAGAGCCCGCCCCAGCCCACGGGCGCGCGGTTTCGCCGACAATTGGGGGCTATTTCCGTCTTTTTTGGCCCCGGAGCCCCCCGCCCGGGCGCACCGCTTCACCCGACCCCAGAGTCCACCCTTTCCATGAGCGCAGTGATCAACGAAACCACCCAGGCCGGCTGGACCGCAGAGCCCCCCGAGCTGGCAGACGCTGGCGCCGATGCCGGCGCGGCCGCGTCCGGCCCTGCGCGCCTGAAGATCGAACGCGAGGCCCACAAGCTCGAAAAGCGCCTGTGCCGCGAGGTGGGCAAGGCCATTGTCGACTTCAACATGATCGAAGAAGGCGACAAGGTCATGGTCTGCATGTCCGGCGGCAAGGACAGCTATGCCCTCTTGGACATTTTGATCAAGCTCAAGGCGCGCGCGCCCATCCATTTCGACCTGGTCGCCGTGAACCTGGACCAGAAGCAGCCCGGCTTTCCCGAGCATGTGCTGCCCGAGTACCTGGCCAGCACCGGCGTGCCCTTCCACATCGAGAACGAAGACACCTACAGCATCGTCAAGCGCCTGATCCCCGAGGGCAAGACCACCTGCAGTCTGTGCAGCCGCCTGCGCCGGGGCATTCTCTACCGCGTGGCCGACGAGCTGGGCTGCACCAAGATTGCGCTGGGCCACCACCGCGACGACATTTTGCAGACCCTGCTGCTCAACATGTTCTTCGGCGGCAAGATGAAGAGCATGCCGCCCAAGCTGGTGAGCGACGATGGCCGCCACGTGGTGATCCGCCCCCTGGCCTACGTGACCGAGAAGGACACCACGCGCTGGGCCGCGCAGCGCAATTTCCCCATCATTCCCTGCAACCTGTGCGGCAGCCAGGAGAACCTGCAGCGAAAGCAGGTGGGTGAGATGCTGCGCGAGTGGGAGAAGAAGTTCCCCGGCCGTGTGGAGAACATGTTCAACGCCCTGCAGAACGTGGTGCCCTCGCACCTGCTGGACGGCAGCCAGTACGACTTCAAGAATGCGCGCGCCACGGGCGTGGCCAATGAAGACGGGGACAAGGCCTTCGACAAGGAAGAGTTTTCGGCGCCCAGCCCCTCCTTACCCGGTGTGCAGGTGGTGCAGCTGTCGTGAACCTCGGAACTGGATCGCGCTCCAAGATGGAAACGCCCAGGAGATTTTCATGACCCGTCGCTGGATTCCCGCCCTGCTGCTTGGCCTTGCCGCTGCCACCCTGGCCGGCTGCAGCACCACCCGCGTGGTGGAAGGCCAGGTGCAAAGCTTTTCCACCCTGGCGACCGCGCCCAGCCCGGCCACCTACCGCATCGACCGCCTGCCCTCGCAGCAGACGCCGGCCTTCGACGCCGTTGCCGCGCTGGCCGAGCAGTCGCTGGCGCGTGCCGGACTGCAGCGCGACGATGCCGCGCCCCGGCTGCTGGTACAGATCGGCGTGCAGGCCGGCACGGTGCCGCGCTACGACCCCTACTGGCCCTATGGCCCCCATGGTTTCTACGGCCCCTACCGCGGCTACTACGGCTGGGGTTATGGCGGCTGGTATGGCAGAGGCTGGCACGGTGGTTGGGGTGTGGGCGGGCTATGGCGCATGGGCGAGCCCACACCCCTGCACCGCCGCGCCGTGAGCCTGGTGATGCGCGATGCCGCCACCCAGGCCACGGTGTACGAGACCTCGGCCGTGCACGAAGACGTGTGGGTGGCAGACCCCGCCGTGTTCGGCATCCTGTTCGACGCGGCGCTGACCGGCTTCCCCAAACCCTCCGGCGGTCCCCGCCAGGTGCGCATTCCCCTGGCGCCCCCACCACCCTGATCCCTTCTGAATGCAAGCCACCCGCATCATTGCCGTACGCCATGGCGAAACCGCCTGGAATGTCGATACCCGCATCCAGGGTCACCTGGACATCCCTTTGAACGAGACCGGCCAGTGGCAGGCCCGGCAACTGGCCCAGGCGCTGGCCGGTGAGGCCATTGACGCCATCTACGCCAGCGACCTGCAGCGCGCCTTCGCCACCGCCCAGGCCGTGGCCGATGCCACGGGGGCGCCCATCACGCCCGAGCAGGGGCTGCGCGAGCGCAGCTTCGGCCACTTCCAGGGCCGCACCTTCAAGGAAATCGAGGCCGAACTGCCCGATGACGCACGGCGCTGGCGCACGCGCGAGCCCGATTACACGCCCGAGGGCGGTGAATCGCTGGTGATGCTGCGCGAGCGCATCGAGCGCACCGTGTTCGCGCTGGCCGAAAAGCACCCTGGCGAGCAGGTGCTGATGGTGGCGCATGGCGGTGTGCTCGACGTGCTCTACCGCCTGGCCACGCGCCAGGAGATCCAGGCGCCGCGCACTTGGCAGCTGTCCAACGCGGCCATCAACCGCCTGCTCTGGACCCCGGATGGCCTCACCCTGGTCGGCTGGGCCGATACCCAACACCTGGACAACGCAGCGCGCGATGAAAGCATTACCTGAAGCCTTGCGCGCCAGCATCGGCGCGCGGGTGGACCTGATCGACACCCCCGCCCTGGTGGTGGACCTGGACGCCATGGAGCGCAATATCCAGCGCATGGCCGAGTTCGCACGCAAGCACCGGGTGCGCTGGCGCCCGCACGCCAAGATGCACAAGAGCGCCGAGCTGGCCCTCTTGATGCAGCAGGCCGGCGCCCAGGGCGTGTGCGTGCAGAAGGTGGCCGAAGCCGAGGCGCTGGCCGCCGGGGGCGTGAACGACATCTACATCAGCAACCAGGTCGTGGCCGGGCCCAAGCTGCTGCGCACCGCCCGGCTGGCCGCGCAGCTGGCGGCACGTGGCGGCCGGCTGGCGATCGCGGTGGACAGCCCCGAGGGCATCGAGCGCCTGGCCGAGGCCATGGTGCTGGCCGGTGGCGAAGCCAGCATCGACGTTTTCGTGGAGATCGATGTCGGCCAGGGCCGCTGCGGCGTGCCCCCGGGCGACGCCTCCGTTCCCTTGGCCCAGGCCATCACGCGCCACGCCCCGCGCCTGCGCTTTGCCGGGCTGCAGGCCTACCATGGCCGCGCCCAGCACCTGCCGGGCATGGCCGAGCGGCGCGAGGCCATTGCCGGCGTGGTGCGTGCCGCGGCCGACACCCGCCAGCGCATCGAGGCCGCGGGCATTCCCGTGCCGCTCATCACCGGGTCGGGCACCGGCACCCTGGTGCACGAGGCCGCCAGCGGGGTGTATGGCGAGCTGCAGGCCGGCTCCTTCCTCTTCATGGATGCCGACTACGCGCGCAACGAGCGCGAGCCTGCGCAACCCCAGTTCGAGCACGCGCTGTTCGTCAAGACCCAGGTGATCTCGGTCTGCGACACCCATGCGGTGTGCGACGCGGGCCACAAGAGCCACGCCATCGACTCGGGCCTGCCCGTGGTGGCCCTGCTGCCCCCGGACCGCGCGCTGCGCTACGCCAATGGCGGCGACGAGCATGGCCTGCTCCATGCCGAGAGCCCCAAGACCCGGCTGCCGGCCCTGGGCCGCATGCTCTGGCTCATTCCGGGCCACTGCGATCCCACGGTGAACCTGCACGACCACCTGATCGGCGTGCGCGGCGGCCTGGCGCTGGGCACGGTGGAGCGCATCATCAGGGTTGATGCCAGAGGCGCGCTGACCTGATTGGGGCAAGAATCGGCGAAACCTCCGTGTTCGCCCTTCAATGAGCCCCAACCAGATCATCGTTCTCGCCACCCCGGTCTTCTTCCTGCTGATCGCCATCGAACTGGCGGTGGGCTACAAGCGCCAGCGCATCACCTACCGGCTGCCCGATGCCATCAGCAGCATCAGCCTCGGCATGCTGAGCCAGACCAGCGCGGTATTCACGCGCTTGCTGCGCATCGGCATCTATACCGCCGTGTTCGAGCATGTTGCGCTGTGGCGCAACGATGCCTTCTGGCTCAGCCTGCCAGGCTGGCTGCTGGCCCTGGTGTTCTACGACTTCTGCTACTACTGGCTGCACCGCATGGGCCACGAGTCGGCCGTGCTCTGGGCCGCGCACGCCGTGCACCACCAGAGCCAGGACTACAACCTGTCCACCGCGCTGCGCCAGACCAGTTCGGGCGCGCTGCTGGGCTGGATGTTCTATGTGCCCATGGCGCTCGCCGGCGTGCCGCCACTGGTGTTCACCATCGTGGCGCTGGTCGACCTGCTCTACCAGTTCTGGGTGCACACCGAGCAGGTGGGGCGCCTGGGCTGGTTCGACCGCTGGTTCTGCAGCCCCAGCAACCACCGCGTGCACCATGCCGTGAACGACGTCTATCTGGACAAGAACTACGGCGGCATCCTGATCCTCTGGGACCGGATGTTCGGCACCTTCAAGGACGAGGACGATCGGGAGCCATGCGTGTACGGCACGCGCGGCCTGCTCAACAGCTGGGACCCGCTGTGGGCCAATGCCCAGGTGTACGCCGGCCTGGCGCACGACAGCTGGCATGCGCGCAGCTGGCTCGACAAGCTCCGGGTCTGGATCAAGCCACCGGGCTGGCGCCCGGCCGATGTGGCCGAGCGCTTTCCCAAGCCGGCGTTCGACATCGCCCACATGCCGCTGTACCACCCGCCCATGCCGCGCGCCCTGCAGTGGTTTGCCGGCGTGCAGTTCGCGCTCATGCTGGCGGGCGTGGCGGCCTTTCTCTGGCAGGCCGATGCGGCGCCGCTGGCGGACAACGCCGTCTGGTTTGCCACCTTGCTGGCTGCCCAATGGGCCCTGGGTGCAGCGGTGCAGGGCCGCATCGGCATGGGCATGGCGCTCCTCATCGAATCGGCCGCCCTGGCCACGGCGACCAGCGTGCTCGGGCTGCAGGAATGGCACTGGCTGTTCAAGCCCCTGACCATAGTGATCGCCATCGCCGTGGTCGCCGGCCACCTGCGCGCGGCGGCGCCCGGCAGCGGGCTCGGCCGGTCCGAAGGCCGCTGGCTCATCGCCGCGCTGGCCGGCTCGCTCGCGGGCGACGTGTTCCTGATGTTCGGTGGCTTCTTCATCCCCGGGCTGGTGAGCTTTCTGCTCGCCCACCTGGGCTACATCGTGCTGTTCCGCAAGGGCGTGCCGTGGTTCGCACGGCGTGGCGCGCTGGTGGCCACGCTGGCCATCGGCGTGGGCATGTACGCCTTCCTTTGGCTGGGCGGGCTGCCTGCGGCCCTGCGCGGGCCGGTGGCGGCCTATGTGCTGGTGATCGCCCTCATGGCCGCCCAGGCCATCGGCCGGGCCCCCGTGCTCGGCGGGTGCGGGGCCTGGATGGTGGCCATCGGCGCGGGTTTCTTCATGCTCAGCGATGCCACGCTGGCCACCAACCGCTTCGTGCAGCCCCTGCCGCTCGCGCAACTGTGGGTGCTGTCCACCTACTACATTGCGCAGGTGCTGATCGTGGCGGGCATGCTGGAAGGGGCGCGCAGCCAGCACCGCGCGCAAGTCATCGGGGAAGGCTCTGCTGCGAGCGCGCCGGTGCCGTCGGCGGGGTATGCAGCGCCCCAGCCATGAGCAATGCCCCCCAGCCCAGAAAGAACCAGGCGCTGAGCAGCCACAGAAAGGTATCGGCGTTGCGCTGGCCGGGGTGGGACTGCAGGTTCAGCGCCGCTACCTCCTCGACCACCCCGGCGAGCCCCCGGCCCGCCACATAGTGGTAGGCCGCGCCACCCAGTGCCCACAGACCGAGGGCGAGCAGTGCCACACCGAGGCAGGCCAGCCCGGCACGCGGCCGCTTGCCAGCAGTGAAGAACCACAGGCCCGCTGCCACACCCAGCACCGCAATGCCCAGCCACCAGGGCTGCACGAAATCGCTGGCCACAGGCAGCACCCAGGGCCAAGCCCAGGGCAAGGGTTGCAGCAACCACTCGGAGCGTGGCATTGCCCCTGGCCAAGTGGCCAGCGAACCCCACATGCCAGGCGTGCTCAACAGCCACAGCAGCAGGCTGATGGCCGCGAGCGCCGCAGAGGCCAGCGCTGCCCACAGCCGCCAGCACGCCCATCGCAGCGCATCCAATGTGGGCACGAGCCCCTTGGCAAGGTAGGTGGCCAGGGCTGCAGCCAGGCACCACACGCTGGCCGCTCCCCATACAGCCACCCAGCCGGGCAGGTCCTCGAAGCCCTCGAACAGGAACACGGTGAGCTGGCCATAGAGCACCCCGCCCAGCCCATGCAACAGCAAGGTACCGATGACCAGGGCCAGCCCGCACGTGCCGAGAAACCGCTGTTGCGGTGCGAAGGCGTTCCACCGGGCCTTCAGTGCGGGCACCCAGTCCATGCCCGTGACATGGCGGGCGACCGGGGCATGGGCCCTGTCACGCTCACGCAGGTGCTTGCGGCGGCGGCTGGAGCGGGCCATTCGGGGTCCTCGGGACGGCTCAGCCCTCGAACAGGTCCTGCCCGCCGGTCCTGGGCGGCGTCACGCCCAGGTGCCGGTAGGCGGCCAGGGTGGCCACGCGGCCGCGCGTGGTGCGCTGCAGGAAGCCTTGCTGTATGAGGTAGGGCTCGATCACGTCCTCGATGGTGCCGGCCTCCTCGCCAATGCTGGCGGCAATGTTGTCCAGGCCCACAGGTCCGCCATCGAAGCGGTGCACCACGGCTTCGAGCAGCTTGCGGTCCATCACGTCGAAGCCCTGCGGGTCCACATCGAGCATGGCCAGGGCGCGATTGGCGATCTCCTTGGTGATGCGGCCATCGCCCTTGACGTCGGCATAGTCGCGCACGCGGCGCAGCAGGCGGTTGGCGATGCGCGGCGTGCCGCGCGAACGGCGTGCGATCTCGAAGCCGCCCGCCTCGTCCATGGGGGCATTGAGCAGGCCAGCGCTGCGCTGCACGATGCGCGCCAGCTCCTCGGAGGTATAGAACTCCAGCCGCGCGACGATGCCGAAGCGGTCGCGCAGCGGGTTGGTGAGCATGCCGGCGCGCGTGGTGGCCCCCACCAGGGTGAAGGGCTGCAGGTCGAGCTTGATGCTGCGCGCGGCCGGGCCTTCGCCGATCATGATGTCGATCTGGTAGTCCTCGAGCGCGGGGTAGAGGATTTCCTCGACCACGGGCGAGAGGCGGTGGATCTCGTCGATGAAGAGGACGTCGTTCTTTTCCAGGTTGGTCAGCAGCGCCGCCAGGTCCTTGGGCTTTTCGAGCACCGGGCCGCTGGTCTGGCGCAGGTTCACCCCGAGTTCGGCTGCGATGATGTGGCTCAGCGTGGTCTTGCCCAGGCCCGGCGGGCCGAACAGCAGCACATGGTCCAGCGCCTCTTCGCGCTTGCGCGCCGCGCCGATGAAGATCTCCAGTTGCTCGCGCGCCTTGGCCTGGCCCACGTACTCCTGCAGCAGCTTGGGCCGCAGGGCACGCTCGATCGCCTCCTCCTGCGGGGAGGCGGGCGCGGCGGACACCACGCGCTTGGGCGGTGGCACGGGGGCGAAATCGTCGGTCTGGATGGTCACAGTGGTTCTGTCCGGGGGTCGAATGCCCGCGCGGGCGGGCAGGCTGGAACTATATCGCCCGGGCGTCCCCCCAGGGGTAAAGTAAGCGGGAGCGGCGCCGATAGAGGAAGAAGACCATGAAAAAGACGATGCCCGCGCCCACCCGCCTGCCCCGGCCACTGCTGTTGCAACAGCTGGCCGCGCTGGCGGCCTGTGGCGCCACCGCCCTCGCCGCGACCGCCCAGACCGCGCCGCCCCCACCCTCCCGAGCCGCCAGCGGCACGATCCGCATCGAGAACCCGCAGGACAAGGCCACCCTGGCCACCCGCATCGACGAGGCCATCCAGCGCGCCAAGGCCCGGAATGCGGCCCCCACCCCGCCAGGCGCACGCCGGCGGGCCGAGCCCCTGCCCAGCGTGGAGGTGCGCATTCCGCCCGAGCGCCCGCGCAAGCCGGCCAAGGCCGAAATTTCTCCGCCGGCCCCGCCCCGACCGGCTGTGCAGGACCCTGGAGCCAGCCGCCGTTACATCCAGACGCGGGCAGCCGAACTGGCGGCCGCCGCGCCGCCGGCCCCGCCACCACCGCCCGCCGACCCGCGCACGGTGCGCTGGGACCACGCCAGCGGCGACCGGGGACCCCAGGCCTGGGGCAGCCTGCACCCGGACTTTGCGGCCTGCAGCCAGGGCACGCGGCAGTCACCGATCCACATCACGGCCCAGGACGTGGCGACGGGCCCGGCCGACCCCCTGCCCTTCGGCCACCAGTTCTTCGGCGGCACAGTGTGGAATACGGGGCACGGCCTGGAACTGGAGGTGGAAGGCGCCAGCATCCTGCCCCTGCGCGGAGCCCCCTGGCGCCTGGTGCGCATGCAGTTCCGCCACCCGGCGGAGGAGCGGGTGCACCTGCAGAACTACCCCATGGCCACCGAACTGGTGTACCAGGGCCCGAACGGCCAGATGGCCGTGGTGAGCGTGCCCATGCAGCTGGGCAGCCCCAACGCCTTCATCACCCGCATCTGGACGCACATGCCCCTGGATGCGCAGGACCGCGTGCGCCTGCCGCAGCCGGTGCTTTCCGTGGGCGAGCTGCTGCCGCAGGACCGGCGCTACTACCAGTATGCGGGCTCCCTGAGCGCCCCGCCCTGCACCGAGGGCGTGCTGCGCATCGTGATGAAGGCCCCGGTGAGCATAGGGCTCGAACAGCTGCGCCTGCTGCAGCGCGTGTCGCCGCCCAACGCACGGCCCGTGCAGGCGACCCATGGCCGCCTGGTACGCGAGTCCCAGTAGCTATTTGGCCAGTGACTTGAGTGCCAGCTTGATCCCGTCGCTCACGCCCACGTCGGTCGGCAGGGCCTTGAGCGCGGCGGCCGCTTCCTTGTCGTTGTAGCCCAGGGCCAGCAGGGCCTGCAGGATGTCGGCCTGGGCATCGCTGGCGGCGTGGTGGTGCGCGCCCCCCATGTCGGCACCCAGCTTGCCCTTGAGCTCCAGCAGCAGGCGCTCGGCGGTCTTCTTGCCGATGCCGGGCACCTTGACCAGGCGCCCCGCCTCCTGCAGCGTGATGGCCTGGGCCAGGTCGCCCACACCCATGCCGCTCAGGATGGACAGCGCCGTGCGCGGACCCACGCCCGAGATCTTGATCAGCTCGCGAAAGGCCTGGCGCTCTTCGGGCGTGCCAAAGCCATAGAGCAGTTGCGCGTCCTCGCGCACGATGAACTGCGTGAGCAGGCTCACGCGCTCACCCACCGAGGGCAGGTTGTAGAAGGTGCTCATGGGCACATTCACCTCGTAGCCCACGCCGTGGCAGTCCAAAAGCACCTCGGGGGGATTCTTCTCCAGCAGGGTGCCGGTCAATTTGCCTATCATTGATGTCCTTTGCCGACGCTGGCGTGCC
Source organism: Acidovorax sp. FW305-C-20-28 (assembly GCF_058783375.1). Classification (NCBI taxonomy): domain Bacteria; kingdom Pseudomonadati; phylum Pseudomonadota; class Betaproteobacteria; order Burkholderiales; family Comamonadaceae; genus Acidovorax; species Acidovorax sp. FW305-C-20-28. The sequence goes on along the minus strand of NZ_JBYSYM010000002.1, from coordinate 36,762 downwards.
GCGCGGCGCCGCCGCATGCACCGTGCCTGCGGCCGTTTCCATTGCCTGACGGGAATTATCAGCGTGATCCTGCGCCACACCTTCACTCCCCACAACAACACCCGGCTCACCCACCTGTGCGGGCCGGCCGATGCGCACCTGCGCACCATCGAGGAGGCGCTGCAGGTCAGCATCGCGCACCGGCACGAGCAGTTCAAGGTCGATGGACCCAAGGCCAAGGCGACCCAGGCCATGGAGCTGCTGCAGGCGCTGTACGAGATGGCCGAGCGCCCCATTCCCGAAGACCACATCCAGCTCATGCTGGCGGGCGACAGCGAGCTGCTGGAAGCGCCGGACGGCGCCATCGTGCTCAACACGCGCCGAACCGACCTGCGCGGGCGCACGCCCACGCAGAACCTGTATTTGCAGAACATCGCCACGCACGACATCACCTTCGGCATCGGCCCGGCCGGCACCGGCAAGACCTACCTGGCCGTGGCCTGCGCGGTAGATGCACTGGAGCGCAGCAATGTGCAGCGCATCGTGCTGACCCGCCCGGCCGTGGAAGCCGGCGAGCGCCTGGGCTTTCTGCCCGGCGACCTGGCACAGAAGGTGGACCCCTACCTGCGCCCGCTCTACGACGCGCTGTACGAGCTGATGGGCAGCGACAAGGTGCAGAAGGCCTTCGAGCGCAATGCCATCGAGATCGCACCGCTGGCCTTCATGCGCGGGCGCACGCTGAACAACGCCTTCGTGATCCTGGACGAAGCCCAGAACACCACGCCCGAGCAGATGAAGATGTTCCTCACGCGCGTCGGCTTCGGCTCGCGCGCCGTGGTCACGGGCGACGTGAGCCAGATCGACCTGCCCAAGGGCGCGATGAGCGGCCTCGTGGACGCCGAGCGGATCCTGAAGCGCGTCAAGGGCATCGCCGTCACCCGCTTCACCAGCGCCGACGTGGTGCGCCACCCGCTGGTGGCACGCATCGTCGATGCCTACGAAGCCTCGACCACACGCCGCAGCGCGGCCTCCACCCGCGCACGCGGCGAGTAAGCACAGAGAACCTGCCATGCCATTGAACCAACTGTCTCTGTCGCTGCAATTCGGCCGCTTCGACGGCGCCGCCGCCCACCGCGCCGTGCTGCCACGCCACAAGGTTGCGCGCTGGATACGCCACGCCCTGGCCACCGACGCCGAGATCACCGTGCGCATCGTCGATGCCGAGGAAGGCCGCCAGCTCAACAAGGACTACCGGCACAAGGACTATGCGACCAATGTGCTGACCTTCGACTACACCCAGGAGCCCCTGGTCACGGCCGACCTGGTGCTGTGCGCCCCGGTGATCGAGCGCGAGGCGAAGGAGCAGAACAAGAGCCTGGAAGAGCACTACGCCCACATGCTGGTGCACGGCGCACTGCACGCCCAGGGCTGGGACCACGAGACCAGCGCGGCCGATGCCGACGAGATGGAGGCCTACGAGACCGCCATCCTGCAGGAACTGGGCTTTGCCGACCCCTACGACGCCAAGCCCGTAGCAGCCAAGCCAGCGAAGGCCCGCAAGCGCTAGCAGTCCACCCCATCCACCGGCTGCCACCAGGACAGAGCGCGGGGCTGCGCACCCCACTGGACCGTGAAGTAGTTGCCGCCCCCGTTGGCAGGCTGGTCCCAGCGCCGTGCAATGGGCTGACCGGTGAGGTGGCAGTACAGCAAGGTTCCCACGACACCGTGCGAGACGATGGCGATACTGCCGGCCGTGGTGTCGCTGGCGGCAATGGAGGCCACGGCCCCCGTGATCCGGGCCTGCGCATCGAGGGCCGTCTCCCAGCCACGCACCGATGCGCCGGGCTGCGCAAAGAACACATCGGCCACGGCCTCGAACTCGGCCCGCGGGAGGTAGCCCGTGGAGGAGCGGTCGTTTTCGCCCAGCGCTGGATCCTGGGTGAACCCCAGCCCGCAATGCGCTGCCAGGATGGCAGCGCCATCGATGGCCTTTTGCTCGGTGCTGCAGTAGATGGACGACAGGCCCGCCACCCAGGGCAGCGCGAGCGCCGCCGCCATGCGGTCCCTGCCACGCGCCGACAGGGGCCAGCGGGTGATGGGCACAGCAGGGTCGATCACGACATCGGGGTGGCTGATGAAATACAGGGTGCGCATGGTGAAGCAGGGGAGGCCCGAGGAATTTCCCTTTTTGAGGCAAAACACCTTTTACCCGATCCATGCGCCGTGACCGCGCAGGGCGCTGCATCTCCCCCTAAGATGCGCGCCACGCCAGCCTGGGCTGGCGCTTCCTTTGCACCACCGATCCCCGCGCTCCATGCCTGAAATTGCCCTGCTGCTTGCCGCTGCCTTCGTGGCCGGCGCCCTCAATGCCGTTGCCGGGGGCGGCAGCTTCCTGACCCTGCCGGCCCTGGTGTTCACAGGGGTGCCGCCCGTAGTGGCCAATGCCACGGGCACGGTGGCGCTGCTGCCGGGCTACATGGCGGGCGCCTGGGGGTTCCGCGAAGAGACGGCACCGCCCCCGGGGCTGTCGATGCGGCTGCTGGTGGTGCTGGCCCTCGTGGGCGGTGCGGCCGGCGCGGCCCTGCTGCTGGTCACACCCGAGTCCACCTTCCGCCGCGTGGTGCCCTGGCTGCTGCTGGCCGCCACGGCGCTGTTCGCCTTTGGCCCCTGGCTGCGGCAACGGCTGGCGGGCGGCGCCCCCTCCACCCCCAAGGCGGTCGCCGGCCTGCTGGCCGTGGCGGCCTATGGCGGCTATTTCAACGGCGGGCTGGGCATCCTGCTGCTGGCCCTGTTCGGCCTGCTCGGGCAGGCGAACCTGCATGCCATGAACGGCCTCAAGAACTGGGTCTCGGCCCTGCTCACGGCGATTGCCGTGGCCATCTACGCGGCCGGCGGCGTGGTGCAGTGGCCCCAGGCCCTGATGATGATGCTGGCCGCCACGGCCGGCGGCTACGGCGGTGCGCGCGTGGCGCGGCGCATCCCCGCGCACTGGCTGCGCGGCGGCATCGTGGCCACGGGGCTGGTGATGGCGGGCTTGTTCTTCTGGCGGCAATGACAGCGGGGCGGTGGTGGATGCAGCCCGGCCTCGGGGCACCCGGAAAATGATCGACGCGGGTCGCCTGCGCCAAGTGCTGGCGATCGCCGACGGCTGAGGCCTGCCCCTGCAGGCCTGGCGCAGGTGCTTTAAGCTCGGGGAATCGCTCCCCGGGTTTCCATGCTGCTGCGCATTCTCTCCATCCTGTTTCCTTTGTTCGCCATTGCAGCCCTGGGCTATGCCGTCGGGCGGCGCATGAAGCCCGATCTCTCCACCACCAACGAGCTCAACCTGGCCGTGTTCGCGCCGGCCCTGGTGTTCGGCGCCATCGCGAGCAAGGATTTCCGCGCCCAGGACCACCTGCCGCTGCTGGCGGCCACGCTGCTGCTCATCGCCGGCACGGGCGTGGTGGGCTGGCTGGTGGCACGTGCGCTGCGCATGGACCCCAAGACGCTGGTGCCGCCCATGATGTTCAACAACTGCGGCAACCTGGGCCTGCCGCTGGCGGTGCTGGCCTTCGGCCAGGAAGCGCTGGCACCGGCGGTGGCGATGTTCGTGGTCTCCAACGCGCTGCAGTTCTCGTTCGGCATCTGGCTGCTGGACCACCAGGCACGGCTGCGCACGGTGTGGGCCTCGCCCGCCATCCTGGCGGCCATCGCAGGCCTGGTCGTGGGCCTGGCGGGCTGGGAGCTGTGGCCGCCCCTGCTCACGGCCATCCGCATGGTGGGCGACATCTCCATCCCGCTGATGCTGTTCGCGCTCGGGGTGCGCATGGCGGACTCGCGCATCCACTCCATCGGCTTCGGCGTCTTCGGTGCCGTGCTGCGCCCGGTGGCGGGCATGGCCATCGCGTGGGCCGTGGCCTGGGGCATGGGCCTGGCGCCGCGCGAGCAGGGACTGCTGCTGGTCTTCGGTGCGCTGCCGCCCGCGGTGATCAACTTCATTCTGGCCGAGCGCTACCAGCAGGAGCCCGACAAGGTGGCGTCGATGGTGCTCATCGGCAACCTGGGCGCACTGGTGTTCCTGCCTTTCGCGCTGGCCTTCACCTTGCCGTAGCGGCCCGCGCAGGCCTGGAGCGCCGGCTTTCTGCGCCGAACCAGGCAGGGCTTGCCCCTTGGCTGCCCGGGGGCACTGTCATCAAGCCGCAACGCGTGGCGGCGACAGTTGAATCAAATTGTTACATTGGTTCAGCCGCCAGTCCTGCCCATGACCGTCCGCCTGCGCATCACCCTGCTCATCACCCTCACCTTCCTGGCGCTGTGCGCCATCGGCGGCTTTGCGCTGTACCAGTCGTCCCGTGGGGCCCAGCAGGTCAAGGCGGTCACCGAAGGCGTGGTGCCCAGCACCATCCAGTCGGTGGAACTGATGGGCCAGCTCAAGGACGTGCACATCGCCACCATGGCCATGGTCTCGGCGCCCGACGAAGCCAGCGCCAAGACCCTGCACGAAGCCCTCTCCACGCGCAAGGCGGACCTGCAGAAGGCCCTGGCCGAGCAGATGCGCCAGGCCGACAGCGACGCCCAGCGCGGCCTGATCAAGGAAGCCGAGATGAGCCTGGAGAACTACTTCCAGGCCATCGACAGCACGGCCCAGTTCAAGCTGGCCGGCCAGCAGGAGGCCGCCGAGGCCACCATGGCCGCCACCGTGGACCAGTACCTGCGCGAGCAGGGCCAGATGATCGAGGCCGTGCAGGTGGAAAAGCGCCGCGGCAAGGACCAGGCCATCGCCTCGCTGAACACCAACCTGCGCGAAACCACGACCACGCTGAGCGCGATCACGCTGGTGGCGGTGCTGGGCATGGCGGGCATCGGGCTCATGCTGTACCGCCAGATCGTGCGGCCCATCGGCGAGATGGAGCGCAAGATGACCGAGATCGCCACCAGCCAGGACTTCTCGCACCGCGTGCCGGTGGCGCGCATGGACGAGATCGGGCGCTCGCTCACGGCCTTCAACCTCATGGTGGCCAAGATCGAAGAAAGCACCGAGCTGGTCCGCCAGCGGACGGCCGACATCCAGGTCATGCTGCACACCATTCCCCAGGGCATCCTGACGCTGCAGGCCGGCGGCCTGGTCCACCCCGAATACTCGGACCACCTGGCCAGCATCGTCGGCACCCGCGAGATCGCCGGGCGCAGTGTGGTCGATCTGCTGTTCACCCACACCGATCTGGGTGCGGATGCGCTCTCGCAGGCCACCACGGCCATCGACGCATGCATCGGCGAAGACGTGATGAACTTCGAATTCAACGCCCACCTGCTGCCCGGCGAGGTGAGCGCGTGTTTCGCGGACGGGCGGCCCAAGGTGCTGGACCTCAGCTGGTCACCCATCGCCGCGGCCGACGGAAGCATCGAGCGCCTGATGCTCTGCGTGCGCGACGTGACCGAGCTGCGCGAGCTGGCACGCGCCGCCCAGGCGCAAAAGCAGGAGCTGGCGATGATCGGCGAGGTGCTGGCCGTGCAGCAGGAAAAATTCCAGGATTTCGCGGACAGCTCGGCCTCCTTCGTGCTGCACAACCAGCGCCTGCTGGACGCCGCAGCCACCGATGCGCCGGCCCGCAGCGCCGCTGTCGCGGAGCTGTTTCGCAACATGCACACCCTCAAGGGCAATGCCCGCACCTACGGCCTGCTGCAGCTGGCGGACGTGGCCCACACGGCCGAGCAGCGCTACGACGCCCTGCGCCAGGACCTCTCGGGCTGGGACAGTGCGGCACTCGATGCCGAACTGCAGGCGGTGCGCGCATCGCTGGAGCACTATGCCCAGATCAACGACACCACACTCGGCCGCAAGGGCCCGGGGCGCCGTGGCAGCGTGGAAAAGTACCTGATGGTGCCGCGCGAACGCATCGACGCGCTGCTGCAAGACGCTGGCAACGCCCTCCAGAGCGGCGACGCCAACGCCCCGCGTGCCCTGCTCGAAGAGGTGCAGCATGCACTGCAACTGCTGGGCACCAGCCCGCTGCAGGACATGCTGGAGCCGGTGCTCGCCTCGCTGCCCGGGCTGGCGCAAGAACTGGGCAAGGAGGCACCCCAGGTCGCCATCGCCGATGGTGGCGTGGTGCTGCGCACCCAGGTCGCCGACGTCTTGCGCAACACCTTCATGCACCTGCTGCGCAACGCGATGGACCACGGCATCGAGGCAGCGGCAGAGCGCGCCGCCAACGGCAAGCCGCCGCAGGGCCGGATCGGAATCCGCCTGCACCAGGCCGGCGCGCAGCTCGCGCTGCGGCTGTCCGATGACGGCCGGGGCCTCCACCTCAGCCGCATCCGTGACAAAGCCATCGCCTCGGGACTGGTGCCAGAGGGCAGCCGCCTCACGCCCGCCGAAACGGCCCAGTTGGTCTTTGCCCCCGGTTTCTCCACCGCCAGCGCGGTGACCGCCATCTCGGGCCGCGGGGTCGGCATGGATGCGGTGAAGACTTTTGTCGAGTCCCTGGGTGGCAGCATCGCGCTCGAACTGGGGCCGACCAGAGAGGGTTCGGAGCATGTGCCGTTCCAGACCGTGATCCACCTGCCCGCGCAGTACGGCGTGGCGCAGCGCATCCCTGTGGGGTTTGCCGAGGAGGCCGCACGATGATGGACATCCTGATGCTGCTGTGCGGCGGCGCCCTGGGCGCAGCGCTGGTCGGGTGGCTGTCACGCCGCCGGCTGCGCCAGGCCGCGCTGGCGGCCGAGGTCGTGGACCCGCATGCCCAATGGGCGCTGGAGAGCGAGAACGCACGGCTCCAGGCCCAGGTCGATCAATTGCACGGTGCGCTGCAGCAGACCCAGGCCCGCATGGAAGACGCCCTCACGCAGTGGCAGCAGGAGCAGCGCCTGATCGCGCACAGCGCCGGTCAGCAGACCCAGGCCTTGGTACAGGGCGCGATGGGCCACAGCCAGACGCTGGCCAAGGCCCTGGCCGAGCTGCAGGGCATCAGCAAGACCTTCGAGCGCTGGCATGCCGACATGAGCAAGCTCGTGGCCCACAACAAGGACATGCACGAAAAGAACGACGAGTTTGCGCGCATCGTGCGCCAGATGGTGATCGTGGCACTCAATGCCTCGATCGAGGCGGCCCGCGCGGGCGCTGCCGGGCGCGGCTTTGCCGTGGTGGCCAACGAAATGCGCGCGCTCTCGGTGAACGCAGAGGCCCTGTCCAAGCACTACCGGGACAACCTCTACAAGAACGACCTGATCGCCACCACCACCTTCCAGGACATGCAGGCCGGCGGCAAGATGGTCATCAACACGGCCATGGGCCTGGCGCTGACCAATCGCAAGATCCAGACCGCCCTGGGTGCCTGATTCCGACACCATGACACTGAGCCAACGCGCCAGGGACAGCCTGGACGGCATGATGGCCGAAGGCCTGCGCCAGAGCATGGCGCAGCACCACCCCGGCGCGCAGATCCGCGCCGTGGCCGCCCCCGGTCCGGCATCGGCAGCCACCCACATGGCGGTGCTGTCGATTGCCTCCTACTCCTTTCGCATCATCACCGCACTGCACTTCGCACACGATGCGCGCACCCGCGCCTGGATCGCGGGCCGGATCGGCCTGGACGAATCCGGCATGGGTGGCCAGCCGTTCCTCGACGCGGTCTGCGAGATCGGCAACATGTGCTGCGGCACGCTGAACCGCGAACTGGGCGCGTTCTACGACTGCCTGGGCCTGTCCACCCCGCAGGTCCTGGACATCCGCAGCCTGCCGCACTTGGCGCAGATCGGTACGGACCACCTGCAGCACTTCGAGATCACCGACCTGCTGCCCGGCCCGCCCCTGTACGCGACCCTGTGCGCCCGCGCCTACACCCCCATGGACTTCCACTGGACGGCCCCCGAGGTGCAGGAGACCGCGGGTGAGCTGGAATTCTTCTGACCCGCTTTTCTCTTTCCTACAAGGACACCACCATGGCCAACATCCTCGTCGTCGACGACTCCAGCACCGTGCGCAACGAAGTCGGCAACTTCCTGGGCCAGAACGGTTTCGACATCGCGTTCGCGGTGGACGGCCGCGATGGCCTCACCAAACTGCAGCAGGACCCACGCATCAAGCTCGTGGTCTGCGACGTGAACATGCCCCACATGGACGGCCTGACCATGGCCGAGAAGGTGCGCGGCGAGCTCAAGAACACCGGCGTCAACATCGTGATGCTGACCACCGAGAACTCGCCCGCCATGAAGGAGCGCGGCAAGGCCGCCGGCATCCGCGGCTGGATCGTCAAGCCGTTCAACGGCCCGGCGGTTCTGGGCTCGTTCCAGAAACTGGTCGGCGTCTGACCCCGCCTAGGCAGCCGCTGGCGCGATGCGCAGCGGTATGGTGATCGGCCCGTCGTTGACGAGGTGCACCTGCATCTCGGTCGCAAAGCGGCCGGTGGCCACCACCGGGTGCAGGGCACGCGCCTGCTCCACCACGTAGTCGAACAGGCGCCGCCCCTCGTCGGGCGCGGCGGCTTGGGTGAAGCTCGGGCGGTTGCCGCCGGTGGTGTCGGCGGCCAGCGTGAACTGGCTCACCAGCAGCAGGCCTCCGGCCACGTCCTGCAGGCTGCGGTTCATCTTGCCGGCCTCGTCGCCGAAGATGCGCAGTTTGAGCAGCTTGGCCAGCAGCCGGTCGGCCTCGGCCTCGGTGTCGCCGCGCTCGGCGCACACCAGCACCAACAGGCCATGGCCGATGGCGCCCACGGTCTGGCCCTCTACATCCACGCGCGCCTCGCGCACGCGCTGAATCACACTGATCACGTCGTCACATCCTCGGTTTCGGGTTCATGGAAAAGCGCCTCTACATCGTTGGGCAGCAGCTCGATGGTGGCGCGCAGGCCGGGCACGGCAGCCACCAGGGCCTGCTCCACCTGGCCGCGCAGCCGGGCGGCCTGGCCCAGTGTCCAGTTGGCGGGCACATGCAGGTGCAGGCTGGCGAACTGGCGCTGGCCGGCGCGCCGCGTGGACACATGGTCGAAGCGCACCGCCCCGGGCACCTGGGCCTGCGCGAAGCGCTGCAGCGTGGCCTCGATGGCGGCCTGGACCTCGGGCTCGGCGGCCTCGTCCATCAGGCCCTGGGAGGAGCGCCAGACCAGGGACACGCCCTCCCTGAGGATATTGAGCCCGACGGCGATCGCGGCTGCCGCGTCGAGCCAGAGCCATCCCGTGAGTGCCGCGGCCGTGATGCCCACCAGCACGCCGGCCGATGTCCAGACATCGGTGAAGAGGTGGCGCGCATCGGCCTCCAGCGCAATCGACTGGTGCACACGCGATGAGCGCAGCATGAGCCAGGCCAGCACGCCGTTGAGGACCGAACTGGCCACCGACAGCGCCAGCCCCCAGCCCACCTGCTCCAGCGGCTGTGGAGCGAACAGCCGGTGCCCGGCTGCCCAGAGAATGCCCAGCGACACCCCGACGATGAGAATGCCCTCGAAGCCGGAGGAGAAGTACTCGGCCTTGTGGTGGCCATAGGGGTGGTTCTCGTCGGCCGGCCACTGGGCGATGGTCACCATGGCCAGCGCAAACACGGCGCTGGCCAGGTTGACGAAGGACTCCATGGCGTCCGACAGCAGGCCGACCGAGCCGGTCACGTACCAGGCCAGCGTCTTGAGCGCGATGGTGACCAGCGCCACGGCCACCGACGCCCACAGCAGATTGCGGGGCGTGAACCAGGGGTGGAGCGACGGGGCTGCGGTGGACATGGCGGAATGGATTACACCAGACCGCCTGCGTGCCAGAATCCGCACCATGACCAAGGCATGGCGCCATCGCCTCGCAGGATTGCTGTTGTGGGCCCTCGTGGCCGCAGCCGGTGCCGGCTGGCTCGCCCATGCGCGCGTGGAACAGCTGCGCGCGGCCTTCGATACCGACGCGCGCATCGTGCACCGGCTGCTGAGCCAGCGCGTGGTGCAGCACGACGCCGTGATGGCCACGCTTGCACTGCTCCAGCCCCCGGTCCCGGGCGCCATGGCCGACACGGCAGCGGCCTCGACCCTGCCGCGCCTGCCCTCTGTCTACCCGCAGATCCTGGCCGTGCTGCAGCGCCCGGCCGGCGGTGCCTGGCCGACCGCACAGAAGGCGGCGCTCGACGCGGCCGAAGCCACCTCGCGCCGCACCGGGCGCGCCGAGATGGCCCTGGCCGATCTGGCCGCCGGCCGCTACCACCTGGTGCTGGCGGGCAGCCCCGCCAGCTACGCGCTGCAGATCGATCTGGCCGCCACCGTGCCGCAGGAAGAATGGCCGATGAACCGGGTGACCAGCCCGGTGCGCGTGGCGCTCGAACGGTCCGGCCAGGCCTTCATCGTCCAGCCAGGCCGCCACCTCGACCGCATGGGCTGGCATTTCGGCGTGCACAAGCTGCTGGCATCGCCCAGCCAACCCCTGGACGTGGTGGCCGAACGCACCGTGACCCCGGCCGAACTGCCCTGGTGGGCCATGCTGGGCTGGTGTGCACTCACTGCGGCGCTGTGGGCCGGGGCCCTGGCTTGGTGGCGCCAGCGCGTGGCACGCCAGCGGGCCGAAGAACTGCTGCGCCTGGGCCAGGTGGCCCGGCTCAACACCCTGGGCGAGTTGGCCGCCGGCATGGCGCACGAGCTCAACCAGCCCCTCACGGCCCTGCTGGCCAGCACCCAGGCTGCCAAGCGCCTGCTGGGCGAGTCACCGCCCGACCTGGACACGGCCTTCGAAGCCATGGGCCGCGCCGTGGAGCAGGCGCGCCGCGCATCGGCCGTGGTGGGCCGGCTGCGCCGCCTGGTGGAGCGGCCCGACCTGGCCGGCCAGGCCCAGCCGCTGGCACTGCCGGCCGCTGTGCAGGACGTGCTGCACCTGGTGGAGCCCGAACTCCGCCAGCGCGGCGTGGCCCTGGAGTTGGCCGCCGAACCCGAGCTGCCCGCGGTGCTGGCCGAGCCTGTGGCGCTGCAGCAGATCGTGCACAACCTGGTGATGAATGCCTTGCAGGCCATGGAACAGGTGCCAGCCAGCGAGCGCCGGCTCGAACTGCACATGGCGCAGCAGGACACGGGCCAGGTGGCGCTGACCGTGCGCGACCATGGCCCGGGCATCCCGGCCGAGGCGCGCGAGCGCCTGTTCGAACCTTTCTACACCACGCGCGAAGGGGGCCTGGGCCTGGGGCTCACTCTGTGCGAAAGCCTGGCACAGGCCATGGGCGCGCAGCTCTGGCTGGCTCCGGCCGGCGGTCGCGGCGCGGCTTTCGTGCTGGAGCTGCCAGTGACGGCGCAGGCGCCCTCGGTGGCCCACCCGGCCGCGCCCCTCTCCACCCCCGTGCATCCATGACCGACCACGCCACGCCCCTGTCGCCGCTGATCCACCTGGTGGACGACGATGCCGCCGTGCGCGACAGCCTCTCCCTGCTCATCGGCACCGTGGGCCTGCGCGTGCAGGCCTGGGCCGACCCGCTGGCCTTTGCCGCCGGCTTCGACCGCGCCAGCATCGGTGCCATCGTGCTCGACGTGCGCATGCCGGGCACCAGCGGCCTGACCCTGCTGGAACAGCTGCTGGCCCAGGGTGTGGACCAGCCCGTCGTGATGCTCACCGGCCATGGCACGGTGGACATGTGCCGGCGCGCCTTCAAGGCCGGGGCCGCCGAGTTCCTGGAAAAGCCGGTGGACGACGAAGTGCTGCTGGAGACCCTGCAGAACGCCGTCCGCCAGCATGTGCGCTCGCGCGAGCGCCACCAGGCCGACCAGCAGGCGCGCGAGCGCCATGCCCAGCTCTCGGCGCGCGAACGCGAGGTGCTGGGCCTGATCATCGAGGGGCTGACCAACAAGGAGATCGGCCGCGCACTCGAACTCTCGCCGCGCACGGTCGAAACCCACCGCGCCAACCTGTTCGCCAAGCTCGGGGCCGAATCGCTGGCCCAGCTGATACGGCGCTATGCGGCGCTGGTGGACGGCGCTCCGTAGTTCTACGGAGGCCCGCGCGTAGCCGCACGAATGGTGCCGGCGGCCTGCATTTTTTACAGTTCTCCCACGGCCCGACACCCTGCCAGGCCGGCCTTCCAAACCACCGGAGAACACACCATGCAACGCTACGTCAAGACCGCCGCCGCCATCGCCATCGCATTCGCTGCCACCGCCGCCAGCGCCGAAGGCGTGCGCACCGAGAAGAACATCTCGCTGGACCTGGCCACGCAGATCGCCGCCCAGACCGTGGCCACCTGCACCGCCAACGGCTACGCCGTGAGCGCCACCGTGGTGGACCGTGCCGGCACCGTGCGCGCCGTGTACCGCGCCGACAACGCCGGCCCGCACACGCTGGAAGCCAGCCGCCTGAAGGCCTACACCTCGGCATCGGCCAAGAACACCACCCTGGCCATGATGGAAGGCGCGCAAAAGAACCCCGCCGCTGCCAACCTGGTCAACATCCCCGGTTACCTGCTGCTGGGCGGCGGCGTGCCCGTGAAGGTGGGCAACGAAGTGATCGGCGCCGTGGGCGTGGGCGGTGCGCCCGGCGGCCACCTGGACGAGCAATGCGCCGTGGCGGGCATCGCCAAGGTGCAGGACCAGCTCAAGTAAGCCCTCACCAACCGAACCCGAGCACGCCATGGCCCACCGCACCGCCCCTTCTTTCGCCAGCACGGCGCGTGCGCTGTGCGCCATCGCCGCCCTGACCTGTGCTGCATTGCAGCCGGCCCAGGCCCAGGTGCCGCCCAGCCCGGCCGACATCGCCGCCTACCAGGGCATGCATGCCGCGGCGGCCCAGGGTGACAGCGCGGCGCTGCAGCGCCTGCTGGCCAGCGCCGGCGCCGCCCAGCTCAATGCCCGCGACGCCCATGGCCGCACGCCGCTGCATGTGGCCACCTTCGCGCGCCAGCGCGAGGCCATCCGCGTGCTGGCCAAGGCCGGCACCGGGTTGGACCTGCTGGAGAACGACCGCTACGACGCCGTGACCATCGCCGCTGTGGCCGACGACGAAGAGACCCTGGCCCTGCTGCTCTCGCTGGGCGCCAGCGCGAAACAGGTCACCAGCCGCTACGACGGCACGGCCTTGATCGCCGCCGCCCACCTGGGCCACGACGGCGTGGTGCGCCAGCTGATCGCCGCCGGCGCGCCGCTGGACCATGTGAACAACCTGCACTGGACGGCGCTGATCGAGTCCATCGTGCTGGGCAATGGCGGGCCGCGCCACCAGGCCACGCTCAAGGCCCTGGTCCAGGCCGGCGCCAGCAAGGCGCTGACCGACCGGCAGGGCAACACCCCTCTGCAACTGGCACGCCAGCGGGGCTACGATGCCATGGTACAGATGCTCAGTCGGTGACGAGGCGCGCTTTGACGGCCTTGCCCTTGACGCGGCCGCTGTTGAGCCGGTCGGCAGCCTGCCGGGCAATGGAACGGTCCACCGCCACATAGGTGGAGAACTCGTTGACGTTGATCTTGCCGATCTGCTCGCGCGTGTAGCCCATTTCGCCGGTGAGCGCGCCCAGCACGTCGCCGGCGCGGATCTTCTCCTTGCGCCCGCCCACGATCTGGATGGTGGCCATGGGCGGCACCAGCGGCCCGCTGCCCGTGGGGGTGAGTTCGGCCAGTGGGTACCAGCGCGATTCGCGGCCCTGCAACTGCTCGATCTTGCCCACGCTGCCCATCTCGTCCATGCTGGCCAGGTTGAGCGCCAGGCCCTCGGCATCGCCGCGGCCGGTGCGGCCGATGCGGTGGATGTGCACCTCGGGGTCGGGCGTCACGTCCACATTGACCACGGCCGCCAGGTTGGCGATATCGAGGCCGCGCGCCGCCACGTCGGTGGCCACCAGCACCGAGCAGCTGCGGTTGGCGAACTGCACCAGCACCTGGTCGCGCTCGCGCTGCTCCAGCTCGCCGTAGAGCGCCAAGGCGCTGAAGCCCTGGGCCTGCAGCACGGCCACGAGGTCGCGGCACTGCTGCTTGGTGTTGCAGAACGCCAGCGAGGACTCGGGGCGGAAGTGGTTCAGGATCTGCGAGACCACGTGCAGGCGTTCGGAGTTCTTCACCTCGTACCAGCGCTGCGCGATCTTGCCTTCGGCATGCTGGGCCTGCACCGTGATCTGCACGGGCGTCTTCATGAACTGCTGGCTGAGCTTGGCAATGCCCTCGGGGTAGGTGGCCGAGAACAGCAGGGTCTGGCGTTCCTTGGGGCACTGGCGCGCCACGGTGGCGATGTCGTCGAAGAAGCCCATGTCCAGCATGCGGTCGGCCTCGTCGAGCACCAGGGTGTTGAGCGCCTCCACCGACAGGTTCTGGCGCTCCAAGTGGTCCATGACGCGCCCGGGCGTGCCCACCACGATGTGGGCGCCGTGCTCCAGGCTCACGGCCTGGCCGCGCAGCGGCACGCCGCCGCACAGGGTCACGACCTTGATGTTCTCTTCGGCCCGCGCCAGGCGGCGGATCTCGGTGGTCACCTGGTCGGCCAGCTCGCGCGTGGGGCACAGCACCAGCGCCTGCACGGCGAAGCGGCGCGGGTTGAGGTTGGCCAGCAGGGCCAGGGCGAAGGCGGCCGTCTTGCCGCTGCCGGTACTGGCCTGGGCAATCAGGTCCTTGCCCAGCAGGGCGGGCGGCAGGCTGGCCGCCTGGATGGGGGTCATCTGCGTGTAGCCCAGCTGCTGCAGGTTGGCCAGCGTGGCGGGGCCGAGGGCCAGCGCGCTGAAATCAGCGGCGGCTTGGTTTTCTTTGGAAGTCATGGACCCGATTATCCGGGCCACGCCACAAAAGGACCATTTGCCGGCGGCATAGGGGCAACTACCTTACGCCGTTGTCAGGTGGATCGGCTATAACGAATGCAGTGCAGGAACCGGGTGGTACATGCCAGAAACGATCAACGCAGCCAGCACCGCCGAGCAGGGCCGCTCCAGCGACCTGCTGCTGCGCCTGATCGCGGACTCCGTGCCTGCGCTGATGGCCTATTTCGACCTGCCCGGCCTGCATTGCCTGTTCGCCAACCAGGGCTATGCGGCCTACAACGGCCATTCCACCGAATCCATCCTCGGCCTCACGGTGCAGGAGGCCATTGGCGACAAGGCCTGGCAGGCCATACAGCCCCATGTGGAGCGCTCCAGCCGGGGCGAGCACGTCAAGTATGCGCGCGAGCAGACCCTGCCCAATGGCGAGCTGCGCATGATCGAAGTCAATCTCATTCCGCACTTCGACGCCGCACAGAAGGACCGGCAGTTGGGCTCTTTCGTGCTGATCACCGACATCACCGAGCGCTGGCGCGCCGAGCGCTCGGTGCGCGAGAGCGAAGAGCGCATGCGCAAGTTCACCGAGGCGACCGACGAGGCCATCGTGTTCCACCGCGACGGCCTGATCTCCGACGGCAACGAGGCACTCTACCGGCTCACGGGCTATGCGCTGCACGAGGTGGTGGGCCTGTCCATCTTCAACTTCATCAGCCCCGAATGGCGCGCAGTGGCCCTCGACTACACGCGCAGTGGCCGCGAAGACCCCTACGAAGTCACCATCCGCCACAAGGACGGCCACGCCATTCCGGTGGAGGTGGTCGGCAAGACCATGCCCTTCCACCATGCGGACTACCGCATCGTGGTGGTGCGCGACATCACCGCGCGCAAGCAGGCCCAGGAGCGCGAGGCCTTCAACGCCCTGCACGACTCCCTCACGCAACTGCCCAACCGCCGCCACCTGATGGACCAGTTGGCCAAGGCCCTGGTCCGCCACCGCCAGGACCGGGTGGCGGTGCTGTTCGTGAACCTGGACCATTTCAAGACCGTGAACGATTCGCTCGGCCACCATGCCGGCGACCAGTTGCTGCGCGAGGTGGCCGACCGGCTGCGCCACTGCGTGGGGGATGCCGACGTCGTGGCCCGCCTGGGCAGCGACGAGTTCGTGCTGGTGCTCACCCACATCCAGGCGCCCGAGGATGCCGCCCGCGTCGCCGACGCCGTGCTGCAGGCCATGCGCACCGTCTTCACAGTGGGGCACCTGCCGCTGACCATGTCGCCGTCCATCGGCATCAGCCTGTTCCCTGACGACGGGGCCACGGGCGACGCGCTGCTGCGCTGCGCCGACGCGGCCATGCAGCAGGCCAAGGACAGTGGCCGCGGCAACCGGCAGTTCTACCAGCCCGGCATGGACCTGCGCGCCATGGAGGTGCTGCAGCAGGAGCGCCTGCTGCGCGAGGCCATCGCAGACAGCGCCTTCGTGCTGCACTACCAGCCGCAGATCTGCCTGAAGGACGGCACGCTGCGGGGCTTCGAAGCCCTGGTGCGCTGGCGCCACCCGGTGCGCGGCCTGGTGGGGCCGATCGAGTTCATCGCCTTTGCCGAGTCGCGCGGGCTCATCACGCCGATTGGCCGCTGGGTGCTGCACGAGGCCTGCCGCCAGCTCAAGGCCTGGCAGGATGAGGGGCTGGCCCTGGTGCCCGTGGCGGTCAACCTGTCGGCGCTGGAGTTCCGCCAGCGCGACGTGGCCGGCGAGATCGCCACGGCCCTCCAGGCCACGGGACTGGCGCCGCAGTACCTGGAGATCGAGCTGACCGAGTCGGTGCTGATGCACCAGACCGGCCAGGTGCTCGGCACGCTGCAGGCCCTCAAGGACCTGGGCGTGGGCATCTCCATCGACGATTTCGGAACCGGCTACTCCTCGCTGGCCTACCTCAAGCGCTACCCCATCGACAAGCTCAAGATCGATCGCTCCTTCGTGATGGACACCCCCGGCAGCGCCGACGACGTGGCCATCGTCACGGCCATCGTGCAGATGGGCCGCAGCCTGCAGCTCAAGACCGTGGCCGAGGGGGTCGAAACGGCCGAGCAGATGGCCCTGCTGCGCCGCCTGGACTGCGACCTGGTCCAGGGGCACCTGGTCTCGGAGCCCATGGACGCCCCCGCCATCCGCCAATGGCTGCTGGGCCACTCCGCCCGGACAGCCGCCTGAACCCCCGCAAACCCGCGCCAGGCGCCAGGCTGCGGGGGTTTCGCGTGAATTTCTGGTGCGCAACCAACGGCTGTCAGCCAGTTGCCCCGCCGCTTGTGGACAATAGGGTCCATGCCCCTGATTCCCGACTTCATCGCCCCCACCCGCCACACCGATCCCGCCGAGGCCCTGGCCCAGGTGCAGCGCATCTACCAGCAACAGATCGGCCATCTGCGCGATGCCATGCACCGCTTTGTGGCCGGCGAGACGCCGGGAGGGCATGTGCGCGCCTTCTACCCCTTCGTGCGCATCCACACCACCACCGTGGCACGGGCCGACACCAAGCTGGCTTATGGCTTCGTGGAAGGCCCTGGCCGCTACGAGACCACGCTGACCCGGCCCGACCTGTTCAGCGACTACTATGCCGAGCAGTTCCGCCTGCTGCGCAAGAGCCACAATGTGGAACTGGAAGTGGGCACCAGCGCACAGCCCATCCCCATCCACTTCTCGTTCGCCGAGCACGACCACATCGAGGGCACGCTGACGCAGGAGCGGCGCATGCTGATGCGCGACGTCTTCGACCTGCCCGACCTGGCCGCCATGGACGACGGCATCGCCAACGGCACCTGGGCGCCGCGCCAGGGCGAAGCGCAGCCCCTGTCGCTGTTCACCGCGCCGCGTGTGGACTACTCGCTGCACCGCCTGCGCCACTACACGGGCACGGCGCCCGAGTGGTTCCAGAACTTCGTGCTGTTCACCAACTACCAGTTCTACATCGACGAATTCGTGCGCCTGGGCCATGCCGAGATGGCCAAGCCCGACAGCGAGTACGTGGCCTTCATCGAGCCGGGCAACGTGGTCACGCGCCGCGTCGGGCTGCCCGCGGCAGACGCCGATGCGCTGGGCGTGGCCCCGCCGCGCCTGCCGCAGATGCCCGCCTACCACCTGGTGCGCGAGGACCGCAGCGGCATCACCATGGTGAACATCGGCGTGGGCCCGGCCAATGCCAAGACCATCACCGACCACATCGCCGTGCTGCGCCCGCACGCCTGGATGATGCTGGGCCACTGCGCCGGCCTGCGCAACAGCCAGCAACTGGGCGACTATGTGCTGGCCCACGCCTATGTGCGCGAGGACCATGTGCTCGACGAGGAACTGCCGCTGTGGGTGCCTATCCCGGCGCTGGCCGAGATCCAGGTGGCGCTGGAGCAGGCCGTGGCCGACGTGACCCAAATCGCCGAGGCGGACTTGAAGCGCATCATGCGCACGGGCACCGTGGCCAGCACCGACAACCGCAACTGGGAGCTGCTGCCCGACAACATGCCCCAGCGCCGCTTCAGCCAGAGCCGCGCCGTGGCGCTGGACATGGAGAGCGCCACCATCGCGGCCAACGGTTTCCGCTTCCGCGTGCCCTACGGCACCCTGCTGTGCGTGAGCGACAAGCCCCTGCACGGCGAGATCAAGCTGCCCGGCATGGCCAACCACTTCTACCGCGAGCGCGTGGACCAGCACCTGCGCATCGGCATGCGCACCATCGAGATCCTGCGCGCAGGGGGCATCCACCGCCTGCACAGCCGCAAGCTGCGCAGCTTTGCCGAGGTGGCCTTCCAGTAGAACCGCCGCCTGCCGCAGGCGGCACCCCCTCCATGCCACTGGATTTTCTGACACTGATGGCGGTGATGGCCGCCAACCTGTTCATGATCTCGGCCGCCCTGCCGCTGATCATGGGGCCCGGCGTGAGCACGGCGGCCCGCCATGTGCAGGCCAGCATGCTGCTGCAGGCCATGGCCTGGGCCGCCATCATCGCGGCCGGAACGTGGTGGGACCAGGCCCTGTCCACCGTCTCGGTGGCCTGCAATGCGTTGGCGCAGTGGATGCTCTACCGCGCACTGCGCGAGTGGCTGGGCGAGCGCCCCTTGCAATCCTTGCTGCTGGTGCTGGTGGTGATCACCCCGCTGGGCTACACCCTGGCGTTCGACCACTACGCCTGGCGCGTGGGCTGGGCCAACCTGCTGATGTCCGCCATCCTGCTCATCGTGGCCCGCGCCACGCTCTACCCGGCGCACTATGCCGACCCGCGCTGGCGCCGCCTGCTGATGGCCTGCCTGGTCACCTCGGCCGCGTTCACGCTGGCCCGCGGCCTGCTGGGCGCCTTCACCGACCAGTACCCCAGCTTTCGCACACCCCACCCCGTCAACCTGGCCGCCGCCGTGGCCACCAACGTCAGCCTGGTGCTGGGCACGGTCGCCGTGCTGGTGGCCTGGCGCGCCGAAGCCGAGCAGAAGCTGCGCGCCCTGGCCATGACCGATGGGCTCACGGGCGTGCTCAACCGGCGCGGCTTCAACAAGCAGGCCGAGAACATGCTCTCGCACGCCTGGCGCCACCACCTGCCCCTGACGGCGCTGGTGCTGGACCTGGACTACTTCAAGCAGATCAACGACACGCACGGCCACGAGGCCGGCGACCGCGCGCTGAAGCTGTTTGCCCGCCTGCTGGAGGAAACCTGCCGCACCGGCGATCTGGTCGGACGCCTGGGCGGCGAGGAATTCGGCGTGCTGCTGCTGCACAACAGCGCGCCCGCGGGCATCGCCTTCGACCAGCGCCTGCGCAACCGCCTGCAGACCATCAGCATGGCGGAACTGGGCTTTGCGCTGGACTACAGCGCCGGCATGGCCGTGCTGCTGCCGGCGGAAACCCGTCTGCCCGACCTGATGGCACGGGCCGATGCCGCACTCTACTTGGCCAAGGCCCAGGGAAGAGGCCGCATGGTGGAAGCCTGACCCCCCCTGAGTCGCTGCGCGCCTTTCCCCCTGAGGGGGACGCCCCCAGTGCGGCGGGGCGGCCCTTGCACGGGGGCGCTGGCCTTGGCTGCGCCAGATCATCGATGGTCGACGGGCATCACAGCGCCACGGGCACGGCGATCCGCCACATCGCACACAATCGGTGCATGACGGATTTATTCGACGTGCGCGAACTGCGCAAAAGCTATGGCGAAGCCACGGTGGTCAACGATGTCTCGTTCGCCATCGCCCCTGGGGAATGCCTGGGCGTGATCGGCCCCAATGGGGCAGGCAAGACCACCACCATCCGCATGTGCCTGGGCCTGACCAACCCCGACAGCGGCAGCGTGCGCTTCCACCCGGCCGCGGGAGCGGGGCCGTTGCACATGCCGCACGATGCCCTGGCCATCAAGGCGCAGATCGGCGTGGTCACGCAGTTCGACACCCTGGACCCGGACTTCACCTGCGCGGAGAACCTGCGCGTGTTCGGCCGCTACTTTGGCATCAAGGGCGCAGCCATGGACGAGCGCGTGCCCAAACTGCTCGAATTCGCGGCCCTCACGCACAAGGCGAATGCCAAACCAGGCGAGCTGTCGGGCGGCATGAAGCGGCGCCTGAGCCTGGCGCGCGCCCTGGTCAATGACCCGCGCCTGCTGCTGCTGGACGAGCCCACCACGGGCCTGGACCCGCAGGCCCGCCACCTGATGTGGGAGCGCCTGCAGCTACTGCTGCAGCAGGGCAAGTCCATCCTGCTGACTACGCACTTCATGGACGAGGCGGAGCGCCTGTGCTCGCGCCTGCTGGTGCTGGACCATGGCAGGAAGATCGCCGAGGGCCGCCCGCGCGAGCTGATCGCCCAGCACCTGGAGCCCGATGTGGTCGAGGTCTTCGGCCTGGGCGCCGTGGCCCTGGCCGAGGACGCCGCGCTGCGCGCCCTCGCCGCACGCGTGGAGATCAGTGGCGAGACGGTGTTCTTCTACACCCAGAACGCCCAGCCCCTGCTGCAGGCGCTGGGTGCGCACCCGCATCTGCGCACCCTGCACCGGCCGGCGAACCTGGAGGACCTGTTCCTCAAGCTCACCGGACGGCAGATCCGCGAGGACGGTTGAGGCCGGTCAGGCTTTGCGCGGCTTCACTTTGCTGGCGGCCAGCTTGGCATTGTCGCGCGCGGTGTCCACATTCTCCGCGCGCGCCAGGGCCACGCCCATGCGGCGCTTGGTGAAGCTCTCGGGCTTGCCGAAGAGGCGCAGGTCGGTGTTGGGCACGCGCAGGGCCTCGTCCACGCCGTCGAAGACGATGCCCACGGCCTCCACGCCGCCATAGATCACGGCACTGGCGCCGGGGTTGCGCAGGCTGGTGTCCACCGGCAGGCCCAGGATGGCGCGGGCGTGCAACTCGAACTCGCTCTGGTTCTGGGTGCACAGGGTCACCAGGCCGGTGTCGTGCGGGCGCGGGCTCACTTCGCTGAACCAGACGTCCTGGCCCTTGACGAACAGCTCCACGCCGAACAGGCCCTGGCCGCCCAGGTTGTCGGTCACAGCCTTGGCGATCTGGCGCGATTTCTCCAGCGCGGCCGGGTGCATGGGGTGGGGCTGCCAGCTTTCCACGTAGTCGCCGCTGACCTGCACGTGGCCGATGGGGTCGCAGAAATGGGTCTCGATCTGGCCATCGGCGCCCTTGGCGCGCACCGTGAGCTGGGTGATCTCGTAGTCGAAGTCGATGAAGCCCTCGACGATCACGCGGCCATGGCTCACACGGCCGCCGGCCATGGCGTAGTCCCAGGCCTTCTTCACGTCATCGGGGCCGTCGATCTTGCTCTGGCCCTTGCCCGAACTGCTCATCACCGGCTTGACGATGCAGGGGTAGCCGATGCCGGCGTCGATGGCGGCCTGCAGCTCTTCGAGCGAGTTGCAGAATTGGTAGGGGCTGGTGGGCAGGCCCAGGGTCTCGGCAGCCAACACGCGGATGCCTTCACGGTCCATGGTCAGGCGCGCGGCGCGGGCCGTGGGGATCACGCGCACGGTGCCGGCAGCCTCCAGCTCTTCGAGCATGGGCGTGGCGATGGCCTCGATCTCGGGCACCACCAGGTGGGGCTTCTCGGCCTCGATCAGGGCCTTGAGCTGGGCCGGGTCGCTCATGGTGATGGTGCGGCTGTGGTGGGCCACCTGCTGGCCCGGTGCGTTCTCGTAGCGGTCCACCGCAATGGTTTCCACGCCCAGGCGCTGCAGCGCGATCAGCACCTCCTTGCCGAGCTCACCCGACCCCAGGAGCATGACTTTGGTGGCATGGGGGGACAGGGGGGTTCCGAAGGTGGTCATGGCGGTGCTTTCGACAGAAGGTGATTGGGGAGGGCCGCCAGGCGGCCCGTGGGTGCCGACTTTAATGCACCCGGAGGAGCCCGCGTGGCGCAGAACTTGCAACAGCCGGTGCATGACCGCCCCGCCTTCTCCCGGCCACCCGCGCGCGCAGCCCGATTGGCACGCCCAGGAGCTGCTGCTGATGCGCGAGGTGATGCGCCTGATCGGCCGCAGCCTGGCGCCCGGGCTGGTGCTGCGCGAAATGCTGCACCTGATGAGCGAGCTGCTGGGCCTGAACCGCGGGCGCATCGTGCTGGTGGACGATACTGCGGCTGGCGCGCCGCGCACGGCCTCGATCCAGCATGCCTACGGCTTGACCCAGGCCGAGGTGCAGCGCGGGCGCTATGCCTGGGGCGAAGGCATCACCGGCCGGGTGCTGGACACGGGCCAGCCGGCCATCGTGCAGGACATCGATGCCGAGCCGCTGTTCCTGGCCCGCGCCGTGGCGCGCAGCCAGCTGCCGCCCGAGACCGTGGCCTTCATCGCTCTGCCCATCGAGCTCCACCACGCGCCCATCGGCGTGCTGGCCTGCCACCGCATCCGCAGCCGCCAGCGCCATCTGAACGACGACCTGGCCGTGCTGCGCGTGCTGGCCACGCTGGTGGGCCAACTGCTGCAGCTCGAAGCCCTGGTGGCCGAACAGACGCGCCAGCTGGAGGCGCGCAATGCCGTGCTGGCCAACGCGCTCAACACCAAGAGCGCGCGCTACGGCCTGATCGGCAACTCGCCACCGCTGCTGCAGGCACTGGGCGAGCTCGAACGCGTCTCGCAGACGCAGGCCACGGTGCTGCTGCTGGGCGAATCGGGCACCGGCAAGGAGCTGTTCGCGCGCGCCGTGCACCTGGCCAGCGGCCGGCGCGACCGGCCCTTCATCAAGGTCAACTGCTCGGCCATACCGGACGCGCTGTTCGAGTCGGAACTGTTCGGCTACGAGCGCGGCGCGTTCACGGGGGCCACGGCTGCGCGCGCGGGCTGGTTCGAGCAGGCCGACAGCGGCACCATCTTCCTCGACGAGATCGGCGAGCTGCCGCTGGCCCTGCAGTCCAAGCTGCTGCGCACGCTGCAGGAGGGCACGCTGGTGCGCCTGGGCGGCCAGCGCGAGATCAAGGTCAACGTGCGCCTGGTGGCGGCCACCAACCGCGACCTGGCGCACGAGGTGGAGGCCGGCAACTTCCGCCAGGACCTGTACTACCGGCTCAACGTGATCCCGATCCGCCTGCCCTCGCTGGCCGAGCGGCGCGAGGACGTGCGCGCGCTGGCGCTGCACTTCGTGAGCCGGGCCAACCAGGCGCACCAGCGCAACGTGAACCTGGCGCCCGACGCGCTGGCGCGGCTGGAGGCGCAGCCCTGGCCCGGCAACATCCGCGAGCTGGGCAATGTGATTGAGCGGCTGGTGCTGCTGGCCGATGGCACGCTGGTGACGGGCGCACAGCTGGACCGCTTCCTGCCCGGCGCGGCAGCGCCTGCCACCGTGGCGCCACCGCCCCCCGCAGAGCCTCCGCTGGTGCGTGACTACACCCCCGCCCACTCCCACAGCGCGCAGGCCCTGCGGAGCGCCCTGGCAGAGCACCACGGCAACCAGTCGCGCGCTGCCCAGAGCCTGGGGCTGACCCTGCGCCAGTTCAGCTACCGGCTGCGCAAGGCAGGGCTGCGCTGAGCGGTACCTGTGTCGACAATTTGTCGACACTGTGTCCACAGCATCCCGCCGTGACTTGGTGTCGGCGCATGCAAGACGGTCAAATTTGCTCCTCATACGATAGCAATCAACAAAGAACAGGCAACAATACTCAGAGATCAGAACGCAATTTTGCGCCTTTGGCACACCTGTTGCGGTAAGGGACGCAGGCCATCCTGCCCACCACCGCACCGAAAGGTTTCCCATGAGCACCGATTCCGACGCCGTCCTGATCTCGCCCACCCAGCTGCAGGCCCTGCAGGCTGCAGAGCCCGTCGTGCTGATCGACACCCGCGACGCCGACACCTACGCCCTGGGCCACATCCCGGGCGCGGTCAACCTGCGCGAGACCTTCACCTTCCTGGCCACGTCCAGCCCTGAAGGGCTGCAGGAGCTCAAGGACACCTTTGCCGCGCACCTGGGGGCCATCGGCCTGTCGGGTGCCGAAACGGCGGTGTTCTACGAAGACGCCCTGAACAGCGGCTACGGCCAGTCCTGCCGCGGCTACTACCTGCTGACCTGGCTGGGCTACCCCAAGGTCAAAGTATTGAACGGCGGCTACTCGGCCTGGAAGGCGGCCGAACTGCCCGTCTCCACCGAGGCCGTGGTGCCCACGCCCGCGATCTTCCCGACCACCCTGGCCACGGCCGACGTGATGCTGACCAAGGACGATGTGGCCGAGGCCCTGGGCACCGACACCGTGCTGCTGGACGTGCGCGACGTGGACGAATGGATTGGCGAGAGCTCCAGCCCCTACGGCAAGGATTTCGCGCCGCGCAAGGGCCGCCTGCCGGGCGCCAAGTGGGTGGAGTGGTACCGCTTCATGAAGCCCTCGCCCCAGGGCCCGGTGTTCAAGTCGCCCGACGAGGTGCGCGCGGAATGCGCCACCGCCGGCATTGCGCCGAGCGACACGGTGTACCTGTACTGCTTCAAGGGTGCACGCGCGTCCAACACCTTCCTGGCGCTCAAGCAGGCCGGCTTTGCCGATGTGCGCATGTATTTCGGCTCGTGGAACGAATGGTCGCGCGACGACAAGCTGCCCATCGAAAGCGGTCTGCCCCTGCTGCGCCCGGCCAGAAAGCCGGCGCTGGCCCTGGCGGCCTGAATCCCTGCGGGGCCCCTGCCCCGCCCCCTTTTTTCTTTCTCGTCTCTCAACCCTCCAAGGAAAACCATGTCCACCGATCTGCTGGAACCCGCTGCCCCTGTCACCACCATCCATACGGCCCTGCGCCCCATCGACCGCGATGGCCTGATGGCCTTTGCCGAGAAAGGCCGCAACAACCCGGCGAGCCGCGGCACCAACAAGGTCCACACGGTGATGGAAGGCCAGTACCGCTCGCTGAGCACCGTGGGCAACCACACGCCCGTGGTGGTGGACGAGCCGCTGCACCTGTTCGGCCAGGACACGGCGCCGGCACCGGGCGAGATCGTGCTCTCGGGCCTGGGCGGCTGCCTGGCCGTGGGCATCACCGCCGTGGCCACCTGGAAGCAGGTGAAGCTCAGCAAGATCGAGGTCTTCATGGAAGGCGACATCGGCAACCCCGCCGCCTGGGGTGCCGGCGGTGCGCTGCAGAAGCTGCCACCCGAAATGGGCTTCCAGGCCATCCGCGTGAAGGTGCTGGTCGAAGGCGATGCGCCGCGCGAGGTGCTCGACGAGATCGTGCAGCACGCCAACTTCTACTCACCCGTGGCCAACAGCATGCGCAACCCCATTCCGTTCGAGATCAGCCTGGCCGACTGAGCCCCCTCGCCGTCTTTGCCCTGCCGCGCACACCCCAGGAGCCCGCCCCCATGAAACCCGCCGACCTCCCTCCCCAACTCCACCTGGAAGGCGCCCTGCGGGGCGACGCCCTGATCGCCGCCGTGCGCGCCATCGCCCAGGGCCCGCTGGCCGCGCAGGCCGAGGCCATCGACCGCGTGGGCTATTACCCGCGCGCCGAACTGCAACAGTTGGGCGCTGTAGGTGCCATGGGGGTGCACCTGGACAGCACGGCCGGCCCGGCGGACTATGGCCTGGCCATCCGCGCCATGGCCGAGGTCTCGCGCGTGTGCGGCGCCACCGGCTTCATGCTCTGGTGCCAGGCAGTGTGCGGGCTGTACCTGCAGCAATCAGGCAATCCGGCGCTGATGGGCGAGGTGCTGCAGCGGCACGCCAGCGGCGCGGGCCTGGGCGGAACCGCACTCTCCAACCCCATGAAGAGCTATGCCCAGATCGAAAGCCTGCTGCTCCAGGCCACGCCGGTGGACGGCGGCTACCTCGTGAACGGCACCCTGCCCTGGGTCAGCAACCTGGGGCCTGACCACTACTGCGGCGCCGTAGCCGCGATTGCCCAGCCCGAGGGCGCCGCCCCGCGCGAGCTGATGTTCCTGCTGCGCTGCGATGCCCCGGGCGTGGAGATGCGCGAGTGCCCGAGCTTTTCGGGCATGGAGGGCACGGGCACCTATGCGCTGCGGCTCAAGGACCACTTCGTGGGGGCGGAGCACACCATCGCCGACCCGACACGCCCGACCATCGCACGCATCCGCGCCGCCTTCGTCATGCTGCAATGTGGCATGGCCGTGGGCGTCACCCAGGGTGCCATCGACTCCATGTGGGCGGTGGAGGCCCAGCTCGGCCATGTGAACCAGTTCCTTGAAGACCGGCCCGATGCCCTGCAGGCCGAGCTCGACGCGCTGACCGCGCGCGTGATGCGCCTGGCCGAGACGCCGTTCGACACCCGTACCGAATTCTTCATCGACGTGCTGGACGCGCGCGCCCATGGTGCCGAGCTGTGCCTGCGCGCCGCCCAATCGGCCCTGATGCACCAGGGCGCGCGCGGCTACCTGATGAGCTCCGACGTGCAGCGCCGGGTGCGCGAATCGCACTTCGTGGCCATCGTCACGCCGGCCATCAAGCACCTGCGCAAGGAGATCGCGCGCCTGTCCACCGAGGAGATGCCTTCATGAGCGCAGCCACAGCCACCCACACCGCGCTGGCCGACGACTCCTGGCTGCAGTACATCTGCCACGCCTGCGGCTACATCTACGATGAGGAGCAGGGCGACCCCGATGGCGGCCTGCCACCCGGCACCCGCTACGCCGACATTCCCGACGATTGGGCCTGCCCGCTGTGCGGCGTGAACAAGAACGATTTCGAGCCCTATCTGGCACCCAGCATGGAGGCGCTCAAGGCCCAGGCACGCAGCAGCAGCGCGCCGATCCCGGCACGGCGCCAGACCGACCCCGGCGTACTCATCGTGGGCGCGGGCCGTGCCGGCTGGCAGATGGCCGAGGCCCTGCGCGCGCTGGATCCGCAGCGGCCCATCACCCTGGTGACCGACTGCAGCGGGGACCTGTACGACAAGCCACAGCTGTCCATCGCCATGGCCAGGCACCTGCCCCCCGAACGCCTGGTGCGCGAAACCGGCACCGCCGCGGCAGCCCGGCTGAACGTGCGCCTGCTGGCCCACACCTACGCCGTGCGCGTGGAACCGTCCGCCGCCGGCGGCGGCGGCACGCTGCGCACCACGCGCGGCCCCCTGCGCTACCGGCACCTGGTGCTGGCCCATGGCGCGCAAGCGGCCCTGCCTCCCGGCCTGCCGGCGGCGCTGTGCTGGCGCATCAACCACCTGCAGGCCTACCAGCGCCTGCGCACTGCCCTGGGCCACACGCCGCGCCGCGTGCTCATCGTGGGCGCCGGCCTCATTGGCTGCGAACTGGCCAACGACTTGGCCCTGGGCGGCCACAGCATCACGCTGCTGGACACCGAAGCCCTGCCCCTGGCACGCTGTGCCGGCGAAGCCCGCGCCCACGAACTGCTGGCCGCGTGGTCCCGGCTTCCCATTGCATTCGTGGGCGGCGTGCGCGTGGCCTCCCTCGACACCCTGCCGGCACCCGCGCCCGACGGCACCTTGCAGCTGACCACCATCGATGGCCGCCAGTTCACAGCCGACCAGGTGATCGTGGCCGCAGGCCTGCAGACCCCCACGCGCCTGGCGCACAGCGCCGGCCTGGCCTGGGACGGTGGCATCGCCGTGACGCCAGAACAATTGCAGACCAGCGTGCCGGGCATCCATGCCCTGGGCGACTGCATCACCATCGGCGGGCAGGCCAGCCGTTTCATCGAACCGATTGCACGCCAGGCACGCACCATCGCCGCCGCGATCACGGGCGCGGCAGACCTGCCCTATGAGCACCGGCCCTTGCCCATACGCGTCAAGACCAGTTCCTGGCCCATGACCCTCTGAGAAAGGGGTTCCAAAAATATTTTCAGGAAATTGCACCACACGTGCATCCAAACGGCGTTCTCGCGGGTAGTACCTGCAGCAGCCCCCTTTTGCTGCTGTTCTTTCAACCCATTTGAAGAAGAGAAACGCTATGACCAACCCAGCTACCCTCTCCCGTCTCGCCCCCCTGACCGGTGCCATCGCCGCAGCGGCCCTGCTGACGGCCTGCGGTTCGATGATGTCGTCCGGCCCCATGTTCTCGCAGGACAGCCTGCCGGACACCGTCAAGGTGCCCGGTGGCAACAAGGTCGCCATGGAGACCGTGGGCGTGGGCGAGATCACCTACGAATGCCGCGACAAGGCCAATGCCCCCGGCCAGACCGAATGGTTCTTCGTCGGCCCCAAGGCCGTTCTCAACGACCGCGGCGGCAAGCAGGTAGGCACCTACTACGGCCCACCCGCCACCTGGGAATCCAAGGACGGCTCCAAGCTGACTGCCACCCAGGTCGCGGTGGCCCCGGCCGGTGCCGGCAACATCCCCTACCAACTCGTGAAAGCCAACCCGGCCATGGGCTCTGGCGCCATGACCGGCGTGACCTATATCCAGCGCGTGGCCTTGAAGGGCGGCGCCGCCCCCGCGGCCGCATGCAGCGCGGCCAACAAGGGCGAGCGCCAGATCGTGAAGTACCAGGCGGACTACATCTTCTGGAAGGCCGCGTAAGCGCCACTCTTTCCAGCGAGAAGAACGCAATCCCCTGGACTCCTGGGGATTGCGTGCGAAAGCGTGGCCTAGTGGGCTAGGATGCAGCCACGCCCTGGGTGCGCGCACTGCGCCACGCAGCCATTCGACGACCGTGCCGAGCCCTTCGCAACCCGTGCCTGAAACCCCTGGCGATTTTGACTACGAAGCGGCACTGGCCGCCTGCGCGGCCGGCGACCGCCAGGCCATGCGCCGGCTGTACGAGCACGAAGGCCCGCGCATGCTGGGCGTGGCGCTGCGCATCGTGCGCCAGCGTGCGCTGGCCGAGGACATCGTGCACGACGCCTGCGTGAACATCTGGAGCCGGGCCGCAGGCTACGACGCGGCGCGGGGCAGCGCGCGCGGCTGGATCTACAGCGTGGTGCGCCACCTGGCGCTCAACGCCGTGCGCAACGCGCGCCGCCACGTCGACATCGACGAGGAAACCACCCACACCCTGGAGGCCGACATGTCCGTGCAGGCCTTCCACGATGCCGCCAGCAGCTTCGAGCTGAACGTCAGCCTGGGCCGGCTGCAGCACTGCCTGGAGGCGCTGGAGCCCGCGCGCCGCAACTGCGTGCTGCACGCCTATGTGGAAGGCTGTTCGCATGGCGAGATCGCCGAGCGCCTGGGCGCGCCGCTGGGCACCGTGAAGGCCTGGATACGGCGCAGCCTGACCTCGCTGCGGGAGTGCATGGCATGAGCACGCCCTACCCCGAAGACCCGCATGGCGACCTGCAAGTGCTGGCCGGCGAATACGTGCTGGGCACGCTGCCCGCGGCCGAACGCCTGGCCGTATCGCAGCGCCTGGCCACAGAGCCCGAGCTGCAGCAGGCGGTGAACGACTGGGAGGAGCGGCTGCTGCCGCTGACCCTGTTGGCCGAGCCCGTGCCGCTGCCGGTGCACCTGGCCTCGCGCATCGAGGCATCGCTGCAAGGCCTGCGCCAACAGCCGCAAACCGCCACAGCGGTGGTGCCGGCGCGCAGCAGCTCCGAGGGCTGGTGGAACCACCTGGGCCTGTGGCGCGCGCTCGCAGGCTCCGGCTTTGCCATGGCGGCCCTGCTGGCAGCGGTGCTGGTCACCCGCACCGCGCCCGTGGCGGCACCGCCGACCTTCATGGTGGTGCTGGTGGCGCCGCAGGACAAGGCCCCCGGCTGGGTAGTGCAGGCCAGCTCGCCACGCGAGATCAGCCTCATACCGCTGGGCGTGGCCGAGGTACCGGCCGACAAGGCGCTGGAATTCTGGACCAAGGCCGACGACTGGAATGGCCCCGTCTCCCTGGGCCTGGTCAAGCCTGGCCAGCCGCTGCAGGTGCAGCTCGACAAGCTGCCGCCGCTGCAGCCCAACCAGCTCTTCGAGCTGACGCTGGAGCCGCCCACTGGCTCGCCCATCGGCAAGCCCACGGGCCCCATCCAGTTCATTGGCCGGGCAGTCAAGGTGCTCTGACCCTGAGCTGCGGGCCGGGAGCGCCTCAATACTGCTTGTAGGGCAGGAACTTGCCGGAGAGCACCACGTTGACGCGGTCGCCCTTGGGGTCGGCCTCGCGCGTGATGTCCATGCTGAAGTCGATGGCGCTCATGATGCCGTCGCCGAACTCCTCATGGATCAGTTCCTTGATGGTGGTGCCGTAGACGCTGACGATCTCGTACCAGCGGTAGATCAGCGGGTCGGTGGGCACGGGCGTTGGCAGCGAGCCCTTGTAGGGCACGACCTGCAGCCACTTCTGCTCTTCGGCCGTGAGGCCGAAGATCTTGCCCAGCACCTTGGCCTGTTCGGCCGATGCCGTCATCTGGCCCAGGCACAGGGCCGTGGTCCATTCCTTGGACTGGCCGACCTTCTTGGCAATGGCATCCCATTGCAGGCCCTTGGCGACCTTGGTGCTGATGATCTTTTCGGTGACGTCGTTGCGGTTCATGGTGATGGCTCCTTGGGTTGGATGGGTTTTGACTGAGGGCAGGGGAAAACATCGGGGGTGCAGCCCTCCCTGCCACCTGGTCGGGCAGCACGGCGGGGCTGGCGGCCGGCGGGATCAGTGGGCCTTGGCCCGGGTCACGAGAAAGTCCACGATGTGGTTGCGCAGCGCGTAGTAGCCGTCCAGGTGGTGCAGGCTGCTGCGCGTGCGTTCGCGTGGCAGCGGGTTCACCACCACCTCGGCGATGCCACCCGGGTGGTAGCCCGCGGGCGACTCGTTGCCGTTGCTCATGAGCAGGATGCGGTCGGACAGCAGGATGGCCTCGTCCACGTCGTGGGTGATCATGAACACCGTCTGCTGCGTCTGGCGCACGATGGCCATGAGCTCGTCCTGGATGGTTCCGCGCGTGAGCGCGTCGAGCGCGCCGAAGGGCTCGTCGAGCAGCAGCATCTTGGGCTGGATGGAAAAGGCGCGCGCAATGCCCACGCGCTGCTTCATGCCGCCCGACAGTTGCGAGGGCTTCTTGTCGATGGCGGGCGTGAGCCCCACCAGGGCAACGAATTTCTCCACATGCGCATCGACCTGCGCGGCCTTCCAGTCCGGCCAGCGCGACTTGACCGCGAAGGCGATGTTCTGGCGCACCGTGAGCCAGGGCATGAGTGCATGGCTCTGGAACACCACGCCCCGGTCCAGGCTGGGGCCGGCGACCTCGCGCCCGTCCATGATGACGGTGCCCGAAGTAGCGGTATCGAGCCCCGCCAGCACGTTGAGGATGGTGGTCTTGCCACAGCCCGAGTGGCCGATGATGCAGACGAACTCGCCCTTGTCGAGCGTGAACGAGACGTCGGCGAACACCGGCTTGGCCGGCACGAAGGCCTTGCTGAGCCGGTCGATCTGAAGGAAACCGGAGGTCACGGACGGGGCCTTTCGTTGCGGGTGGGCATCAGGGGTGGTGGATGCGGCGGGGCGCTGGGCGACATCACTCCACATAGGTCACCACCTTCTGCAGTTGGCCGAAGAGCAGGTCGAGCAGCATGCCGACCACGCCGATCACCAGGATGGCGAAAATCACGTTGGTCAGCGACAGGTTGTTCCACTCGTTCCACACGAAGTAGCCGATGCCCGTGCCGCCCACCAGCATCTCGGCGGCCACGATCACCAGCCAGGCGATGCCCATGCTGATGCGCATGCCCGTGAGGATGGTGGGCGCCGCCGCCGGCAGGATCACCAGGAAGGCCTTGCGCAGCGGGTTGACCTGCAGCGTGGCCGAGACGTTGAGCCATTCGCGCTTGACCGAGGCCACGCCGAAGGCCGTGTTCACCAGCATGGGCCAGACCGAGCAGATGAAGATCACGAAGATGCCCGAGATCGACGAGTCCTTGATGGTGTAGAGCGCCAGCGGCATCCAGGCGAGCGGGCTGATGGGCTTGAGCACCTGGATGAAGGGATCGAAGGCGCGGCGCAGCAGCGGCGACATGCCGATCACGAAACCCAGCGGAATCGCCACCAGACAGGCCAGGCCGAAGCCCAGCGCCACGCGGCCCAGCGAATGCGCGAGCTGGATGGCAATGCCCTTGTCGTTGGGCCCGTTGTCATAGAACGGGTTGGACACATGGCCCCAGACCGTGGTGCCCATCTCGGCCAGGGTGGGGAAGCCGCTGCTCTTGGTGCTGGCGCCCGGGTCCTTGCCCATCATCTTGGCGTACTCGATCTGCTCGGCCGTCATGCCGGCCGCGCTGCCGCCCGATCCGGACGAGGCCGTTGCCACATACCAGATGCCGAGCACCGCCAGGAAGATCAGCACGGACAGCAGGCCCGCGCGCAGGTGAAGGTTCTTGGACGGAGACATCTCAAGCCACCTTGCGGATCGGGAAGCTCTTGGCGTAGTCGCTCGCTTTCGCGGCATCGAACTCGCGGCCCATGATGGTGAACTTGGGGTAGGCGCCGTCAGGCACCTTCTGGTCCAGGGCCTTCATCTGCTTCTTGGCATCGGTGATGAGGAAGACCTTCTCGGCGATCTGCTTGTAGTCCACATCGCCCTTGATGTAGCCCCAGCGCTGCATCTGCGTGAGCATCCACACGGCCATGCTCTGCCAGGGCATGGGGTCGAAGTCGGCGCGGTCGGGCACGTTCTGGATCTTGCCCAGGCCGTCGGCGAACTTGCCGGTGAGCACCTGGTTGAGCACGGCCTCGGGCTGGTTCAGATAGGCCTGGGGCGCGATCACCTTGGCGATCAGCTCGCGGTTCTTGGGGTCGCGCGCCATGGCGGCCGAGGTGAGCACGGCGCGGTACAGCGCGGCGAAGGTGTTGGGGTTCTTCTGGATGAACTCGGTGCTGGTGCCGAAGGCGCAGCAGGGGTGGCCGTTCCACAGGTCCTTGGTGAGCACGTGGATGAAACCGACTTCCTCGAACACCGCGCGCTGGTTGAACGGATCGGGGCCGAGGAAACCGTCGATGTTGCCCGCGCGCAGGTTGGCCACCATCTCGGCCGGCGGCACCACGCGCAGTTGCACGTCGGTATCGGGGTTGAGGCCGGCCTCGGCCAGGTAGTAGCGCAGCAGGAAGTTGTGCATGCTGTACTCGAAGGGGATCGCGAACTTGAAGCCTTTCCAGTTCTTGGGGTCGCGGTTGTCTTTGTGCTTGAGGCTCAGCGTGATGGCCTGGCCGTTCACATTCTGGATGGTGGCCACGTTCATCGGCGTGGCGTTGGACCCGAGGCCCATGGAGATGGCCAGCGGCATGGGCGAGAGGAAGTGCGTGGCGTCGTACTCCTTGTTGATCATCTTGTCGCGGATCAGCGCCCATCCCGCCGTCTTGGTGACTTCGACATTCAGGCCCTGCTTGCTGTAGAAGCCCAGCGGGTGGGCCATGATCAGCGGCGTGGCGCAGGTGATCGGGATGAAGCCGATCTTGAGGTTGGTCTTCTCCAGCGCGCCTTTTTCCTGTGCCATGGCCTGCATGCTGGCCACGGGCAGCACGCTGGCGATGGCGGCCATGGCCGTGCCCTTGCCCACGGCCTTGATGAAGCGGCGGCGCATGGCGTCTTGCGGGAACAGGGCCTTGACCAGGGTGGCCTCGATGAATTCGTTGCTGTAGGCCTCGAACTCGCTCGTGAGGCTGCGCTGGCGCAGGGTGGCGGCTGCGGCGTCGGCCGACGCCTCGGCATGGTGGTCGGCCGCCGTGTGGTCGCGGCCGCAGCTGCACTTGAGCATCAACGGGCGGTCGGCATCGAAAGGCGAGAAGAATTCGGACATGGCACACCTCGGTGAAGTTGATGCCAGCCGCTACGCAAGGCACGGGCCAGTTGCCGGCCCCACCGGCCCGGTGTCATGAATTCGCAGGTGCGTTGTCTACAGCGTGTAGGGGCAGCACTACAAACCGGGCCTGCAAGGCCGTGAAATCACTCCGCTGGCGTGCCGCGCGCCAGCAGGGCCAGCTCCACATCGTTGCGCGCGCCGGTCTTTTCGAGGATGCGGGCGCGGTAGGTGCTGACCGTGTTGGGCGCGAGCTTGAGCTGTGCACCAATTTCGCCCACGCTCTGCCCCGCGGTGAGCAGGCGGAACACCTGGTGCTCCCGGTACGATAGCGCGTCCACCCCGGCTGGCATGCCCTGCTGGGCAGTTCGCACCACCCCGGTGCGCTCCACGGCACCCGCCAGCGCCTGGGCCGTGGCCTCCGTGAGGTAGCGGCCGCCGGCCGCCACCTTGCGCACGGCGGCCACCATGTCGTCGGGGTCGGCGCTCTTGTGCAGGTAGCCGGCCGCGCCCATCTGGATGCAGCGCACCGCGTACTGCCGTTCGGGGTAGGTGCTGAGCATCAGCACCGGCAGGCCCGGCCAGGCCTTGCGCAGCACCTGCAGCACCTCCAGCCCGTCCATGCCGGGCATGGCGATATCGAGCAGCACCAGGTCCAGGCCCGCCGTGCCGCCGAGCCCGGCCACCTGGTCCAGGACCTCCTGACCGCCCGTGGCCTCGGCCGCGACCACGATCTCGGGCAGGCCGTTGGCGGGGTCGCCCAGCACCTGCTTCAGGCCCTCGCGCACGATGCGGTGGTCGTCGCCGAGGAGCACGCGCACGCTGGCGGTGCTCATGCCATCGCCTCCAGCGGGATGCTCAGCTGCAGGCAGGAGCCTTCGCCGGGTTCGCTGGTGATCGTGAGGTGCCCGCCCAGCTGGCGCGCACGCTCGCGCATGCCCATCACGCCGTAGGCGGTGGGCGCCTCCAGCGCCTGGCGCGTGGCGCCCACGCCGTTGTCCTGCACGCACAACTGCAATTGCTGCTCCCGGGTAGCGATGCGGACCGCGATGGCATTGGCCTGGGCGTGGCGCCCCACGTTGCTCAGCATCTCCTGGAAGATGCGGAACACCGCGATGGCGGCCGGCTCGGGCAGGTGCAGCGCCTCGGGCACGTCCATCTGCCAGTCCAGCTGCAATTCCGCCGACTGCACGAATTCCTGGGCCTGCCATTCGAGCGCCGCCCACAGGCCCTGGTGGTCCAGGATGCTGGGGCGCAGGTCGGTGATGATGCGGCCCACGTTGTCCACCGCATTCTCGATCAGCCGGCTCATGTTCTGGCACTTGCAGCGCATCTGCTGGCGCATGCCGTCCGCGGCCTCGGGCGTGCGGGCGCCCTGCTCGCCCAGGCGCTTGTGCAGCCAGTTCACGTCCATCTTGAGGGCCACCAGCAGGCTGCCCAGCTCGTCGTGCACCTCGCGTGCGATGCGTGTGCGCTCGTCCTCGCGCACCTGTTCCGAGTAGGCCGACAGCTCGCGCAGCTGGCCCAGGGCCTGCGACAGCTCCTGCGTGCGCGCGGCCACACGGCGCTCCAGTTCGTCGTTGGCGCGGGCCAGTTCGTCGTGCGCCCGCTGCAGCTCGCTGGCCGCGCGCCTGCGCTCGCTGATGTCCAGGAAGGTGATCACCGCGCCCTGCACCCGCCCCTCCTCCACGATGGGGTGGCTCGAATACTCCACCGCGAAGGCCGTGCCGTCGCGGCGCCAGAAGACCTCGCTGTCCACCCGGCATGGGAGGCCGCTGCGAAAGGCGTTGAAGATGGGGCAGTCGCTGTCGGCATAGGGGCTGCCATCGGGGTGGGAATGGTGGGTGAGCGCATGCATGTTGCGCCCCATCACCTCCTCGGCCGCAAAGCCGAGCATGCGCGCGCCGGCCCGGTTGATGAACATGCAGTCGCCCGCCAGGTCGATGCCGAACACGCCTTCCCCCGTGGATTCGAGCAGCAGCCCGAGCCGCTCGCGCCACAGTGTGGGGGCGGAGGGAGGCAGGTGCAGGACGGTGGCGCTCATGCGCCAGGCGCAAGCAATGGGCATGCCCGGCCAATGCACAGCACAATAGGGACATGCAAACCGCCGCGACCACCACCCCATCGGCCCCGCTGCCACCGCCCACACCATCCGTGTGGATGCCGCCTTCGCTGTCGGCGCGCTGGTGGCCCGTGTTCCTGCGCAACCTGCTGGTCTGGCGCAAGCTGGCCATCCCCAGCCTGGTGGGCAACATCGCCGAGCCCTTGATGTGGCTGGTGGCCTTCGGCTACGGCATGGGGGCGCTGGTGGGCCAGGTGAACGTGGGCGAAGGCACGCGGGTGCCCTACATCCTGTTCCTGGCCAGCGGCTCGATCTGCATGAGCGCGATGAATGCCGCCAGCTTCGAGGCTCTGTACTCGGCCTTCTCGCGCATGCATGTGCAAAAGACCTGGGACGGCATCATGAACGCCCCCGTGCGCCTGGACGACGTGGTGCTGGCCGAGATGCTCTGGGCTGCCTTCAAGGCCTTGTTCACCGTGACCGCCATCCTCGGAGTGATGCTGGCGCTGGGCATCAGCCACAGCCCCAAGCTGCTGGTGGCCTGGCCGGTGCTGCTCGGCGTGGGCATCATGTTCTCCAGCATCGCGCTGATCTTCAACGCGCTGGCCAAGGGCTACGACTTCTTCACCTACTATTTCACGCTGGTGCTCACGCCCATGATGTTCCTCTCGGGCGTGTTCTTCCCGCGCGAGCAGTTGCCGCCCATCGTGCGCGCCATCTCCGACTGGCTGCCGCTGACGAATGCGGTGGAACTGGTGCGGCCTCTGTTCATGGACCAGTGGCCCGCCCACCCCTGGCGCCACGGCCTGGTGCTGGTGGTGACCACGGTGGTGGCCTTCTGGGTCGCCCTGGCGCTGACGCGCAAGCGCTTTCGCAGCTAACAGGCTGTTGAATTTCATCCCCGTAAAACCTGGCGTTCAAGAGCATCGTTGTAGATACTGACGACTCCCTCAACAAG